>JAKSTT010000099.1 GCA_024413635.1 Treponemataceae bacterium | reverse complement strand
GCAGGTTTGCTGACGAAATATTTTTCGTATACCACGTTGAAAGCAGCAAAATCTGCCATATCTGCAAGGAAACAGGTAGTTTTAATTACTTTATCTGCTCCGGATCCGCCTGCTTCAAGAACAGCCATAACGTTTTTACAGCTCTGTTCAGCCTGCTCTGCAATGGCAGTTCCCACAATGGCGCCAGTTACCGGATCTGCCGGAATCTGTCCTGATGTGAATACCATGCCGCCGCTGACATACCCCTGAGAATAGGGACCGATGGCTTTTGGGGCTTTATCTGTTGTAATTACTTTCATGTGGATACTCCTTAGTACTTGAGATACTTGAGTATACCACTAAACATTGAAGGCAAAACAATAAGCACCGGTTTTATGCTATACTTTTTAACAACAAGATCATTACAGGAAGTAAGGAAACCTATGGCAACAGAAAACGAACCCCAGCTTAATGCCCCAAAAAAAGACTACTGCGAGCCCATGCACACCGCAGAACACGTACTGAACCGCACCATGGTAAACATGTTTGGCTGCGAACGCTCATTCAGCAACCATATTGAAGCAAAAAAATCAAAGTGCGATTACCATTTTGATGAAGACAAAGTGCCTACCGCTGAACAGCTTGCTGCCGTTGCAGAAAAAGTAAACGAGGTGCTGCACCAGAACCTGGCCGTTACCAGCCGCATTGTTACCCGTGAAGAAGCTGCCACCCTGTGCGACCTGAACCGGCTTCCCGAAGACGCCAGCGAAATGCTCCGCCTGGTATACGTAGGCGACTACGACATCTGCCCCTGCATCGGTGCCCATGTGGAAAACACCTCTGAATGCGGAACTTTCGTGCTTGGAAACACCCGATACGAAAACGGCGTACTCCGCATCATCTGGAAACTGCAGCGATAGGTTACTGCAAAATTCATTGCCGGTTTATATATATTCCTTTATATTATACATATATCAACTATATAACTAGAGGAGATATATGTATGGCTGCAATAACCATTAATGTGGATTCCAAAGATAAAGATACTTTTTCAGAAATCTGTAACAAGATGGGAATGAACGTTACCACCGCAATTAACGTATTCATTAAGGCCGTAAACCGGACAAGAAAGATTCCCTTTGAGATTGAAGCAGAAGAAGATGAGGATTTTAACGAAGAAACTCTTGCCGCCATGCATGAGTCACTAGATATCCTTAGCGGCAAGATTAAAGCAAAAAGGTATACGAACGTTGATGAAATGTTCAATGACATTCTGTGCGCAGAACCCGATAGTCCGGACTACAACTGATGGCATACGAAATAATCACAACCGGTAAATTTCGGAAAGATCTGAAATTGCTTGCCAAAAGGAAATATGACTTAAACAAGCTGAAGGCAGTTCTTAAACTTTTACAAAATGATCAGCCTATTCCAGAACAGTATCAGGACCACCAGTTGCGTGGAAATCTGCAGCACTTCCGGGAGCTTCATATTTCACCTGACTGGCTGCTCATTTACCTGAAAGACAGCAACCGCATGATTCTGACTCTCTCAAGAACAGGCACCCATGCTGATTTATTCAGTAAATAAGTCAAGCTTCTTCAGTATTTCTAAAAAACTTCAGTATTTTTAATATTGACAAAGTGAACGGTGAAGTATATCGTTTACGTATGAGCACATTCTGTTTTGCATACTTTTATTACTTTAGCTTTTATGGTTTCTCAAGATGCAGTGCGGAAGGTGTGAACTGACACAGCTTACGGTTACGTAAACTGAAATTACCAGTACATCACAGGGCTTCCGCAGAAAGCGGAAGCCCTTTTTTTTTGCCGTTGCGTCAGCCGTAGCGGCAGCATATGGAGGAAGAAAAAATGATCGTCGTATTGAATGGTGGAGCTTCTGCGGAAGAAAAAAAATCACTGGAAGGTCACCTGAAAGAACTGGGTGTTTCAATCCATCAGATAGAAGGTGAAGGTGATACCGTATGGGGTCTGGTAGGAGATACCGCCCACATTAACGAAGAATCCCTGGAAGCCAACAAAATCGTCAGCAAGGTTCTGCGCGTTCAGGAACCATACAAAATGGCAAACCGCAAATTCCATCCTGATGACACCATCATCCATATTCCGCTGGACACCACCTCGGATGTCGTTAAGGCACTGTGCCGTACGGAAGAAGTTATCGGCGCCCCAAAATTCAGTGTCATTGCAGGCCCCTGCTCTGTCGAAAGCCGCGAGCAGGTAACCGGTATTGCCCGCGCCGTAAAAGCCAGTGGTGCCACATTCCTTCGTGGCGGAGCCTTCAAACCACGTACCAGCCCCTACGCATTCCAGGGCATGGGTCCAGACGGCATTACCCTGCTGCTTGAAGCAAAACGGGCAACCGGACTTCCCATCGTTACCGAACTGATGGCCGTAAGCCAGCTGAAATACTTTGATGATGTTGATGTCATCCAGATTGGCGCCCGCAATATGCAGAACTTCGATCTGTTAAAGGAAATGGGACACTGCAAGAAGCCGATTCTTCTGAAACGCGGCCTTGCCAATACCGCAAAGGAACTGCTCATGTCGGCAGAATACATTATGGCTGGCGGAAACGAAAACGTCATTCTCTGCGAACGCGGTATCCGCAGTTTTGATAACTTCAGCCGCAATGTTCTTGACCTGGGTGTTGTTCCGTACCTTAAAAAGCACACCCACCTTCCGATTATTGTTGACCCCAGCCATGCCACCGGCTACAGCTGGATGGTAGAACCGATGGCAAAAGCTGCCCTGGCTGCCGGTGCAGACGGCATCATGGTAGAGGTTCATAACAATCCTGAAATGGCGCTGTGTGATGGGGAACAGAGTCTTACCCCTACCCAGTTTGATGCACTGATGAAAAAAATCAAAAAATACGCCGCCATCGAAGATCGCGATATATAATGAAGATACAAAAATCTACCGGTGTGCTGATAAATTCCAAAAACGCTTGATATCGGCGCTATTGGTGAAGCCCGGCAAGGAAACTATCGTTCCGGGCTTCAACAATTTTTGAAATTTCCCATCCCACCTCCCGATTTTTGTATGCTTCATCCATAGTATATAATATGTAACAGGAGTAAAAAATGTCTGAGTTAACGGTTGGAATTGTGGGATTAGGTCTGATGGGTGGTGGTATTGCCCGCCGCTTGCGTGATGCAGAAGAATTGGGAAAACTGCCGACAGGGTACGACCAGTGCCGCATTCTTGCTTCCAGCCGTAACCAGGACATGCTGGCTGCAGCAAAGACAGAGGGAGTCATTGACCAGTGGTGGCCGCTGGCAGAAGCAGGTACCATGCTGTCAGAATGTGACATTACCTTTGTATGTCTGTATCCGGCCATGACCTTTGACTTTATCAAAGACCACTGGGCCGACTTTAAAAAAGGCAGCATTGTTACCGATATTGCCGGCGTAAAGGCAACCTATCTGGCACAGTTTGCCGGACTGGAAAACTGCCCGGCATCTGAGCGCGTTGACTTTGTCAGCGGACACCCCATGGCCGGCCGTGAAAAAGAAGGCTATGCAGCATCTGCTCAGCTGTACTTTACCGGCCGCAACTATATCCTTATTCCACGCCCCTGTAACGATCCTGCCAATGTGCAGTTAATGCGGGACATCATCACCTGCCTGGGATTCGGCCATATCATTGACAGTACGGCACAGAACCATGACCACAAGATCGGCTTTACCAGCCAGTTGTGTCACGTTATTGCGTCAGCTCTGGTAGCCAGTGCCGAAGACGAACATATTACCGAATTTGGTGGCGGCAGTTTTGAAGACCTGACCCGCATTGCCATGATTAACGCACCACTGTGGACTGAACTGTTTCTGGCCAACAAAGAAGAACTGCTGGGACATATCGACGCATTCAGCGCCCAGATGCAGTCACTGAGAAAAGCCATTGCAGAAGGTGATGAAAAAGATCTGGAAGGGCAACTGGAAGCAGTACGCCAGCGCCGTATCGCCATGCGTAAATCAGAATAGCTTAAAGCGGGTGAAAGGCCAGATGCGGAGAACCGGAGTCCCCAGAATACGGCGGTTACTTACGTACTGGGGGTCTACGTTGCTTTCGTAGCAGACGTGATAGGGGTCATAGGCGGTCAGCGGAATCAGGGTTTCATCATATGAATGGCGCATATCAAGACTGTTGAAGCGGTTATCACCCATCAGGAAGTAATTGTTTTCCGGGATATAGCGGGGACTGCCATCTGCGGCATTGGCGGGGAACACCGGCATATTGCGCTGGTTGATCTGATGGACGTACATGTTCAGTTTTTCAGCCATTTCAAAATAGCCGGAACGGAGTGCATCACTCTGACGGGCTGCATTGCCAACACCATCCATATTCAGTTCCATGTTGCGGACAATAATCTGGCCAAGACACTGCTTGATCATCAGATTCAGGCGGTACATGCTTTCATCATACAGGTTGCCGCCAACAAATCCATACTCGCCGCTGGCAGCCAGTGTTTCATGTTCATCAATCCAGTTTGTCATGAATGCGGTGAACCATTCTGCTCCGCCCTGACGGGTAGCCAGTTTCAGCGTGGTATTGTCCACGTTACGGAACATGGAAAGCACATACAGTTCATTCTCTGAGAACATGGCCGGAATCCTGCTGCCGGCAGCAAGTGCCAGGTTCGGATTGGTCCGGTTCCGGAGTTTTGTAAAGGTATCAGCAAGAATACGACATTCAGTTGCTGCCGTTTCATAATCAAAGTTATTCCGCAGGCTTTCTACCTGCACCATGGTGTTGTACTGGTCCTGCGTAAGCGGAATCCATTCCACATTTTTCTTCAGGGAAGCCGGAAGGGAGCCTACATTGTAGCAGGCCCAGGAAGCATCTTCTTCTACAGCAGTCCATTCGGGGTTTTCCCTGGTACGGGCATACAGAATACCATCCTGCAGCATCAGCTGTTCGCCGGGCACACCGGTAACACGCTTAACCAGTGGATCTGCCCGCTGCTCTCCCGCACCATTCTGCATGATGTTCACGGTTCCCAGGGTTATGGTGTACACAATCTGGGATACAAAGGTCTTTACTTCATAATGACGGTCATAGGCATAATGAGGATTCCGGAATACTACGATGTCGCCACGGTCATAGGTAGCCAGTTCCGGAAGTCCTACTTCTGAAAGGGGAAATTTTGCTCCATGAGTCAGTTTTCCAACGGCAACACGGTCTTTAATGAGCATTTCCGGTACCATGGATTCTGACGGAATTTCATACAGCTGGAAAATGAATACGTTGACAATAGCCAGAAAGAACGCTGCCCATACCAGAGCATCAATCCATCCCAAAGCTTCCATGAAGGCCTTAAAACCAAAGGATCTGTTCTTTGGCGGCTGTTTTTCAGCAGCTGCAGCATAGGCAGGATTCTGCTTTGCCACCCGTTTTTCGTGGTACAGGAATTTACACCACTGAACGCTTGCCGACAGCAGTACCCACAGAATGACACAGATAACATCGTACCAGTAGG
The DNA here is from genome assembly GCA_024413635.1 of Treponemataceae bacterium. Classification (GTDB taxonomy): domain Bacteria; phylum Spirochaetota; class Spirochaetia; order Treponematales; family Treponemataceae; genus Treponema_I. The sequence goes on along the minus strand of JAKSTT010000099.1, from coordinate 3,388 downwards.
GAGTTCCGTATTCACCGGCACGACGGATTACAAAACAGGTAATGCTGATAAACGGTACGTATTCATAAAAGGCACGGATAACGCCGGCATACTGCGGTTTGGGCGTCGTAATAATGCCGTCAATAACAAAAAAGGCAAATGCGCCGGTGTACACAGCCATAAGAATGGGAGCCAGCAGCGAAATGTCCATGTGGCGGGTAACCTGAAAAATGGTGAAAAGAGCACACAAACCTAAAGTTATTACATTAGAAACGACAATTTTCTTATTCATATCTTAAATATAGCAGAATGGAGCATTGTCGGCTACAATTTAGTGCATTGGAGGGCCAGAATGTCAGAAGCCTTATTAGTAAATAAAGAAGACGCCATGCTCCGTCTTGATAATGATGAAGAACTGTATTGTGAACTGATTGATATGTTTTTTGATGACCCGCAGTTTGATGTTGATGCATTTAAAGGATTTGTTGCAGCCGGTGATACGGAGAATGCCCATAAGGCATCCCATCTTTTGAAAGGAGTAGCAGGAACCCTGGGGGGTGATGCCCTGCACCACGCCTGCCAGACTTTTGAAGATATCCAGAAAGGAAAGATTAAAGGCGACCGGGTTGCTGCAAGCGAAATTCTTGTAGAAACCTTCTACAAAACCATGGAAGCCTTTAAGGAAATCAGGCCTACGTTAGGATAAATAAGCTGAACAGAAATTCTCATAGACACGCTGCTTCAGGAATTCCGGGGCAGCGTTTTTTATGTCTGCAGCAGTCTGATAGATTGCTTCCAGAGATACCGGTTTGCCGTCGGTTTCCAGAAGGATGCGGTCATCTGGAAGGGATGAGAGAACCCGTGGAGGCCAGCCTTTACCGGTCAGTACGGCAGCACCAAAGGAGAAATAGGCATTAACGCCACGGCTGAGAAACGTTGCGGCTTCATTGGTAGAACCGGAGTAACCGTGAAAAATGACTGCCGGCAGTTTTTTCAGGTCATTATGATGTTTCAAAAGCGGCTCTGCAGCCTTTACGCTGTGTATTACCAGAGGCAGGTTATACTGCTGTGCCAGTTCCAGATGGGCATGAAACGCCTGATGCTGCAGTTCAAAAGAAGCACGGCGCTCTTCGCCGTACAGGTCAAAGCCACACTCCCCCACAGCCACTACCTGAAACGGCAGTTTTCCGGAGCGGCTGTCCGCAAGTGCTTTTTCCAGCAGAGTCAGATGAGCTGGCAGTTCGGTTTCCTTCAGGCCTGCAACCGTCCAGGGGTGCACGCCGGTGCTGACATACAGATTCGGGTTTTCCGGCCCCTCCGCCGAAGGCATCATCCCCATCACTTCATCAATGTCTTCTGCACAGACAGAAAATACAGACGGTTCTGCAGGGATGGAAATAACGGTGATTTCTGGATTCAGATGAGTATGGGAATTACAACAGGGAATTGATGCGGACATAAAAAAACGGGACTGGAGGGACTCGAACCCCCTACCTACTGCTTAGAAGGCAGTTGCTCTATCCAGATGAGCTACAATCCCAGGAAGTTTGTACAGTATATAAAAAAAGCGCACCCTTCGTCAAGGATGCGCCGTACATTACTGCATATTCCGGTTAGAACAGGAATTTGTCAGTATCAGCTGCGATATCAGCATTGTTAGAAGCAATGATGGTATCTGCTACTTTTGAAGAAGCTGCTTTACGCAGGGTTTCACCTTCAGAAGTATTGCTGTCTACGTTTTTCATAGCTGCATCAAGCTGGGTTTTGAACAGTTTTTCATCCATGGTCCATACAGCGTAGTATTCGTAGTAATCTTTGTAAGATTCGCCATCTGCATCAGTTACGCGGATCAGAGCCCAGTAGCTGGCAGTTTTTTCCAGACCATTCAGTTCAACAGCAGTAACAGCCATTTTGTACATGTTAACTTTCTGTTCAATGGTAGAAGGATCATCGGTGGTACCGGTAGCAGCACGGGCACCTTTCATTTCAGCTTCTACAGCTTTACCAACTACACGCTGGATGGTATCACCTACCTGAACTTCTACGTCTACCAGGTCGGTCCAGTTCTTAACGAATTCCAGGTTGTCACCGCGGCCGATGGTAACGAATACTTTTTTGCCTTCGATACCAGGCATTACCGGTGCCAGTACTTTTGCATCGTACTGTCCTTCTGCAACCAGCATAACCCATTCAGGAATTTCTTTTCCGAAAGTTGCTCCCTGATAATCAATCAGAGTTCTCTGTACTTTAGCTACTTTAGCTTCTTTTCCGTGAACACCTGAGCCTTCAACTTTAGTAGTTCTACAGCTGGTAAATGCCAGAGAAAGGGACAGAATCAGCAGTACACTTACAATAACGTTCTTTTTCATAAGAATCTCTCCTTACATAATAAGCATCTGAATAGTAAACAATCTCTTGCTTACATAGTTACTATAACACGCACATTTCTGATTTTCAGTTTTTTCAGCAGTATTTGTACATATCGCCTGCATTAACGAAGGTAACCGGCAGACTATGGTCTACCAGATCGCCAATCCAGTCGGCGGCATATTTCATCCCCAGTTCTTCCCAGCTGAAATGTCCGGGAACAAAGGCAGCCTTGTTCTTGCCAAGCTGGGCAGCATCGCGGATGTAGCTCATAACGGTCCAGTCAATGACTTCGCCGGGGATAATGGCGTCTACCCCTTTGTGTTCCATGGCTTCAATAACCTGCAGGCTGTATTCATGGAGCAGACCTTTTTCGTCGGTGTAATCACTGCCCATGCCGTTTGGCGTCAGATGGAATACCAGGGCTACTTTCTTGATACGGGCGTCATCGTTACCCACATAGCGGAGACGGTTGCAACCCATTTTTTCCTTGATGACGGCCGCGGTTTCTGCAACGGTAGATTCCGGCAGGTTCAGGGTAAAGGCAAAAGGAACAACGTTGTCATTGGCATCGTAGTACGGTTCCCAGCCCATATACTTGAATACGCCGGTAAAAATACCGTCCGGCTGGTGGGCATGCATGTGGTCGTGGTCGCGCCAGATAACGATGCCGTATTCTTTCAGCAGGGCGGCTTTTTCTTCATACACCTGATTGGTAAAGTCGTACCCCCAGCTGCCCAGATCCTGGCTGGTGTAATAGGTTGGTTCGTGTACTACCAGAAGGTTGGCTCCCAGTTCGTGGGTCTTTCTGATTACTTCGATGGTGGGAACGATGGCGGTTACGATACCGGTACATTCGTCTTCCGGATTGCCGGATTTATAGTCATCACAGCCGGCATAGTCAGCCGGAAACTGCGGATGATACGCAAGAATTTTCTCAATAACTTCACGTATTTTCATCTTTTACTCCTTTTTTAGTACGTATCCGTGACCTGGACAGAGCTTCCGGTCAACCGAAAATGCCAGACACGCTCGATATCTC
>JAKSTT010000098.1 GCA_024413635.1 Treponemataceae bacterium | reverse complement strand
GCTACTATAGGAGACAGACAGAATGCTTCATATCGGATACCACGAATCCAGTTCAGACGGCTACCTGGCCATGGGAAAGGAAGCCCTTTCAGTTCAGGCAGATACCTTTGCCTTCTTTACCCGGAATCCCCGTGGCGGACAGGCAAAGCCCCTGAACATGGATGATATTGCAGCTTTCAATACCTTTGCTGCCGATCATCAGTTTGCGCCCCTGGTTGCCCATGCGCCCTATACGCTGAACCCCTGCGCACTGGACCCGGGTCTCCGGGACTTTGCCCGGAACACCATGATTGATGATATGAAACGTCTTGCTGCCACTCCCGGCAACCTGTACAACTTCCATCCCGGAAGCCACGTCAAGCAGGGGGCAGAAGTTGGCATTGCGCTGACGGCGCAGCATCTGGCTGCAGTTTTCAGTGCCTTTGGCGGTACCCTGCCGGGGAACACCACCATTCTGATTGAAACCATGGCCGGCAAAGGTTCTGAAATCGGCCGCTCCTTTGAGGAAGTGCGCGCCATCATTGACCAGACCTACGATGCCATGAAAGACATGCCCCACAGCCTGGATACCCAGCTGGGCGTCTGTCTTGATACCTGTCACGTCTGGGATGGCGGGTACGATATTGTAAACAACTTAGACGGAGTGATTTCAAACTTTGATTCAGTGATAGGGCTGGGCCGCCTGAAAGCCATTCATCTTAACGACAGCATGAACCCCTTTGAATCCCACAAGGACCGGCATGCATGTATTGGAAAAGGCAGTATCGGAGCTGAAGCGCTGATTCGTGTCATCAATCATGAGGCGCTGTACACCCTGCCCTTTATTCTTGAGACACCCAATGAGCACGATGGCTACAAGGCAGAAATTGAACTGCTGCGTAACGCCTTCACTCATTAACCAACAGGAATCACTTTGAACGAAAAAATTATAGATCTTGAAGCAGAAGCTGCACGCCCCGTGCAGTCATTTCTGGTAGGCTGTACCGATATCGAAGGTGCTGTATCTTCTGTGGCAGACCCTCTGAGCGAACTGCGCGGTCTGGTAGACACCCTGGGACACCTGACCGTGGGCCAGTATGTCCTCAACAAACGGGAACCCGCCCCAAAATACGGCATGGGAACCGGCAAGGCAGAAGAAATTGCCACCTATGCAAAAGCTGCCGGTGCAGACAGCATTATCTTTGACTTTGAACTTTCTCCCACCCACCAGCGTAACTGGGAACGGCTGGCCGGCATTCCGGTATTTGACCGGCATGAAGTAATCCTGCGCATTTTTGCCCAGCGGGCACGCACCAAAGAAGCCGTGCTGCAGGTAGAACTGGCCCGGCTGGAATACTCCCTGCCCCGCCTGGCCCACAGTTACGGTGACATGGCCCGCCAGCGCGGTGGAAGTTACGGTTCCAAAGGTAGCGGTGAAACCCAGCTGGAACTTGACCGCCGCGCCGTTGAGACCAAGATGGCCCACATTAAGGAAGAACTGGCAAAGGTCGTACGGGAACGGGAAACCCTCCGGAAAAAACGGGACCGGATTCCCCTGCCGGTGTGTGCCCTGGTCGGCTACACCAACGCAGGAAAATCCAGTCTGCTCAACGCCCTTACCGGCAGTGACGTCTTTGTAGAAAACCGGCTCTTTGCAACCCTGGACCCCACTACCCGCCGCCTGGACTTACCCAACGGCACCGGTATCCTTATTTCAGATACCGTAGGGTTCATCAGCAACCTGCCCCATAACCTGGTAAATGCCTTTAAGTCCACCCTGGAAGAAGCCGCCCGGGCAGAGCTCCTCTTAATCGTCCTGGATGCTACCGACCCGCTGGTCCTGCAGCAGTATGAAACCGTCCTTTCCGTTCTCAAGGAAATCGGCGCCGATTCCTCACGGGCCCTCATCGTCCTCAATAAAATCGATGCCGTCGATGTCCATCAGGAAGACTCTTTCGGTTTCCTCTATGACCACCTGACCGCTACCTTTCCCGAAGCAGTTCCCGTTTCCGCCAAAACCCATCAGGGCTTTGAAGCACTGACAGCCAGAATCTGCGATACCCTGCTGGGAGAAACCGCTACCTACCGGCTGCCACTGACTCAGGCAGCCCTGGTTGCTGCCATCCGTAAAAACGGTGTCCTTCATTCGGAAGAATGGTGCGATGACTGTGTTCTGGTAAAAGCCCAGGTTTCCGGACAGACTGCACTTGAACTGGAACAGTTTAAAATGTGATATTTGTTGACTAGATTGGATTTATCGTGTTATATTACCACACCCATATATCTACGATGCACAAGATATGTTTGGAACAAAAATTAAAAGAGAGCGTAATGCACTCTAAATAATAAAGGAGACATGTCACATGAAACGGACATATCAGCCCAGTAAAACTAAGAGAAACAGAAAATTTGGTTTCCGCGCACGCATGAAGACCAGAGGTGGACGCCTCGTTCTTAAACGCCGCAGAGCTAAGGGACGCTACAAGCTGACTGTTTCTGACGAGAAAAAGCCTTACTGATTGCTTTAACAAAAAGAGAGTGCAGGCTTGAACAAAACTGGTCGTTTTACCCGTCATGAGCGGATAAAGCGCTCTGACGAAATTAAGGTTCTGTTTAAGAAAGGAGAAAGAGTTTCCACCAATGGTGCGAAACTCTTTTTCTTACCTAACGGTACTGAACAAAACAGGATCGTATTTGCCCTGCCCCGCGGTTACGGTAACGCTGTGGAAAGAAACCGCAGTAAACGCTTGAGCCGCGAAGCATACCGAACATTTAAATCACACCTGAACACCGGCTATGACCTGCTTCTGCTTGTCTACCCCGGAAATGACTCGTTCCCCTCGCGGTGTGATACATTCAGACGATTAACTGAAAAAGCTGGATTACTGAAATCATGAAATCTGTTCTGCGGACCATAGTTTCGGCAATCCTCAAGTTTTTCATCCGCGTCTATCAAGTCTGTATCTCACCTTTGTTTCCCCCGTGCTGCCGGTTTTATCCTACATGCTCAAACTATGGCATCCAGGCCATTACCAGGCACGGTCCCGTCAAGGGAACAATCCTTACCGCTAAAAGAATCATCAGATGTAATCCGCTGAATCCCGGTGGTTATGACCCTGTTCCCTGAAGACCTCTAACAGGAGTTATTCCAAATGGAAAAAAACACCATTTATGCCATTGTATTATCTGCTCTGGTAATCATTGGATTCTCAACCTATCAGATGCGCGTTCAGGCTAATGCTATGGAAGCAGAAGCCCTGGCAGCTGAACAGGCCGCTGCTGAAGCCGTCCTCGTTGAAGAATCTGCCGAAGTTGCTGCTGCATCTTCCCTGTTTGCCGCTGACACCGATGTTGCTGCAGAAACCATTAAAGAAGAAACCATCACCATTACTACCAACCTGATGAACATCACCCTTACCAACAAAGGTGGTGACATCATCAGCTACGAACTGCGTGACCATAAAGATCAGGATGCCGGAATCCAGATGGCAGACCTGATTACCAATACCAACCGCGCATTTGCCATTGCCCTGGGAAGCGAAAACGCCCCCATCATCAATGACTGTTTCAATGTAAAACGCATTTCAGACTACTGTGTAAGTTTTGCCCGTACTTTCAACGCAAAGGCTGATAACGGCGGAACCAGAACCGTAACCCTGATCAAACAGTATACCTTCCTGCCGGATGAATACACCTTCAAGCTGGATGTATACCTGCAGGGAGCAGACGGTATGGTGTACTCACTGCGTACCTCTCCACAGATCGGTCCGCGCTGGGATACCAAAAACCGCTATGACTACCGCTATTTCATGTCCCTGACCAACGGTAAGGTAAAAAGACAGAATCTTGCTGCAGGACAGAATAAGGAATACAACGGCGACTACTCATGGACCGGTGTAGCCGGCAAGTACTTTGCAGCCCTGGTTGCTCCCGTTAACGGACAGACCACCACCAAAGCTGCCTATTCAACCAAACTGGATGCCGATGATAACGCTACCTCACAGGTAACACTGGTTCGTAACCCTATTTCCGGCAACACCGTAACAGATACCTACTACATCTACCTTGGTCCAAAAACTGACAAGACCCTGAAGATGTACAACCACGCTGCTGACAACGGATGGAAACTGGATGGCCTGTACTACGACTACTGCCAGCAGTCATCAGGATTCCTGACCTGGCTTGAAGTTGCCCTGAAATGGATTATGGGTATCATCTACAAGCTGGTTCCAAACTGGGGTCTGTGTATTCTGATCATGACTCTGCTGCTGCGCCTTGCCCTGTATCCTATGACCAAAAAGACTTCACTGTCTTCTGTAAAGATGCAGCAGGTTCAGCCAAAAATGCAGGCTCTGCAGGAAAAATACAAATCTAACCCGGACAGACTGAACCAGGAAATGGCAGCCCTCTACAAGGAAACCGGTTACAACCCGATGAGCGGTTGTCTGCCTATGCTGATCCAGTTCCCTATCATTATTGCAATGTATAACCTGTTCAATAACTACTTTGACTTCCGCGGTGCCACATTCATCCCCGGCTGGATTCCTGACCTTTCTCAGGGTGACAGTGTATATACCTTAGGGTTCAACCTGCCGTTCCTGGGCAATGAAATCCGTCTGCTGCCGGTTATTTACGTAGTTATCCAGGTACTGCAGACCAAGATCATGAGTAAGACACAGCCACAGACTGCACAGACCAAGAGCATGAACACCATGATGTACGTAATGCCGTTCATGTTCTTCTTCATGTTCTACAACGCACCGTCAGGACTGGTCATTTACTGGACATTCAGCATGGTTGTAGCCGTTATCCAGCAGCTGTTCATCAACAAACAGGTTAAGGCTGCCCGCGAAGCACTGGAAGCAGAAGAAGCTGCCAAACCAAAATTTGTTGCACGCAAAAAGAAGTAACATTTTTCCGGGCCGGCTGTAACCCTGCAGGCCCTTTGATAATTTGAGAGGTATTGATATGACATACGAATATGAAGCTAAAACCGAAAAGGAAGCCATTGAACTTGCTGCCTCTGAACTGGGTCTGGAAAAAGACCAGTTTGACGTAGAAATTCTGGAAACCCAGAAGAAAAGCATTTTCAAGAACGGCTATGTACGCATCCGCGTTCACACCGATGAAGTAACCACCAAAGTATCAACCGATGCTTCAGATGCACCACGCCAGCGCGTTTTTGCAGATCCACTGCCACAGGATGCATTTGAAAAACAGCTGATTGATTTTGTTGCCTCAATGATCCGCAAAATGGGTTACGAAGCAACTGTTGATGTTGTATTCCGTGAAGAAAACAAAGTAGGGCTCCGCCTTATTTCTCCAAGTTCTTCAATCCTTATTGGCCGCAAAGGTAAAAACCTGGACGCCATGCAGCTGCTGGCTAACGTATACGCCGGCCGCCTGGGTCGCGAAGATGTACGGGTAATTCTCGACAGCGAAAACTACCGCATCCGCCGCGAAGAATCTCTGGTTCGTCTGGCTTACACCACTGCAGATAAAGTACGCACTACCCGCAACTCTGTCCTGCTGGAGCCAATGAACCCGTTTGAACGCCGCCTGATCCACACCACCCTGAACGACATCCCGGATGTAGAAACAAAATCAGAAGGTGACGGACTGTATAAACAGGTTCGCGTTCTGTACAAAGGTATTCACTGAGCATGAATCAAACGAAAAAAGTCCTGGCAGTAAGCCTGGGCTTTTTACTCAGCACACTGGCTTTTTCTCAAACCGCACAACGGTTACTGTATAAAGAGCCGGGTGCAAAACCTGCACTGGCGCCTGCCACTGAACTGGGCGCTGACTGCTGGGACGGCTGGTACGCAACCCACTCCCATGACCCCGTATTCCTGGCAGAAGCGCTGTATACCGTACAGAAAAAGCCGGGTACTGAAGGTACATCACAAATTGATGTCATTTCACGCATCGGCCGTTCATTTTCTACCATGCAGGGACTTGAATATTACTCAAACACCCGCAAAAAAATGGCCGTTCTGTACGATGAATGCTATACCGTTTCCAGCCCGTCAGACCGGAGCCGGACAGCAGACCGTACCGAAGGTTCTGCAGACGGTAAAACCATCTACTACATCCAGAAAGATAAATCATTCGGAAAAGCCCTGTACGGCGCAAACTACCGGCAGACTGAAACCGAACTGTGTTTTTCAAGCAAAAACATTGATCCCCTCAGTTTTACCGTGTTCAAGGCCGTAAAGCCGGAAGACCTGTACCTGACCCTGCTGATTACGGAACAGGAAGATTCCTTTACCGTATACATTCTGGCCCAGGCAGACTTTGCTTCTATCCCCATGATTGACCAGTTCCTGGAAAAATCATTTATGGCTCGTCTTGACGCCGTATATACCTGGTTTAAGGAAAATTATTATGAAAACTAGAAAACTGCTGGCACTGACTGCAGCCCTCCTTATGGTTGCTGCAACCGGATGTGCCGCATCTAAAAAAGGTCTGACAGCTGATCAGGCACAGAAAGCCATTGCCGGAAAAGACGGTCTTTTTGCCATTATCGATACTGATAACGGTGCCATCGCCTGCGAACTGTTTTACAAGGATGCACCGCTGACCGTAACCAACTTTGTAGGCCTGGCAGAAGGCACCTTGGATGCTGCAAAAGGCAAGCCATTCTATGACGGACTGAAATTCCACCGCGTTATCAGCAAAGCTAACGGTGATAACCAGGACTTCATGATCCAGGGTGGTGACCCGCGGGGAAACGGTACCGGTGGCCCCGGTTATACCTTCCCTGATGAATTTGTACCAACCCTGCGCCACGACAAACCGGGACGTCTTTCCATGGCAAACAGCGGCTGTAATACCAACGGAAGTCAGTTCTTCATCACTATCGCCCCTACCACCTGGCTTGATGACGTACACACCATTTTCGGCGAAGTTGTATTTGGCCAGGAAACTGCCAACACCCTGAAACAGGGCGCTGCCATCAAAACAGTAACCATCGTCCGCCAGGGCGATGACGCAAAAAAATTCACCGCCACCCAGGCTGACTGGGACCGTCTGTATCAGGAAGCTTTCATGAAGCAGATTACCAGCTTCCTGTCAGTACCCGTAAAGCACAGTTCCGGCATCTATTACCAGACTGTTGAAGAGGGAAAAGGTCCGGCAGTAGGGAAGGGCAGAAACGTCAGCTGTGCATACATCGGTGCACTGATGAACGGAAAAGTCTTTGACTATTCCCGTGACGGTTCAACCCTAGACTTTACCACCAACGGTGGACAGATGATTACAGGCTTTGACCTGATGGTACAGGAAATGAAAGTAGGGGAGACCCGCATTTGTATCCTGCCACCACAGTATGCATACGGAAACCAGAGTGTCGGCGGAGTTATTCCTGCCAACTCATGGCTGGTATTCCAGATTACCCTGCAACAGGCAAAATAATCTGATAGGAGATTTCGATATATGGAAAAAGCAATGAAAGCTATTGAAGGCAAAGACGGTATTTTTGCCATCATGGACACCACCAACGGTGTTATCGCTCTTGAACTGTTCTACAAAGACACTCCACTGACTGTAACCAACTTTGTTGGTCTTGCAGAAGGAACCCTGGATGCTGCAAAAGGCAAGCCATTCTATGACGGACTGAAATTCCACCGCGTTATCAGCAAAGCTAACGGCGATGGTCAGGACTTTATGATTCAGGGTGGTGACCCACGCGGAAACGGTACCGGTGGCCCAGGTTACAAATTTGCTGATGAATTTGTTGATACCCTGCGTCACGACAAACCAGGCCGCTTCTCTATGGCTAACAGCGGCAAAAACACCAACGGCAGCCAGTTCTTCATCACCATCGTACCAACCCCATGGCTTGATGACCACCACACCATTTTTGGTGAAGTTGTAGAAGGCCAGGACGTTGTAGACTCAATGAAACAGGGTGCTGCAATCAATAAAGTAACCATCGTACGCCAGGGTGCAGAAGCAGAAAAATTCACTGCTACTCAGGCAGACTGGGATAACCTGGCAAAAAACGCTGCCGCTGCTGAACAGGCACGCAAAGCTGCAAAATTTGCAAAAATCATCAAGGAAATTGAAGAAGAATTCCCCAACGCCAAAAAAGACGAAAACGGAATCTACTACGAAACCCTGAAAGAAGGAAAGGGCGATGCCATCGGTAAAGGAAAAGCTGTTGCTACCCATTACACCGGTATGCTCCTGACCGGCCAGGTATTTGATTCTTCAGAAGGCCGCAGTCCACTGGAATTCATGACCGGTGCAGGTCAGATGATTACCGGTTTTGACCTGATGGTTCAGGACATGAAAGTTGACGAAAAACGCCGCATGATCCTGCCACCGGATTTTGCCTACGGTGAACAGGGTTATCCTGGAGTTATCCCACCAAGCGCTTACCTGATTTTTGAAGTAGAACTGGTAAAAGCAAAATAACTTATCACTAACCAGTATTCTGTCATCCCGATTATGTACTTTGTCATCCCGAACTTGTTTCGGGATCCAGATACTGGTTCAATTCCCACCATGCACACACATATCGACGAACACGGCAACGTATATACCCATTCTCACGACCAGGACCTGCACCACGACCACACCCATGCCCACGGTCATACCCATACGCAGACAAAAAATGTCCTGAACCGTATGGCAAAAATCATCGGTCACATGGAATCAATCAAAACCATGATTGAAAACGGCCGCGACTGCACCGAAGTCCTTATCCAGCTGTCTGCCGTAAAATCCGCCATCAACGGCGTCAGTAAAGTAATCCTGAAAGACCACATGGATCACTGCATTGTCGATGCCGTAGAAGACCAGAATGCCGAGGCCCTTGCCGAACTGGAAAAAGCCATCGACATGCTGCTGAAAAGCTGATTACTGCTCATACCAGCATTTGTAGGTATA
>JAKSTT010000097.1 GCA_024413635.1 Treponemataceae bacterium | reverse complement strand
TACATGGGTTTTGATACTCTTGAACCATTTATCGAATGGTGCGCTCCTCAGGCAGAAAAAGAAGGCAAAGGTATCTTTGTACTGCTCTGTACCTCAAACCCGGGCCGCGATGACATTGAAAAACTGGAACTGACCAAAGGCGGCCTTGTCCTGAACAATGTCGGTAACCAGCTGATGAAGATTGCAGAACGCTTTGGTGCCACCGAAAACGCTGCATCCCCGGTAGGAGCCGTAGTTGGCGCTACTGCAGAAGAAGACGCCCGCGCCCTGCGTGATGCCTACAACAACATCTTCTTCCTGATTCCTGGATACGGTGCCCAGGGAGGTGCTGCACGCATCTGCGGTACCCTGCTGGATAAAGCCGGTGGTACCGTTAACTCAAGCCGTGGTATTCTCTGCGCCTGGAAAAAGGATGAAACTCTGGCCGAAAAACGTGAAGCCGGTATCCTGACCCTGGATGATATTGCAGAAAGTGCCGGTCGCGCCGCTGCATTCTCAAAAACTGATATCCTGAACGCAAAAGCTTCGCTGTAAGAGACTAGGAGACCCCATGAGCTGTAAAACTGACGATATGAAAGCACTGTGTACCGGCACCGCAACTGGTGTAAACCATGTAGCCCCCGGTGTGTATGAACTCATTATAGAAGGAAACATTCCACAGCCTGAAAGCGGACAGTTTTACATGCTCCGTGCAGCCACCAGCAAGCAGCTCCTGTGCCGCCCGATCAGCGTATTCAGAAAAGATACGTTGCCCAGCGGCAGAACCCGCATTCACTTTCTGATCCTGCAGAAAGGTCACGGTACCTCTGAACTGATTAACCTGAAAAGCCGAGACAAAGTAGATGTTCTGGGACCTCTGGGGAACACCTTTGAAGCTGTTCCCGGCCACATTGCCATTGTAGGCGGTGGTATCGGGGTTGCACCCGTTGCAGGTTTTGCAGAATCCCTGCCGGCAGGTTCCTATGACTTTTTTGCCTGCTTTAAAACCGGCTGTTACGGCATTGACCACCTGCAGCCTGCAACAACGTACATCACCACCGATGACGGCAGTGTTGGCATTCACGGCATGATTACTGCCGCTTTTACCGTTGACCTGCTGAAAGAGAAAAAATATGCCGCAGTCTATGCCTGTGGACCGGAACCAATGCTGGCCTACATTCAGAAAACCTGTGCAGAAGCCGGCGTTCAGTGCTACCTGAGTATGGAAGCACGCATGGCCTGTGGTGTCGGCGCGTGTCTTGGCTGTACCATCGTTACTACTGACGGTAACCGCCGCTGCTGTATAGACGGTCCGGTATTCCCCGGCGAAAAACTGGTTTTCCCGCAGCGTGCTCCTAAAGCCCGCCCCGCCGGAAAAGAACTGCCGCCGAAAGATGCTGCTCCTGTAACACCAGACCTGAGCGTCACCATTGCCGGCGTTCATTTCCAGAATCCGGTCATTGCTGCCAGCGGAACCTACGGCTACGGCAGCGAGTTCAACGGCTTGACCGATACCAACGGTCTTGGAGGTATCTGCTCAAAGGGCCTTACCCTGCAGCCAAAAGCAGGCAACGCCGGTATCCGGCTTATTGAAACCCCCAGCGGGCTCATCAACTCCATTGGTCTTGAAAACCCCGGCATTGAACACTTTATTGCCCATGAACTGCCGGAAATGCTCAAGTTCAAGGCTACTACCATTGCAAACCTGAGCGGTTCAACCCTTGAAACCTACGTTGAAGGTGCCCGTCTTCTGGATGCCACCGACGTACCCATGATTGAGCTGAACATCAGCTGTCCTAACGTTAAAGCCGGCGGTATGGCATGGGGTCTTGATCCTGCTGCCGCCACTGAAGTAACTGCTGCTGTTCGTGCCGTAACCAGAAAACCGCTGATGGTAAAACTGTCGCCCAACGCCCCCAACCTGATTGCCGTTGCAGACGCCGTACGCAAAGCCGGCGCTGACGCCATCAGTCTGGTAAACACCTTCCAGGGCACCGCCATCGACATTGAACGGGCTGAACCCTACTTTGACAATATCCGCGCCGGTTTCAGCGGCCCCGCCGTTAAACCTATCGCACTCCGCATGGTATACGACCTGTGCCAGCACATGAACACCCTGCCAGAAGCAGAACGAGTTCCTGTTGTTGGCCTTGGCGGCATCAGCTGCTGGCAGGACGCCGTTGAGTTCATCATGGCCGGCGCCAGTGCCGTTCAGGTAGGAACTGCAACCTTTGCAAACCCTCGCACCATGAACGACATTGCCGAAGGTCTTGCCGCCTTTATGGCACGCAAAGGCTACGCCACCATCGAATCCATGCGCGGACTGGCATTGCGGTAATTTTTACCGTCGTGCTCGGGCACGATGTCATTTTGACAAATTGTACAAAAATGTTAATTCTGATATTGTGTCCCCATGGTAACTCTTATTGCCCTTTGCGCCATTGGCGCTGAAAAAATCCTCACCAATGAACTGAAGCAGCTTGGCTACAAAACCACCGGGAAAGCTCCCGGCCGTGTCAGCTTTCTTTCTGATGAAGACGGCATGTTCCGTGCTAATCTGTGCCTCCGCACCGCTGACCGTGTCTATCTGCAGGTAGCCAGTTTCCGCGCCGATAACTTTGACTCTCTTTTTGACGGCATTGAACGGGTAGCCTGGCAGGACTACCTGAAAAAAGATACCCGGGTAGTTATCGATAAAGTACGCAGCCACAAAAGCAAACTGAACTCAGAACATACAGTCCAGGGAATGGTACACAAAGCCATCTATAAAAAGCTGGGTAAGGTATGGCGCATGGAAGTGCTGCCGGAAACCGGTGACCAGGTAGATATCCGGGTATATATCGAAGAAGACAACGTTCTTGTGCTCCTTGATCTTTCCGGCACTCCGCTGAACAAACGCGGCTACCGCACTGAAGGCGGTATTGCTCCGCTCCGTGAAACCACTGCCGCTGCCCTGCTGCAGATGATGCTGTGGAGACGGAAGACTCCGCTTCACGACCCATTCTGCGGTTCAGGAACCATCGCCATTGAAGCAGCCCTCTATGCCTACAACGTAGCACCAGGCTTTGGCCGTCGGTTCGCCATTGAAACCATGCCGTTCTTCAACAAAGACCGTGCCATGGACATTAAGCGTGCAGAAGCCGAAAAAATCCGCCCCGATGCCCAGGCCCGCATTACCGGTACCGATATTGATCCCGCCGCCGTAGAACGCGCCCGCATCAATGCCGAACATGCCTGCGTAACTGCCGGACGTGCACTGCAGCTTATCGGTTCCGATGCCCGCATCCAGCGCCCGGATTTTGATGTCTGCGACTTCCATGACCTTTCTGCCCCCTACGAATCAGGTCTCCTTCTGGGTAACCCGCCCTATGGTGAACGTATCGGGGACCAGGCCGAAGCCTATGAACTGTATCAGGATATGGCCGCCCTTTTTAAAGAATTCCCCGGCTGGCAGATGGGATACATTACCAGCCATCCCCAGTTTGAGCAGGCCATCGGCAAAACTGCATCGAGCGTTAAAAAACTGAAGTTTGGTAATCTTGATACCAGCTTTTACATATTCTAATTAATCTGCTGAGGACACCACCATGGCTATTGTTGTTGAACACGAAAAACGCAGAAAGGAAATTCTTGAACGGGCACTGCAGGTATTCAAGGATGAAGGATACGATGATGTAACCCTGCAGAAAATTGCTGACGCCTGCGGTATTACCCGTACCACCCTGTACATTTACTTCAAGAACAAAGGAGAAATCTTTGTCTGGAGCATCAAGCAGCTTACACAGGAAATTGAAGACAGCCTGAAAATCATCATGGCCAACAAAAACATGTCCAATGCAGAGAAACTGAGCAACATGATGAATATTGCACTGGACAAGTGTCTTGAGAACCGCGACCTGTTTGATGTACTGCTGGCATACCTTTTAAAACTGCAGAAATCAGGCAAAAGTCCTGCAGAACGGGTACGCCGCCGTATTCTCCGTCTGCGTCACCTGTCCTCACAGGTTATCATCGAAGGCATCAACAGCGGTGAATTCAAGGAAATCAACATCCGTGCCGCCAATAACCTGCTGTACGGCATGCTGGAATCCTGTGTGTTCCGTCTGTCTGTAATGGACGAGCCCGATATCCTTTCCCTGAAGGAATCCATCGATCTGGCCATCTCCGGCATCAAGGCATAATTCCAAATTTTCTCTCAAAAACTACTTGAGTAGCATTAAAGAACTTTAGTATTATTAAAGCTCTTAAGATATCATTTTTAGGAAGGTCAAATGTTTACCATTCTTGAAAAACGGCAGCTTTCTGCCGACGTTTACTACTTTCGCGTTACCGCTCCAGACATTGCCCGCAACAGAAAAGCAGGACAGTTCGTACTGGTTCAGCTCGACACTGAATACGCAGAACGCGTTCCACTGACCATTGCAGATGCCAATGCTGAAGAAGGCTGGATTGCTCTGGTATTCCAGGCTGTAGGTGCTACCACCATGCGTCTTTCACGCCTGAATGTTGGTGACAAAATCGGTGCCATTCTGGGACCACTGGGAAATCCTACCCATATTGAAAAGAAAGACGGTACTGTTGTCGTAGTAGGCGGTGGTATCGGTGTTGCTCCCTGTTACCCTATCGTTAAGGCACACAAAGCTATCGGTAACAAAGTTGTAATGATTATTGCAGCACGTACTAAGGATCTGCTGATTTTTGTTGATGAAATGAAAGCCGTAGCTGATGAAGTTATCATCATGACCGACGACGGTTCTGCCGGACGCCAGGGTGTATCTACCCTGCCACTGAAGGAAATGTGTGAATCACAGTGTCCACCTGCAGAATGTGTAGCCATCGGACCGCCAATCATGATGAAATTCTGTGCCCTGACCACCAAACCGTTCAACGTACCTACCACTGTTTCCCTGAACACCATCATGATCGATGGAACCGGTATGTGCGGTGGTTGCCGTGTATCAATCGGTGGCGAAACCAAATTCGTTTGTGTAGACGGTCCTGAATTTGACGGTCATCAGGTAGACTGGGACAACATGATGATGCGTATGAAGTCTTTCAAGGAACGTGAACAGGAAGATGCTCACAAATGCCGTATGGAAGCTCAGGCAGAAGCTCTTGCCAACGGAGGCAACAAATAATGGAACAGTTCATTTGTAAAGAAGACCTGGCTAAGGCCGCCTGTGAAGAACTGGCAAAAATTGAAGGTAAAACCCTTTCTCCAAAAGACCGCATGGCAATTCCTCAGCAGGAAATGCCTGTACAGGAACCAAAAGCACGCGCCCGCGTTATGACTGAAGTTGCTCTGGGTTACACCAAAGAACAGGCAGTTGTAGAAGCAAACCGCTGTCTGCAGTGTAAAAACGCTCCCTGTATGCAGGGATGCCCGGTAAGCGTACCGATTCCATCATTCATTGCAAAAGTTGCCCAGGGTGATTTTAAAGGCGCTGTAGACACCATTAAAACCGCTAACCTGCTGCCTGCCATCTGTGGACGCGTTTGTCCCCAGGAAAAACAGTGCCAGGGTCAGTGTACTGTAGGTAAAACCTACAAAAGCGCAGAAAAATCAGTTTCCATCGGACGTCTGGAACGCTTTGTTGCTGACTACGAACGCGAGAACAACCTGCAGACTGTTCCTGAAGTAGCTCCTGCTACCGGCAAAAAAGTTGCCATCATCGGTTCCGGTCCTGCCGGTCTTACCGTTGCAGCTGATGTTCGCCGCGCCGGACACGATGTAACCGTATTTGAAGCATTCCACAAATGTGGTGGTGTAATGGTATACGGTATTCCTGAATTCCGTCTGCCAAAAGCCATCGTAGCAAAAGAAATCGATAACCTGAAAGCCATGGGCGTAGAATTCCGCAACAACTTCCTGGTTGGCCGTACCGGAACTCTTCCACAGCTGTTAAAGGAACAGGGATACGATGCCGCATTCATTGGTACCGGTGCCGGTCTTCCTAAATTCATGAACATTGAAGGCGAAAACCTGATTGGTGTATTCAGTGCCAACGAATACCTGACCCGTGCCAACCTGATGAAAGCCTATGACCGCGAAAAGGCTGCTACCCCACTGTACGAAGCAAAACACGTTGTAGTATGTGGTGCCGGTAACGTTGCCATGGATGCTGCCCGTATGGCTTACCGTCTGGGTGCTGAACAGGTAGACATCGTATACCGCCGCACCAGAAACGAAATGCCCGCCCGCCGCGAAGAAGTTGCCCATGCAGAAGAAGAAGGCGTAAACTTCCGTTTCCTGGAAAACCCGGTAAAAATCAATGGCGATGAAACCGGCCACGTAACCGGCATTACCTGCCTGAAATACGAACTGGGTGAACCTGATGCTTCAGGACGCCGCAGCCCAGTTGCTATCCCGGGCAGCGAATTTGACATCGCCTGTGACGCAGTAATCGTAGCCCTTGGAAACGGTTCTAACCCACTGATGGCTAAAACCACCCCAGGTCTTGATATTGATAAAAAGGGTCACATCACTGTTGATGAAACCGGTAAAACCAGTATCGACGGCGTATGGGCCGGTGGTGACATCGTTCTTGGTGCTGCAACCGTAATCCTCGCCATGGGTGAAGGCCGCCGCGCTGCCAAAGGCATCAACGAATACCTGGCTCACTAAACGGTATGTAACCTGATGAAAGGGTCTGCCCCATTGGCAGACCCTTTTTTATTGACCATCGTCCCCCCATCAAATAAGATAAATTTATATGAAATTATGGATTAAGTATCTTCTAGGCTGCATTATCGGTATTGCAGCTGCGTACCTGATTCCTGACACACTGATGCAGGATACCCATGTACTTTCTGTTCTGACTGAACTTGCACTGCGCACAGGCCGTTATATTCTGGTTCCAGTTCTTTTCTTCAGCGTTACCGTCGGTGTCTGCTATCTGCGTGAATCCAGAATGCTGATAAAAACCACCGTATCTGTGGTACTTATCACGGTATTTTCAACCCTGCTTTTTACCGCACTGGGTCTTGCTTCGGTTCTTATTGTCCGCATGCCCCGTATTCCTATTTCCGTTGACCGGGTATCCCAGTCTGCCACTCTGGGCATTGCCGACCTGCTGCTGAAACTCTTCCCCTGGTCTGGTTTTGAATCCCTGATTGACGGCGTTTTCCTGCTGCCCATGATTGTGTTTGCCTGTTTTGCCGGCGTTGGCTGCTCTGTAGACCGCAATGCCAGCAAGCCTACGGTAACGCTGTTTGACTCTCTGGCTTCCGTATGCAGCATCATCATGAGTTTCTTCATTGATCTACTTGCCATCGGGCTCATTGCCATTTCATGCACCTGGGCCCTGTCCTGGTTCCAGGTTTTCTCCAGCGGGCTCTATAACAGTCTGATTATCCTGCTGGCAGTGAATCTGGCCATTATCGGCCTGGTTCTGTATCCGATTCTGGTCCGGCTTATCTGTAAGGAACGTCATCCATACCGGGTGCTCTATGCTGGTATTGCTCCATTACTTACAGCATTCTTCAGTGGTGACACCAACCTGTCTCTGGCTGTTGCAACCCGCCCCATTAAAGAAAGCCTAGGGGTACGCCGCCGCTGTGGTAACTACACCCTGCCGCTGTTCAGTATTTTTGCCCGTGGAGGAACAGCACTGGTAACCAGCGTATCATTCATCATCATTCTCCGGTCATATTCATCACTGGGTATTGCTTTTGGTGATATTCTCTGGATTGGCGGTGTTTCCTGTTTCTGCAGCCTGTTTTTGGGCGGGCTGCCTACCGGTGGCGCCTACACTGCCCTTATGGTAATGTGTGCCATGTACGGACGCGGTTTTGAAGCCGGTTACCTTTTAATCAGACCGGTTGCCCCCATCATCGGGTCTTTTGCCTGTGCTATTGATGCACTGACCATGCTGTTCGGTACGTTCATTACAGCCAACAAACTGGGAATGGCTGAACGCCGCGATATCCACTTCTTCATTTGACGATAAGATGCTGAAACAAGTTCAGCATGACACGACACAAAAAAGGCTGCCACTCCGAAAGGAACGGCAGCCTTTTTCAGACAACGCTGCGCCAGCTCGCGTTGGTGTGCTTGGCGCTTGTTTTCATTTAAGCTTTGGTCAGCAGGCGGTTCATGCGCTGTACAAAATCAGCGGGGTCTTTGATCTCTCCGCCGTCTACCAGCAGAGCCTGATACAGCAGAACGTTTGCAACGTCTTCTACATAGGCATCATCGGTACAGTCCTTGATACCGGCTACCAGTGCGTGGTCTCCGTTAACTTCAAGAATCGGCTTGAATTCCTGGCCCATATCCTGTCCCATGGCTTTCATCATGCGGATCATCTGGAAGCTTGGGTCGTTTTCATCTACTACGATACATGAAGGAGAATCAGTCAGGCGTTTTGAAAGAACTACATCCTTTACTTTTTCTCCCAGTGCAGTCTTCAGTTTTTCTACAACCGGTTTGAAAGCTTCTTCTTTCTTTTCTGCTTCTGCCTTGTCTACACCCAGTTCTTCGTCGCTGTTGGCACTCTTAACGTCTTTCAGGTCAAAGTCTTTGTATTTTCCTACGCCACCGATAACAATATCATCAATGTCATCTGCCATGATAAGAACTTCAAAACCCTTGTTCTTGTATGCTTCAAGCAGTGGAGAGCGGCGCAGCTGAGCTTCGTCACTACCGGTAATGTAGTAAATGGCTTTCTGTTCCGGCTTCATGCGCTGAACATAGTCAGCAAAGCTGGTCCATTTGTCATCGCCCATACCGCTTTCATCGGTGCTCTTGAAGCGGACAATGTCCATAATGGTTTCGCGGTTTTCGTAGTCAGAATACAGACCTTCCTTCATAGGACGGTTGAACTGGCTTACAAAGCGTGCCCATTTTTCAACTTTCTTCTTGTTGTCTTCACTCAGCTCATCGGTGCCGGCATCTTTTGCAGCTTTTACAGCCTTATCTGCAGCATCTGCCATTTTCTTGAATTCAGACAGCAGTTT
>JAKSTT010000096.1 GCA_024413635.1 Treponemataceae bacterium | reverse complement strand
TTCCGCAACGCCATGCTGCCACAGATTACCGGTCTTGCACTGAGTATCGGTACCATGGTTGGTGGTGCCCTTGTTGCAGAAACCGTATTCAGCTATCCCGGTATGGGTTCAGCCATGATGAAGGCCGTAGTCGGTTCCGACTATCCGCTGCTTTCAGCCTGTACCCTGATTATCACCGTTATGGTACTGCTTGCCACCCTGATCATTGATATCGTTTACGGTTTCATTGACCCACGCGTTAAAGCAGCTCAGTTTGATTAAGGAGAATTACCATGGGAAACACCATTAAACAGCTTTTTCACTCAGGAAAATTTGTAACGGGATTCTCCATCATGGCAGTAATCATTGTAATGATGATTATCTACCCTCTGTTCAATCCGGGAAACCCGCTTGAAATGATTGGTCTTGGCTCAATGCAGCCACCGGGAACCTACGTATCCCTCTTTGACTCAATCAACAGCGAAACAACCACCTTCAAGCTGCCTGGAGCCGACGCCCGTCGTGTTGCCAGCGTTTTAAGTGACGAAGATAAAGTAAGCATCACCAACTATCTGCTGGACCAGGGCGTTCCTGCAAACCAGATTGATATGGATGATGAAGCCGGTCTTATTACAGGCTGGTTTGAAAAGTATGATCCGGCAAATACCCTGTCATACACCAAGGCAAAACGTAACTACTTCAGCCGTCTGAACAACAAACTGATGGTTGCCATGCGCGTTGCAGACATGACCGTTACCCAGCCAGATTCTGAATCCGGCGAACCGGTAACCGTACGTACCGTAAACACTACTGACTATGTAAACGTAAAGAAAGTTGCCAACAGCGTTCACCTGCCACTGGGAACCGATAACTTTGGACGCGACGTCCTGAAGGAACTGGTAAGCGCCTGCGGAACATCCCTCCTCATGGGTCTGGTTGCAGGAACCATCGCTACCATTCTGGGTCTGACCCTCGGTCTGCTTTCCGGCTATATCGGCGGTATTGTTGACGATATCATCATCTTCATCACCAACATCTTTACCGTTATCCCCGGTTTCGTACTGCTGATGCTCATCAGCTACAGCATCGGACAGGAAAGCCGTGGTGCCATGACCGTTGCCCTGGTTATCGGTCTTACCAGCTGGACCTGGACCACCCGTTCAGTACGTTCACAGGTAATTTCGCTGCGTAACCGCGACCACGTAAACCTGTCAAAACTGTCAGGCCACAGCCTGTTCAGAATCCTCTGCCAGGATATTCTGCCATACATTGCATCGTATGTTGTCATGGCATTCATCCTGCAGATTTCAAGCGCCATCCTTGCCGAAGCTCAGCTTTCAATGCTGGGTATGGGACCAAAGACCACCGAAAAACCAACCCTTGGTCTGATGATGAACTGGGCAATGCTGTACGCTGCACACCTGAACGGTTACTGGTGGGCTTACTTCCCGGTACTGCTGACCATTGCACTCATCTCGTTCTCACTGAACCTGATGAACACCGGTATGGACCAGGTATTCAACCCTGCCCTGCGTGATTAAAAATACGAGGAACTGAAAAATGGCTAAGACAATGCTTGAGGTTAAAGACCTCACGACTAAATACATTACCCGCTTTGGAGAAGACGTATACGCAGTAGACCATGTTTCTCTGAAAATTGAAGAAGGTAAATCACTGGGTATTGCCGGTGAATCTGGCTGCGGTAAGTCTACCCTGGCCCTGAGCCTTATGGGATACTACTTTGCACCACTGCACTACCAGAGCGGTGACATTATCGTAGACGGCACCAACATCAGCGGCATGGATCCTGATGATGTACGCAAGAACATTCTGGGAACAGAAATTGCCTACATTCCACAGGCTGCAATGAATGCCCTGAACCCAACCCAGAAGATCATCAGCTTTATTACCGACGTAATCCGTGCTCATGATCCTAAAAAAGACAAGAAAGAGATCCGTGAAATGGCTGAACAGCGGTTTGACATTCTGGGACTTCCGCCGGAAGTTCTTGACCGCCACGCCGTAGAACTTTCCGGTGGTATGAAACAGCGTACCGTTATTGCCTGTTCAACAATCCTGTCACCAAAAGTTCTGATTGCCGATGAACCTTCATCTGCACTGGACGTAACCAGCCAGAAAATGGTAATCGCCATGCTCCGCGGTATGCTGGAAAAAGGCATGGTTAAATCCATGATCTTCATTACCCACGAGCTGCCGCTGCTGTACAACGTAACCGACGACATCATGGTTATGTACGCCGGACAGATTGTAGAAGGCGGTTCTGCCAAGGAAATGGTATTTGATCCGGTACACCCCTATTCAAAGGCTCTTATGGGATCAATCATCGTACCGGAAAGCGGTACCCGTAACGTTAAACTGACCGCCCTTCCCGGTACTCCGCCAAACCTGAAACGTCCACCAGCCGGCTGCCGCTTTGCAGACCGCTGTAAGTACGCAACAGAAGAATGCCGTCTGCGTGCACCGGTCATCACCAAATTCGGTGAAGGCCGCCAGCACCGCTGCCGTTTTGACGTAGAAACCTTAAAGGAGATGTACAGCCATGAGTGATAAAATTGATGTTAAAGACCGTCCGCTGGTATTCTCCGGCCGCGGTGTTACCCGTGTATTCGGTAGCGGCGCCAAGGCAAATACTGCTGTAGACCATGTAGATTTTGACTTTCATGAAGGGGAGCTGGTTACCATCGTAGGTGAATCAGGATCCGGAAAAACGACTCTTTCCAAAATGCTGCTGGGACTGCTGCCAGTAACGGAAGGTGAAATTTCGTTCATGGGACAGCCCCGCGACATTTCTACCAGAAAAAAGCAGAAGGAATACTGGACCAACATTCAGGCTATCTTCCAGGATCCGTTCTCAAGCTACAACATCTTCAACAAGATTGACTCAGTTCTGCTTGACTGTATCAATATGCGCGGCGGTAAAAACCTGCCGAAAGAAGAAAAAGTACGGCTGATGACCGAAGCCTGTTCCTTTGTAAACCTGAAGTACGCAGAGCTTACCAACAAGTATCCGTTTGAGCTTTCCGGCGGACAGATGCAGCGTCTGATGATTGCCCGCATCTTCCTCCTGAAGCCGAAAATCCTTCTGGCAGACGAAGCAACCTCAATGGTAGACGCCAGTTCACGTTCAACCATCCTTGATATGCTTTTGAAACTGCGTGATGAAACCGGCATGACCGTTATCTTCATTACCCATGATATCGGTCTTGCTTACTACATCTCAGACAGCGTATACATCATGGAACACGGTAAGTTCGTAGAACACGGTTCTGCTGACGACGTTATTCTCCGTCCGCAGGCAGCCTACACCAAACGCCTGATCAGTGATGTTCCAAAAATCCATGAACCATGGGATTTGAGCGAATACGCCCTGAAACTGTAACAGATGGCATGCCATCACCGGATTACTGAGGAGAGTTGAAGCCCCCTTTCAACTTTCCCGGGCATCCAATCAGTAAAAACATACAGAAAAGCCCTGAGACAATATGTCTTGGGGCTTTTTTCGTTTTACAATAGACAGTGCAGCTACTGAAAAAGGAGAACACTATGGATATCAAAAAACTGGTGTCACAGATGACACTCGAAGAAAAAGCAAGTCTCTGCTCAGGAGAAGATTTCTGGCATACCAAAGCCGTTGAACGTCTGGGGATTCCTGCCACCATGGTAAGTGACGGGCCTCATGGACTTCGTAAGCAGGACGAAGAAGCAGACCATCTGGGCATTAATGATTCCATAAAGGCAGTCTGCTTTCCGGCCGCCTGTGCAACGGCAGCATCTTTTGACCGCGATGCATTCCGCCGGCTGGGAGAAGCGTTGGGAGACGAATGTCAGAACCAGCAGGTAAGCGTTCTTTTGGGACCTGCCGTAAACATCAAGCGTTCTCCCCTCTGCGGCCGCAACTTTGAGTATCTTTCAGAGGACCCGTATCTGGCAGGAGAAACTGCCGCCGCCTATACCAAAGCCGTACAGAGCCGCAACATCGGCGTCAGCATCAAGCACTTTGCTGCCAACAACCAGGAACACCGCCGCATGTCCTCTTCTTCTGACGTTGACGAACGTACCCTGCGTGAAATTTATTTTCCGCCTTTTGAAACTACCGTACGCAAGGCAAAACCCTGGACCGTCATGTGTTCATACAACCGGATCAACGGTGTGTTCAGTTCGGAAAACGGCTGGCTTTTAAACGATGTACTCCGCAAGGAATGGGGTTTTGACGGATACGTAATGACCGACTGGGGCGCTATCTGTGACCGTGTCACCGGTATTCAGAATGGTCTTGACCTGGAAATGCCCGGCTCTCTGGGAATCCGCGATAAGAAAATCGTAGCAGCCGTAAAAGCCGGCACCCTGGATGAAAAACTGCTGGATACCGCAGTGGAAAACATCCTGAACATTGTGTACCGGTACCATGAGAACAAGAAACCGGATACCCCCTGGAATAAAGAAGCACACCACGCCCTGGCAGCCGACCTTGCCACCGACTGTATGGTACTCCTGAAAAACGACGACAACATTCTCCCGCTGAAAAAAGGCACAAAAGTTGCCTTTATCGGTGAATTTGCAGAAAAACCACGGTTCCAGGGCGGCGGATCCAGCCACATCAACAGTTTTAAGGTAACCAGCGCCCTTGACGCCGTAAAAGGCATTGACGGTATCACCTATGCAAAGGGATACGATATTACCACTGACAGCACCAGTGATGAACTGGTGGCAGAAGCCGTAACAGCAGCCCGCCAGGCAGACGTTGCCGTTATCTTTGCTGGACTGCCGGACGTGTATGAATCAGAAGGCTATGACCGTACCCACATGAGCATGCCGGACAGCCAGCTGAAAGTAATCAACGCCGTTGCTGCCGTTAATCCCAATACCGTTGTGGTACTGCATAACGGTTCTCCGGTAGAAATGCCATGGGTATCTGAAGTAAAAGGTATTCTTGAAGCATACCTGAGCGGACAGGCTGTGGGAGAAGCCGTTAAACGGATTCTTTTTGGCGAAGCAAATCCTTCAGGACGCCTGGCAGAAACCTTCCCGCTGAAGCTGGAAGACAACCCGTCGTTCCTGTATTACGGCGGAGAGCGGAACCGTACTGAATACCGTGAAGGCGTATTCGTAGGTTACCGGTACTATGACAAGAAAAAGATGGATGTACTCTTCCCCTTTGGTTACGGGTTAAGTTACACCACCTTTGACTACAGCAACCTGAAACTGGATAAACGGGAAATGCAGGATACGGAAACACTGACCGTAACCGTTGATGTAACCAACACGGGAACCGTTGCAGGAAAAGAAGTTATCCAGCTGTACGTTGCAGACCTGGTAAGCGAGGTAATCCGCCCCGTACGGGAACTGAAAGGGTTTGAAAAAGTGTTCCTGAATCCCGGCGAAACCAAAACCGTTACCTTTACCCTGGACAAACGCTCCTTTGCCTATTACGAAACCCAGGTGCACAACTGGTTTGTAGAAAGCGGTGACTTTGCCATCCAGATTGGCCGGTCCAGCCGTGACATCGTACTGGAGGATATTGTGTCCGTAACCTCACAGGACACCATCCCCATGACCTTTGACATGAACTCTACCTTTGGCGACATTAACGCTACGGAAAAAGGCCGGAAAGCCGCCCAGGAGTTCTTCCAGAAACAGGCCGGCATGTTCGGTGCCTCAACGGGAGCCGATGAAGACGAAGAATCAGCTGTTTCCAGCGAAATGGCAGAAGCCATGATCAAATACATGCCGCTCCGTGCCCTGCTGGGCTTTAACGCCGGTAACATCTCTGAAGAAGACCTGATTACCCTGATTGAAGCACTGAACAGATAATATATTTATGACGCTGATTTTTGCCGGAACTTCATTCATCTTTGGCCTTGATGACATTGCCAGGGCATGCAGGAACCGTGGCTGGAATGCGGTCTTTGTTGAAGCACCGTTCATACAGCGGTACGGGTTTATGAATGATGCATCCGGCGGACAGCAGCCATGTGCTGACGTGGTGTATTCTGATGACTGGGATGCACTGCAGGAACATGCCGCACCGGATGCGGTACTTATTCCCTTGAGCGAATACTGGATTTCCCGTTGTACTGACGCAGGGATCCCCTTTGCAGTGGGCCCCGGGCCCGATGCACTCCGTGCCAGCCGTTCAAAAACCTTTCTGTACGAAACCCTTTCTGCTGCCGGTATTCCGGTGCCGGCAACCTATGCAGACCTGCAGGCAGCACGCAGCGCTATTGCAGCCGGCAGCCGCATAGTGGTAAAGCCGGACGGGCTGTTCAGCGGCTATGGAGTTGAGATTGTGGGGCCGGAAAACGCCGGGGACCTGGAAATGCACGCACTGAAAGCTGCCGGCTTGAAAAACAACGCCACAAAGCTGTTTCAGGTAGAATCTACAGACGTGCTGTTAAGTGAACATATTGCCGGCATTGAGTACAGCGCCGACTGCTGGATATGCGGCGGAACGGTTACCGTGGTGCGGGTGTGCCGGAAACATCTGGCTGTCATCAACGATAAGCCCTGTACCATAGCCGTAGAGTATATTCCGGTGCCGGATACCCACCGTGACCCGCTTGCAGCCTGGTGCCGTACCCTTTTTGGCGCCGATGACATGAGTTTTGCCCAGTTTGACTACATTGACCGGGGTTCTGACCTGGTACCCATCGACTTTGCCTGCCGTGTCGGTGGCGGCATGAAAACCCTGCTGAGCACTGCCGGCTGCTGTTATGCCGCTGCCATTGCCAAAGAACCGCTGGTACCCGTAGATGCCGGGGGAGCACACCCCATGCTGGTAAACTTCCTGACAACTACCAGCGGCTATCTGACCACCGATGCAGCAACACTGCCGGCAGCAGCTGCGTACACCACTACCGGCAAGCTTACCGTGTACAAACATCCCGGCGACTACGTTACCAGTAACCCCAGCAGTGCCGCCAGCCGGCTGGCTGACCTTGTTACCTGGACTGCAGAGGCTCCTGCACCAGAGACCCTTGGCGCTTTTGTGCTGGGAGCAGAACACGTACGACGGGGAAAGTAATACAGCGGGCGTTGCGGGCGGCGTTTGAGCCCGCAGGGTGGGGTGTGGAGGCAACGCAGTGCCGACCAGGGGCGGGGCTCCGCCCCTCACTGGTATTATTGACCGTCATCACGTGTCACACTATACTGATAGCATGACTATCAACGAACTTATCAACGCGCTGACCGGCTACGGTCTTACTACCGGGCTGATTGCTCAGGACGATATTGTATATACACAGAACAAGCTGCTGGAACTGTTTGGTCTGGAAGGTTTTGATGACGGCTTTGATTTTTCTGCCGTGCCTGCTACTCCTGCAGAGGATCTGGAAGCCATTCTGAAGGGCATGCTGGATTACGCCTGTGCCCACGGTCTTTGCGAAGACAGCATTGTATACCGTGACCTGTTTGACACAAAGATCATGAGCTGTCTGGTAGACCGGCCTTCTACCCTGCGTGCCAGATTCCGCAGTCTGTATGAAAAATCGCCCAAAGAAGCCACTGACTGGTATTACAAATTCAGCCAGGATACTGACTACATCCGCCGGTATCGTATTGCACGGGATGTAAAATGGCAGACGGCCACTGAATACGGTGACATTGACATTACCATCAACCTTTCCAAGCCTGAAAAGGACCCCAAAGCCATTGCAGCTGCCCTGAACGCTAAAAAATCAGGATACCCGGCATGTCTTCTGTGCAAGGAAAACGAAGGCTACAGCGGCCGCGTGAACCATCCTGCCCGCCAGAACCACCGCATTGTGCCTTTCAGTCTGTGCGGCGAAGAGTTCGGTCTGCAGTATTCTCCCTATGTATACTACAACGAGCACTGTATCGTGTTTGCCATGGACCACGTTCCCATGGCCATTACCAACAAAACCTGGCGCTACCTGTTTGACTTTGTAAAGATTTTTCCCCACTACACGGTGGGTTCAAATGCGGATCTGCCTATTGTCGGTGGTTCAATCCTGACCCACAACCATTTTCAGGGCGGTAATTACCACTTTGCCATGGAAAAGGCACCGGTTGAAACTGAGTTTACCGTACCCGGTTTTGAGGACGTACGCTGCGGCATTGTAAAATGGCCCATGAGCGTTATCCGTCTGGACGGCGCTGATTCTGAACGGGTTGCCCTGCTGGCAGATAAGATTCACGAGACATGGCGGGCCTACAGTGACCCGGACGCCTTTATTTTTGCAGAAACTGACGGGGTGCCACACAACACCATTACCCCTATTGCCCGCCGCAACGGAGACCTGTTTGAGCTGGATCTGGTTCTGCGCAACAACATCACTACAGAAGATCATCCACTGGGGGTTTACCACCCCCATGCAGAGCTGCACCACATCAAAAAGGAAAACATCGGGCTGATTGAAGTTATGGGTCTGGCTGTTCTTCCGTCACGCTTAAAGCAGGAACTGGCTGACCTGGCAGCTGCCATGGTTGCCGGCCGCGATATCCGCTCTGATGAAGTGCTGGCAAAACATGCTGACTGGGTAGAGGAATTCAGCAGAAAATATGATGCCATTACCGCTGAAAACGTTGATGGTATTCTGCGGGACGAAGTGGGACTGGTATTCAGCCGCGTTCTTGAAGATGCCGGCGTATACAAGCGCACTGAAAGCGGAAAAGCTGCATTCCTGCGCTTTATGAAGAGTCTTTAAAGGGGTGTCCCATGATCAGACATATCTGCATGTTCAAGCTGAAGGAAGAAAACAAAGCTGCAAATATTGCAAAGGCGCTGGAGCTGGCAGACCAGCTTTTAAAGCCGATTCCGCAGGTAAAGGGGTATCAGGTAGTAGTGAACTCGGCTAAGGCGCCGGAAGCCAACTACGAACTGTCACTGATTTTTGACTACGACAGCATTGAAGCCCTGAATGAATACAAGGTGCACCCGAACCACATTGAGTTCGGCAATTTCATTAAATCGGTACGCGAAAGCCGCGCCTGTCTGGACTACGAGTTCTAATCCGCCAG
>JAKSTT010000095.1 GCA_024413635.1 Treponemataceae bacterium | reverse complement strand
TGTGAACTTATGGGGCTGCCCCGTATTCAGTATCCGTGTACGAAATCCCGAATCACCTTCGGGATAACTCGTTTAGCGTTTGATGTAGCGGTCGTAAGCAGACTGACGAAGTTCAATACAGCGTTTGATGTTTGAATCTTCGATTTTCTTGCAAACTGCATCAAATTCTGACATTGGAACAGCACCGGTAATCAGACCCATAACTTTTTCGTTAACATAGGTAGAAATATCGGTATACAGTTTTGCATATTCAGCGTTTTCTTCAATGGTCATCTGAGCGCCAGTCGGGTAGTAAGCAGAGTAACCTGATTTACCCCAGTCTTCCATCATCTGTACGTACTGTGGTGGAATTACGGCAACTTCGCGTTTGTAGTCAGCATATTTTGCTGGCTGGCCAGGAGCTGCAGTGTAGTAACGCATACATTCATCAAAGGTTTTGCCTTCTGGGTTAGCAGTCATTTTTTCAGTGAACTGTGGTTTTCCGTTAACCATGGTGAAGGTATCTCCTTCTACACCGTAGTTAGAGAACAGGGCACCTGCTTCAGAGAAGAAGTAGTCCATCCATTTTGCAGCCAGTTCAGCTTTTCCTGCTTTTGCAGCTTTCTGAGATACAACGTATGCAGAACCGTTCAGCTGGTTAGGACGGCGGAAGGTAACTTTATCGCCTTTCTTTTCAACTGGTACAGAAACTGCTACGAATTCAGCACCCTGAGCACCGGCAGCTGCAAACATGGTTGAAGGGAAGGTGTACATAGAAAGGAATGCACCACACTGATTGTTGTTAACCAGTACGGGGTCACCCCAGAACTGGGTACTTGAAGCAAAGTCAGGGTCAATCAGACCTTTTTCATACCAGCGGTTCATGGTTTCAAGGAATTTTCTTGCACCGGCTTTGTTGTCATACAGAGAGTATTTAACTTTTCCGTTTTCAATGTAGTAGTCAGTTCCCCAGAAGTCCATGCAGAATCCAAAACCTGCACCCAGGTCGCGGATCTGGTTTGCAAATACACCCAGTGGAGCTTTACAGCCTTTCTTTTCCTTGAATGCGGTCAGCATAACTTCCCAGTCATCATAGGTTTCTGGAATGGCAAGGCCAAGTTCATCAAGCCAGTCTTTGCGAACCATGAAACCATAGAATGGTGGCTGTTCATCCTGCATGATGTACTGAATCTGAGCAATGCGGCCAGCATCGGTGCGGGTCATTTTCTGCAGTTCAGGGTTACCGTTGTTGATTGCAGCCATGTAGTTAGGCATGTATGCATCAGCATAAGGAGTCAGGTCCAGAAGGTATCCGTCATCAATGGCAGCATCGATACCGTCGGTGTAGCTTACGTAATAGAGAATATCAGGCAGATCGCCTGAAGCCCACAGCAGGTTCTGCTGTTCGGTTTCTGATCCTGAAGCTGGAACAGACCATTCAATATGTACATTAGTACGTTTTTCCAGTTCTTCAAAGAATGGAACCTTGTTCAGGTCGCCACCACACAGGTTCATGGTAACAACATCGTTGCTGGTCCAGACGGTAAGAGTTGTTTTCTCTTCACAGAGTGGAAGCTGTACTTCCTTAAACTCTTTGTTGGTCAGATAGTGGTTGTCACTTTTAACGGCAGCTACTGAACCGCCTTTCTTGTCAGAACCACCACATGAAGTCAGCAGTGCTGCAGCAACCAGAGCAGCAGCTACTACTGATGTAACACGTTTTGTGCATTTCATATTATTCATCCTCCTTTTAGATGATCAACAACTTTAGATGTTTTTATTGTGGGTGATGATGGCATTGGGGACAAGGACGGGTGTTTGCGGAATATGACCAATTTTTGTTCAGGATGCCGGATTCCGGTCCGCCGCAAAATCCGGGTCATGGCTCAAAAATCGGGTTATGAAAACACAAAAATACTGCCATGACGGCAAAAGCTGATTCTTTTTTTCATCAGGGGGCTGCCGTATAGTAAAAAATGAAAAAAGGAGGTATCGGCATGGCACAGACAGGTGTAACACCGATAAAACAAAAAAAATTCACCCGTGAAGCAATCCGCAAAGATTTTGCAAAGAATAAGGTTCGTTATCTTTTAATTCTTCCGCTGATTGTTTTCTTTATAGTATTCAGTTATCTGCCAATGGTTGGTATTACCATGGCATTCTGTAATTACAAACCGAATCTTGGTATCTTCGGTTCTCTAGTAAAGAAGTTTGTAGGTTTCCAGCATTTTACGGATTTCTTTAACGGTATGTTCTTCTGGCGCCTGCTGAAAAACACCATCGTTCTCAATGTATGGAACCTGATTGTTTCATTCCCGCTGACTATTCTGGTTTCCCTTCTTATTAATGAAGTGGAATCAAAGATGTTCAAGAAATCAATTCAGACCATCAGTTATCTGCCTTACTTTATCTCAATGGTTGTTGTCTGCGGTATCGTAGTAGATTTCTGTAAGTCTACCGGTGTTCTGGGAACCCTCATGTATCATCTTACCGGAAAGAACCGGAACCTGCTGGGTGTTGCCGATTTCTGGCGTACCATTTACATCGGTTCCGGCCTGTGGCAGGGACTTGGTTTTGGTACCATCCTGTATATTGCTGCCCTTTCAGGCATTGACCAGCAGCTGTATGAAGCTGCAAAAATTGACGGTTGCGGTTACATGCGCCAGATGTGGCATGTTACCCTGCCAGGTATCCGTCCAACTATCGTCATCATGCTGATCCTGCAGGTTGGTATGCTGATGGCTTCCAGTTACGAAAAAACCATTTTGATGTACAATCCGCAGATTTATGAAAAGGCCGATATCATTGCTTCATATGTATACCGTAAAGGTCTGCTGGAAGGCGGTTACAGTTTCAGTACAGCTGTAGGACTGTTCAACAGTGTCATCAACTTTATCCTGATTGTGGTTACCAACAATATCAGCCGCAAATACAGTGAAACCAGTCTGTTCTGATGGGGGAGAAAAAAATGGCTACTAAAACAATTAGAAAATCCGGTGCCCGTATTATTTTTGAATCACTGAACTATACGCTGTTGACTGCCTTTGGCGTTCTGTGTCTGCTGCCGGTTATTCACGTACTGTTCTGTTCACTCAGTGATCCTAACTGGCTGAACACTCAGGCTGGTCTGGTTCTCTGGCCAAAAGGATTTAACCTGAAAGGTTATGAACTGGTATTCAAGAACCAGCAGCTGATCCGTGGCTTTCTGAACACTGTGTTCTACGTTGTTGCTTCTACCGGTCTTGGTATGGTTCTGACCATTATCGGCGGTTATGTGCTGTCACGGCAGGGACTTCTCTGGGGTAACGTCATCATGTTCCTCATGAGTTTTACCATGCTGTTCAGCGGCGGTATCGTTCCGCTGTACATTGTCATCAACAAGCTGCATCTGCTGGATACCCGCTGGGCCATCATTCTGCCCGCCTGTGTATCAACCTTCAACATCATCCTGATGCGTACCGCTTTTGCCACCGTTCCAAAAGAAATGGAAGAATCTGCTACCCTTGATGGTGCCGGAGAATTGACCATCATCTTCAGAATCATGCTGCCGCTGGTTAAGGCAACCATGGCAACCGTTGCACTGTATTACATCATCGGTCACTGGAACTCATGGTTCCCTGCTGCCATGTACCTGAAGAACCGCAAACTGTACCCACTGCAGCTGGTGCTCCGTGAAATCCTCATTATCAATGACTCTTCTTCCAATGCACAGGCTGGAGCTTCTGCCGGTGAATATGCCGGTAACCTTGATGTTTACAAACAGTTGGTAAAATACAGTACAATCATTATATCTTCTATTCCGATGATTGCTGTTTATCCGTTTGTCATGAAATATTTCAAACAGGGTGTTATGGTTGGATCTATCAAAGGGTAATTCAAAATAAAGAAACTCCTTTGTTTACCTTTAGCTGCCGGAGGCCGTCCTCTCCGGCAGCTTTTTTTTGTGACAACTTAAACATTTTCTTGTAAAATTGGTGCGTTGCATTTGGGAGCATCAATACATGTCAAAAACGAATAAATCATTTAACCGGCAGCTGTCTGTCTATCACAGTATATTCATGTCCTACATCATTTCTGCAGTGGTAACGCTGGCCATCAGCGGACTGGGATTCCTGCAGTTTTACCGTGACCTGAATACTGAAGTAGTTACGACGGCAAACCGCCAGCTGGAAATTACCACCCGGCTTGTGGAGCGTACCATTACGGATACCTACAATCTGCTGGAAGTACTTTCCAACGATACAACCTTCAAGTCCTTTACCACCTATGACAGTAAAAAGTTTCACCGGCAGAACAATGATATCCGCATGTTCCGCACAAACCTTACCAACAACGCCAGTCTGTTCCAGATGTATAACGAGGTCTACTTTTATTTTACGGAAACGGATTCCCTTTTTGGGCTCAATACCCGCCGGTATTCAGATGAAATGTTTGACCTGTTCTTTACGACCACCAGTTTTTCACGGGAAGATTTTTACCGGTACATTGATTTTAAGGGAGTAATGACTTCAGTTGTACTGCCGGACGGAAAAGTATGGTTCATGCGCTCCTGTTATGATGATGAACGGCAGCGGGTAGCGGTCATTATTGCTGATCTTAAGACCGATACGGTGGTCAATCAGATGCATCAGTAT
This sequence comes from Treponemataceae bacterium, assembly GCA_024413635.1. Taxonomy (GTDB): domain Bacteria; phylum Spirochaetota; class Spirochaetia; order Treponematales; family Treponemataceae; genus Treponema_I. The sequence goes on along the minus strand of JAKSTT010000095.1, from coordinate 4,431 downwards.
TACCCCCAGAACAGTATTGTGCTTTCTACTGATGACACTATTCTGCTGTCATCGTTAGAAACTGATTCTGTATCTGTGGCAGATCTGAATGCCATAGCCGGTTCCCCTGACCAGCTGAACCGGCTGAAGGTTAATGGCGCCACCTGGAGAGCAATGCACCAGCGGGTTGCCGGCATGGGCTGGCACTGTTTTGTCCTGTATCAGCAATCAGAACTGTATACCAGCCTGTTCCGTTTCTGGCGGATTGCAGCCATTCTGATTGCCGTTGCCATCGGCACCACCATCATCATGGCACGCCGTCTGACCAGCAGAACCTATGCACCGGTAAAACAGATGATTTCCATGATGCATGAAGAAGGGCAGGGAGAGTTTCCGGAGACCTATGACAATGTCATCAAGGCATTGACTAAATTGAAAACTGAAAATAAAAAGCTGCAGGATACGGATAAGGAATACCGTATGAAACAGCTGCAGGCTTCCGTACGGCAGGTACTGAACGGTGAAATTGCAGAGGCCGCCGTCGTAAGCCAGATTATGCAGGAGTGGGTACAGTACAGTGAAGATGATGTCTTTTCTCTTGCGCTGATACACCTCGCCATAGCAAAAGATAATCATGTATTGGAATGTAACGAGCAGGGCCTGCTATATGCTGACAGCATAGATCTTCTGGAATTTGTGCTCCGGAATGTTTTTGAGGAAAAACTGTTCAGTCAGTTCAAAGGTGATCTCATTAACGATGGCAAGGATTTTGTCCTGTATATTCACTGCAGCAAAGCCCATCACACCCAGGTAATCAATATCCTTACTGAGTGCATGAACTTTCTGCGCAAAACCATGAAAATACAGCCTACCATCATCGTAAGCGACAGCGTTGAAAGCATCAGTCTATTAAACCAGGTGTATACCACCCTTACCGATGAATTGAAATTCAATCAGTTCTGGCAGAGCGGAAACGAAAACCCACCGGTAATTCAGCTGGGAAACCTTGAAGAATATGCAGATAAATTCAGTAATGACCGGTATGTGATGCAGACAAGCCGGCTGATGAACTATCTTGAGGTTCAGGATTTTATTGCTGCCTGGCGTACGCTGGATGAAATTGTTGATACAACATTCCCCAAAGACCGTAAGCATCTGAAACAGAATCTGTACCGCATGTACGGTCTTATCGATAACATTACCACCTATATGGATATTCCTGATGACAGTCTGTTCTCGCAATTGAACTATGAAGAAAAACTGTTTGCTGTAGAAAACATTACTGAGTTCAAACTGCTGATTCATGAAATTTTTGACAAAATCATTGAATATAAAGCCAATACCGAAGACAGCGCCCCTGTCTGGGTAGAGCAGGTTGATGATTACATAAAGAAAAATTTCCGTGACATCAATCTGACGGTTTCCAGCCTAGCTGATACCTTTGACGTAAGTGTTTCCCACCTGAGCCGTACCTTCAAGCAGTATACCGGCACCGGTGCCCTGGACCGCATCCATGAAATGCGTATTGCGGCGGCCAAGGAACTGCTGTTGAAAGGCGTCAGTGTAGAAGAAACGGCACAGCAGTGCGGATATCTGGACGCAAAAGCCCTGCGCCGTGCCTTTTCCAATTATGAAGGTATTACACCGGGAAAATTCCGGGAAGCAGGTATCCGGCGGGTACTTGGTGACTGACCGGTTCCCGGTATGAACAAAAAGAAGGGCTGCCCGTAATGGACAGCCCTTTGTGTTTACGCCGTATGCGTCAGATGTTATTCACCGATGGTGATGAAAATCTTGTTTGATACGGTCAGGTTACCGTTTCTTGCTTTTGCATATACGGTAACGGTGTGTTTACCTTTCGTCAAGTTTGCACAGTTAACGGTCAGGGTTACTTCTCCGTCAACAACAGCTACTGGTGGTCTTGGGCTGTCATCAATCTGTACCCAGGCTGATTCGTATTCCCAAATGTCACTGTCGTTATCGATGGTGATGAACAGTTTGTTCTTGTCACCGGTAGTATCAATGGCATCACCGTTCTTTGAAAGTGAAACAACGTATCTGTTTGAAGCAGGAGTTACTTCATCAGATGCATCGGTACCTTCCCAGTAAACGGTCAGGTAATCTGATTTCAGTTCAAACAGTGAAGGATCAAAGAATGTAATCATACCATTGGTTTCATAGATTGCTTCCAGGTACAGGTTTTTGTAGTCTTTGTATCCGTCTGCAGGAAGGGTATATGCGGTGCTGGCATCAGCCAGTCTCCATTCAGCAAATGGTGCATTGTACCAGTTGAGGTCGGTTGGTGCCCACAGAGCAGTAAATGAAGCAGTGTCACCCTGATAGCTGTATGCATCAATGCGGGCCTTCGTGTCAGTACCGATTTTACCGCCTTTTTTGTCGTAGGTAACGGTAAAGCGGTTGATGTATTCGCCGCCAAATGCAGCACAACCGGCAGGAGCGGTTACACCGTCAACAGTTGCATAGGTCCAGTCAGAAGGTTCGCTCAGCAGGGTTGCAGCGCGGAGACGTACGGCATAGATTTTTCCGGTGTCGAGGGTAACGCGTACAGAACCTTTCTGCAGTTTTACGCCTGAAACGTTGGTAACGATGGCGTTTTCTGCATCCAGGGCATAATTCAAAGATGCCAGCAGGTTACCGTCTTTTCCGTAGAAAGCTTCATCAACAAGACCACTGAAAACTTTGGTATTGTCTGCGGTATAGTCATCATCGTCAGCAGTTTCAGAAGTAATGCCGTCAATACCGGTAATATCGGCAATTTCCAGTTCAAAGAATTCTTCAATGCGTGAAGTATCAAGCCAGCTGATGTCTGCAGTGAATTTACCGTCTTTTTCAGAACCGGTTACGTAGGTAACGGCAACTGTTTCCGGTGCAGATGGAGCTTCTTCAATCAATTCTTCTGAAATGACAAAATCAGTGTAGATATGGCTTCCTGGAATAACCAGCAGGGTAGTGCGGGCATTCAGTACTACATGGGTAGTAGTTCCGCCAGTGCCAACAGCTTTTTCAAAGGTTGCCTTCAGGGTGTAGGTTCCTGCCGGTACGTCAGTTACTTCAAAGGCACCGGTTGGTGCTGCACCTACAGCAGTTACGTATGCAAAATCATCATCAGTTGCTACTTCATTTTCAGGAGAAATGGTGTACAGACCGGCGGTAACATCCCATTCTGATGGATCAAAGGATTCCGGCAGAACGATGTTGGTGGTTACATCTGCTGGGGTAGTCAGTTTATCGGTGGTCATTTCAAAGGTAACTTCGCCATTGTAGCGGCTCAGTAATGCAGTGGCAGTACCGATCAGGTGTGCAGTATTGAACAGGCCGGAAATATTGTCAGGCAGGTCAGTTTCTGCAGTTCCCTGTGGGAATGCTGCCAGATACAGGGTCCAGTCTTTTGCAGCCAGGTTCAGGTTGCAGGCACCGTCAGTTCCAACGGTAACCGGCTGTTTTGCAATGGTGGTTCTTCCTGAATCTGCTTCACCGTACAGGTAGAAGTCATAGGTAGTTTCTGCGTCAGATTCATCAATAAAGGTGGTCCATGCAGAACGGGCACTTCTGTTGATAGTAGTGCCGTAGCTGTTAATTTTGAGTTTTAATGAACTGGTTCCGTTGTTGGATGGACCAAAGGAACCTGCTGCATTTCCACTCAAAGCCAGTGGGTTACATCCGGTCAGTACTGCCAGAAGCAGCATGGCAGCCAGGATGGTAACAGAGAGATTTTTCACTTTTTTGAACATCTCCATCTCCTTATAATATCGATGGTACCAGGTACCATCGGTTTTCCCGATATCCTCAAAAAACTTTGAGGTATTAAAACAGCTTACATCAGCTGATTAAATCCATAATTGCAACCCGGTTATAGGTATGACTGTCTCCGGGTACGATCTGTATGGCTTCACGCCATTCGTATACTTCAAATCCTCTGGTAAAGGTAACGGCAAAGTAATAGAACCCAGCCGGTACATGTTCAAAGGAATAGGTAGCTTCTCCTTCAGAAAGGTCCAGAGAACCTTCGCTTTCTGCGGTTCCCAGAAGGTGCTGTTCAATCTGGTAAATGCCGGCAGTAACAGTAAAGTCTGAGAGGGCTTCAGGTGCATCAAAGGTAACCGTAATGTTACCTGCAGACGGAGTTTCAATGCCTATGGTGCTCAGGGTAAAACTGGCAGAAGCGCTCCACCGGCGTAAATCAAGGTGGCAGCGGTCAATGAGCAGTGCCTGGCTGAATGCTTCTGCAGCAGTTGCTGCAGGGGTGGCACCTGCCGGGTAGGCTGCCAGGGTCAGAATCCAGTCATCTTTTTCAATCAGCGTATAGGCATTATTTCGGTCATCAAGATACAGACGGGTCTTAAAGCTGGTATTCCGGGATTCTCCGTACAGCCAGAATTCCATGGTTTCCTGTTCATCAGAACACCAGATGGTTCTTGCATGGGCTGATGC
>JAKSTT010000094.1 GCA_024413635.1 Treponemataceae bacterium | reverse complement strand
ATCATGGGTGTCTTTGTATTCGGCTTCTACAGTTTCTCTGCCCAGCTTCCTAATATTCAGAAACTTTTTGCAAAGCTGTTCGGTAAAAAACAGATTGCTTAACGATATTCCTTAGAAAAAAGGGGTGCCTGATAGATATCAGGCACCCCTTTTTGTTTTAAACATGTCATTCCGTATCAGTCAGCAAAGAGGCGGTCAATTTCTGCTGAATACATTTGGTTGATTTTTGGACGGATGATTTCCTGTTTAGCAGAAAGTTCAGATCCTACGCTGAATGATTTTGGCAGCAGGGTGAACTTAAAGATGCGTTCACAGGTCTTGAACCCGTTTTTGGCGTTGATGATGTTTTCAACTTCACTGGTGAACAGCTGCTGCACTTCAGGTGTGGTAAGCAGTGCTTCATAGTTGTCATACTGGATGCTGTTTTCCTTTGCAAAGGATTCTACCATGACTTTATCAGCTACCAGCAGGGCTGCAAGATATTTTTTATCCTGTCCCAGAACAACTGAGGTTTCAATGTACTGGCTGCCGTTCAGAGCGCTTTCCAGTGCCAGCGGTTCAATGTTTTCACCGCCCAGGAGTACGATGGTATCCTTTGCGCGGCCGGTAATCTTGATTTCACCGTCGTAGCTGAACATACCCAGGTCACCGGTATTCAGCCAGCCGTCGTCTCCAAGAATTGATTTTGTCAGTTCAGGCTGCTTGTAGTAGCCTTTCATAACCTGATCACCCTTTACGTAGATAAGACCCTGCTGTCCGGGTGGCAGTGGATCCATACTTACGGCAACTCCGTCTTTTTCACCGACAACACGAACTTCTACACAGGGCAGAATAGGACCAACGGAACCGGGGCGGGCCTTACGCCAGTCGCGGACAGAAAGTACCGGAGCGGTTTCGGTCATACCATAACCTTCCAGAATATTTACGCCTACGGTGCGGTAGAACAGGTCGGTATCTTTCTGCAGGGCTCCACCACCAGAAATAGTACAGATCAGCTGGCCGCCGAATTTGCTGCGGATCTTCTTGAATACCAGAACATCACCCAGTTTATACAATGGCCACAGGAAAATCAGTGGCAGAATACCGATAAGGAAATCGCAGAACCGGGAACGTTTCTTAAACTGGCAGACACGGCCGGTAACGTGTTCCTTTGCCCAGGTATACATACCGCCCCACCAGGTAAAGAAACGGAACAGGGCGTAGGGAGCACCGCCAGTCTTTTTCATGGCACGCTTAACGCCGGTTGCCAGGGCTTCCCAGACACGGGGAACACCACACATAAACTGTGGTTTGATGACAGCCATATCGGCAAGCATTACAGACCCTACCGGTTTGGAATAGGCCAGACCGGTGTTCAGACAGATGGCAATATACTGGATGGCACGTTCAAAACTATGCCATACGGGAAGGATTGAAAGCCACATATCACCGGTGTGGGATGGCAGGCAGACATGGATGATTTCCAGCTGGGCAGTAAAGTTCCGGTGGCTCAGCATTACACCTTTCGGTACGCCGGTTGTGCCGGAGGTAAAAATCAGGGTAGCAATTTCGCTGTCTTCTGCAGCGTCCATATCAGCTTCCAGAGCGGTAATGATTGAAGGATCCTGTGCAACCATCTGTTTTCCTTCTTCCAGAAGGTTCCAGAAACAGTACAGGTTCAGTCCTGCTTCCTTTGCTTTGGCGCAGGTTTCTTCTTTTGGTTCATCATAGAGGATGACTGTTTTCAGCTGGGGAACTTCAGCCATGTTTTCAAGCACTTTGGCCAGCTGACGTTCATTTTCAAAGAAAGAGATTTCGCAGTCAGCAGTGTTCAGAATGTAGCGGATTTCAGTACCCATGCTGTCGCAGCCGCGGGGTACGTCTGCACCACGGAGTGTAAGGACTGCCAGGTCGGTAATAAGCCATTCACGGCGGTTATCACTGATAATACCTACGTGACTGTCTTTATGACAGCCAAGTTTTTTCAGGACTGCCGCAAATGCGAGAATTTCAGAATAAACGGTTTTATAAGAGAAATATTCGTATACACCTTGTTTATTTTTACTGGCCTGAGAACAGGTATCAGGAATACGTTCAGCGCGCTGTCGGAAAAGCAGGGGAAGAGTTTTGGGTAACGTGTTGTCTACACTTACGGGAAATGCCATTGCGGTCTCCTTTTAAAAATTCATAATGACATAATATTAGAATTTGTCATTATTTACAAGGGCCGGTTCTTTCTTTAGAATACCTACCATGTATACTGTAACCTATCTTGTTCAGCTTGGTGAGCTGACCCTGAAAAAGTCAAACATCAAAGAGTTTGAGAAACGCCTTGTTCATAACCTGAACCTGTATCTTGAAGGTGTAAAAAGCCGGGTAAAACTGGTTGCCGGACGTATGTACGTTGAGTGTCCGGAAGAATCCTGTCCAGCCGTTGAATTTGCCTTGAATCACCTTATCGGGATTACCGGCTGGGCCCGGGCCATTGTCTGTGAAAAAAATCTGGAATCCATTCAGGCTGCCGTTCTGCAGCTGGCGACCCAGGCGAAGGAAAAAGGGGCAAAAACCTTTAAAATTGACTGCCGCCGCATTGATAAATCGTTCCCCATGACTTCATACGAAGTAAACTGCGAAGCTGGTGGACCGGTATTTGATCAGGGACTTCTGACCGTTGATGTCCATAATCCGGACCTGTTTGTACGGGTAGAAATCCGTGAAAAATGCTATGTGTATGGTAATGCAGAAAAAGTATGCCGTGGTCTTCCCGTCGGTACCGGTGGTAAAGGACTGCTGCTGCTTTCCGGTGGCCTTGATTCTCCGGTTGCCGGATACCGCATGATGCGCCGCGGTATGAAAGTTGAATGCTGCTATTTCCACGCCTATCCCTATACGTCAGTTGAAGCTCAGGAGAAAGTAGAACACCTGGCAGAAATCATCAGTCTGTACGGCGTAGAAACCCATATCAACGTTATTCCTTTTACTGATGTTCAGATGCGTATTAAGGAAGTGACCCGTACCCATGAACCGGTAAACGGCATTCAGGCAGAAGCATTCAGCACCCTGCTGCTCCGTATGGCCATGATGCGCTGTGCCAGCATGGTAGCAAAACACATTAAGTGTCAGTGTCTTATTACCGGTGAATCTCTGGGCCAGGTTGCCAGCCAGACCGTAGAAAACATGGAAGTTACTGAAAGCATGTGTGAACTGCCGCTGCTTCGTCCCCTGGTGGGCATGGATAAGGAAGAAATTGTTGATACTGCCATCAAAATCGGTACCTATGAAACATCAATCCTTCCGTATGAAGACTGTTGTGTTCTCTTCAGTCCCCGTCACCCGGTACTCCGTGCCCGGGTTGAAGACGCAAAGCTGCTGTATGATGCCCTTGATTGTGAATCCATGATTCAGGAAGCCTTTGATAAGCGCGAAATCAAGATGTTCAACGCCCGCAATTATATCTGGGACAATTATGGAACCAGTCCCCGTCCTGAAAAGGATGCGTGAGAGCCCGTCTATCACTATGAAAGCACTTTCGGTAACGGAAGTGCTTTTTTTTGCGAAATACCCGATGGCGTGGTAAAATAGAATATCGTATTACATAAAAATGGAGTTTCATAATGTCTGATACTGCTCAAATAATTACTGTTGCCGGAAAAGGGGGCGTTGGAAAAACTTCACTGGCGGCAACACTGGTACGGCTTCTGGTAGAAGCTCATCCGGATAAGAAAATTCTTGCCATTGATGCTGACCCTGCAGTTGGCCTTTCTACTGCTTTAGGAATTGATGTAACAACGACCATCGACGATATACGGAAAGAAGTGGTGGCTACGGTAGAGGGAGGGGATACCAAATCTGCCATGGAACTGCTTTCAGAAGCCCGCTACCGGATTTTTGATGCTCTGGTAGAAACAGATGGTTTTTCTTTTATTGCCATCGGCCGTCCGGAATCTGCCGGCTGTTACTGCAAAATCAACCAGTACTTGAAGGAAGTTATCAGTATTCTGTCAGAAAACTTTGATTACGTTGTCATTGACGGTGAAGCCGGTATTGAACAGATTAACCGCCGCGTCATGGAAAAAGTTACCCATCTGCTGCTGATTACTGACTCCAGCAAGAAAGGCTGTCAGGTAATCCAAACCATCAAGAAAGTGGCTGATGAACTGGTAATGTATAAGGAAGTGGGCGTTATTGCCAACCGTATTCCTTCAGCTGATGTGGTTCAGTTCATGGATGTCGGTGGACTGCCGGTATTGGCTGCCATTCCTTCTGACAATAATCTGGCAGAATTTGACCTGAAAGGTGAAAACGTATTCTATCTGCCAGCTGATGCTGCCATTGTGCAGGGTGCCCGGGAAGCACTGAAAAAAATCAACCTGATATAATTGTTGAACCTTAGGCCTGTCCGTTGCTGTAAGGCCATAAGATATATCGAAAAGGATCTGCTATGAAAGATTTGAAGCATCTGTACTATTTTGAAAAGCTTCTTGAGGACGCTAACAATGACCTTGTCCGGGCTGCTCAAGATGCCGGCAAAAAATGTGTTGCGACGGTTTGTGAAAACATTCCTGAGCCACTGTTAAACCTGCCGGGTATTTTTTCCGTACGCCTGCGTGCTCCACGCACCGGTTCCATGGAAATGAGTACCTACTACATGACCAGTTTCCTCTGTGAGTATACCCGTGCATTGCTGGAACGGGCCATTGAAGGGGGATACAATTTTGCTGATGCCCTCATTACACCGGACGGCTGCTCAATGCTGAACCGTTGTATTGAAAACATGGAACTGCTGAAAACTTTCAAGAAAGACGGCTTTTTCTTCCAGTATCTTGAAATACCCATGAAGGCTGATGATAACGGGCTCAATCTGTATCTGGTACAGACCCGGAACCATATCCTGAAACCGCTGGCAGAAAAGTGGGGAATTGATACGTCAGATGCAGCGCTCCGTAAAGCCGTTGAAGAACACAACAAAGTGTGTGAGCTGATCCGTGCCATCGGTGAATTCCGCAAGGAAGATAATCCGCGGATTACCGGCTATGAAATGCACATCATTACCATGGTAACCTATGTGGTTCCGAAAGCAGAGATTATTCCGTATCTGGAAGAAACCCTGGAAGAACTGAAAACCCGTGAACCTGATCCAAAGTTCAAATACCGGGCACGTGTTGTTCTGGTCGGTTCAGAAATTGATGACGTTGATATGGTAAAACTGGTTGAAGAATCTGGCGCCTATGTGGCTGCTGACCGTTTCTGTTACGGCTCACTTCCTGGACGGAATCCCATTGAACTGAATGACACGGAAGACGTCCTTACCCAGATTTGCCGGGCCTATATGTACCGCGGACAGTGTCCACGCTATATGAACCAGGCAAAAATCCAGGAACGCCGTCAGTACGTTGACCAGCTGGCAACAGAATACAAAGCAGACGGTATTATCTATGAACAGATTAAATTCTGTGATCCATGGGCCTATGAACGCACCGTCGGCTCCCATGTACTGCGGGAAGATTACCATTACCCGGTACTGTCTGTCGACCGTCCGTACAGTGTAGGTTCCAGCGGACAGCTCCGTACCCGGGTACAGGCCTTTGTTGAAAGTATTGAAATAAAGAAAATCCAGGGAGGCAGAAAATAATGGCTAAAGCAATCGGCGAAACCCGCCTGGGTGATTTCTACACAAAAGGCATGGTTCGTAAAAGACGGGAATGGCGCGGATTTGTTGATACCATGTATGATTTCAGCCGCTGGCTGTACATCATGAGCATTCTTGCCCGTTTCATCATAAAACCACGGAACATCAAGGCCATGTTCCGCTACCGCTGGATGTCAAACTTCCTGGCAGCTCCCATGATGGTTGACCGTCATACGGCTGGACTCCGCAAGGAATACCTGCGCATCTGCCACACGGAATTTGACCTGGTCATGTACGATGTTGCCAAACTGCTGGATTCCATTTTCCGTGCAGACCGGCGCATCGGCAATGACGAAGAATTTTCAAAAATCTGCGTACAGCTGGATGAAAACGAAATGACCACCTTCATGATGGGATTCCCTCATCTGAAAGGCCTTTCCCGTGAAACTCCCTCCGTATACGTTTCGGTACTGCTGAACCAGTTTGCTGCCTGTCATTATCTTGACGTTGCCCAGGAATTCGGTATGCCGGGTGATGTGTGCCCAATGCCTGAAGCTGAAGCCGGTGTATCCATTGATGATGACTTTCCGGTATACGGTGCCTGCGCTGTCCAGTGTAATACTACCTGTGACGGTTCACTGATGGGTAACGGTGTTATTTCAAAACGTCTGGAACTTGAAGAAGGCGTTCCCTGTTTCCAGCTGGTAGCTCCGCTCCGTCACCGGGAAGATGATGTTCAGGAATACGCTGCACAGGAGATGCGCAACTGTATTGCCTTTATCGAGGAAAAAACCGGTCATAAATGGGACTGGGACTATTATTTTGAATGTGCAAAACGGGTAAATGAATCTACCAGACACCGGCAGGACTGGCTTGATATGAACAAAACCGATTATCCTCAGGTATTCGGTTCAAACCTGGCACTGTACACCGAAACCAACTACATGGCTATCTGTGGTAAAGTACCGGCTTTTGTTGAAGCAGACCGCAAAATCAGTAAACTGGCAGAAAAAGCATTCAAGGCAAAACGTATGGCTGTAAAGGAATACCGCCATCGTGCCATTGTCTGGGGTGTTCAGAGCCACTTCTATATGGATTTTCTCCTGTGGCTGCAGAACTGCTGGGGAATACTGCCGTTAACGGATATGCTTTCAATGGTTTCTACCCGCCAGCTTTCAGAAAACGATAAGGAACAGGCCATCTATGACCTGGCATGGCTCAATGAAAACATGATCATGCGTAACCGTACCCATGGCGGATACAAAGTACTGCTGGATGAACTGTGGGAATTCTGCGAAGAGTTCCGTGCAGATACGGTTATTCTTTGGGAACACATGGCCTGTAAAGCTCTTGACGGTATGCATGGCCAGTTTGAAGAAAAGGCTCGTGCAAAAGGTATTCATCTGATCTGGGTTAACCATGACCTGTTTGACCCCCGTGTTGTTTCCCGTCAGGGTATCCGTGACCAGGTAAATACGTATATGCGTACCGTGTTCCGCGAAGAACCGCTGGATCCGACTCTTGAAGTGCTGACCGACGAACATTCGTGGTGACTGTCATGCTGAACTTGATTCAGTATCCGAACTGAGATCCCGAAACAAGTTCGGGATGACATAAAACAGGAACCCTGCGCTAGTCGAAGGGGCCGACATAATGAGGAGTAATACATATGAAATATTTTGGTGGATGTGATAGTGGAAGTACCTACACAAAATGTGTAATCATTGATGAAACCGGCAAGATGGTAGCAGATGTTACCCTGCGGAGCCGTATTAATTCAGTGCTTTCTGCACAGGATGCTCTGGATCAGGCTGTTGCAAAAGTACCGGAACTGAAAACTGCAGAAGATCTGACGTACCTTGTTGGTACCGGTTACGGCCGTAACAAGGTGCCTTTTGCTGACGAAAACATTTCTGAGATCAGCTGCCACGCCATGGGTGTACATGTGGCAAATCCGGCAGTAAAAGCCATCATCGATATCGGTGGACAGGACGTTAAAGGTATTGCCATCGATACTGACGGTACCGTTCAGAACTTTGCCATGAACGATAAATGTGCTGCTGGAACCGGCCGCTTCTATGAAGCCATGGCACGTGCTTTTGAAATGGATCTGACTGAATTCAGTAATCTTTCACTGAAAGCAAAATCCGTTATCCCGATTACCTCTCAGTGTACCGTATTTGCAGAATCCGAAGTAATTTCCCTGGTCGGTGAAGGTAAACCTATGGATGAAATTGCTGCCGGAATCCAGCTTTCTGTGGCAAAACGCTGCTTTGTCATGTCAAAGAAAGCAGGTGCTGTAGACAGCATTACCCTTACCGGTGGATGTGCTAAAAATGCCGGACTGAAAGCCGCCATTGAAAGCGTACTGAACCTGAAAGTTGTTGACCTGCCCATTGACCCGCAGCTCATGGGTGCTCTGGGTGCTGCTGAATATGCCCGCCAGAAAGGACTTGCCAAATGATTTTTTTACAGATTCTTAAATGGGTACTCATTGTAGTTGCAGTTCTGTTTGTTCTGCTTTTTACCGTATATTTCTTCAACCTGGATATGAAACTGACTTCAGCGCTGTATCCGCTGTTCCAGAAACATTACGATAAAATCAAACGTGACAAGCATCTGTAATACCAGGCGATGAAGTTATACGATGACACCATAGCAGGAATGCAGTCATTGCTTTCCTGCTATGAAAACAAAAAAATACCCATTGAAAAAACAACCTGGCCTGAAACCGGCAAGGAAACCATGATTCTGCGCAGTGAAATGGCCTATGAACTGGGCGTTGACCAGCTGCCGGGTATCGGCTGTACGATAGTTACTGCCAATGACACTTTGGTGCCGGAAGACAGTCTTACCTTGATTGGGGCAGATCTTCCTGATTTGAACACCGATACTCCTTATGCAAGAATTGCATTTGTACGGGTTGATGAAGATACGCTGGGAGAAGGGGAAAAGCTCTATTCTGCCATCCGTAATCTGGAGTTTACCCGGTATCACTTCTTTCCTGAAGGATTTATGCTCCGCATTTCTGCCAGCCGGGGAAAAGAATCGGTACGGGTTGGTAAGGCTGCCTTAAAAAAGGGTTTGTCATTTGCCCAGACTGGCAGCATGATGATTGATGCCTTTAAGAAAGAAAAAAAAGTCAAAGCTGTTTCACTGTATTACATAACACTGAAAGACTTTGACTATAAAACTCTTGAATCAAGCGTCAAAAAAGCTGAGCAGATTACCCAGACCATTGACCATATCTCAAAGAATGTGCTGATGGACTGTGCAGCCTGCAACCTTCAGGCCGTCTGTGACGAAGTAGAAGGTATGCGGGAACTGCACTTTGGAAAATGACCGTACTTAACAGGTAATGTCATCCAATTCTTTCTGGAATGCTGCCTCATCAAAGTGTACATCGGGGTAGCTGTCCAGAAGGGTCTGGTACAGATGCAGATGTCGGTGCACGAAGACATCAGGAAGGAATTCCTTTGACTTTTCTTTGGCGTTCTGGCCAAGTGTTTT
>JAKSTT010000093.1 GCA_024413635.1 Treponemataceae bacterium | reverse complement strand
TCTTCAGTTTCTGCGTTTTTCAGCAGGTACTGGAATACCAGCTGTTCATTGAAGGTAGACGCAACTTCTGCTTCAAAAATGGTGTAGCTGTAGTGCGGGAACGGATTTGAGTGCACTGAATACCATGAGTGCATTGAGTGTCCACCTTCATGGGCCAGCGTATACACATCACGGAGTACACTGTCCTTGTAGTTCATCTTGATGACCGGGTCACCGATGTAACCGCCGGCAGAGAAAGCACCGCTTTCCTTACCTTTGTTTTCATATTTGTCTACCCAGCCGTTCAGAAGGCCATGACACAGGGTATCAGTGTATTCTTTTCCCAGTGGAGCAAGTGCACCACGGATGATTTCTACTGCCTGTTCATAGGGAGTATCTTTTTTTACGCCCTTTACCAGTGGTACGTATACGTCGTAGTGACGCAGTTCATCAAGGCCCAGCAGTTTACGGCGTACTTCATAGTAGCGGTGCAGGGTCGGCAGGTTCTTATGGATGGTAGAAACAAGATTGTCATATACGCTTTCCGGTACATCATCCGGATACAGGCGCATCTGGCGGGCAGATTCATAGCCGCGGACACGGGCTTCAAATACATCATGCTGCACACTTCCGGTATACAGAGCGGCCAGAGTGTTCTTGTGCTGGTCGAAAGTTTTGTAGAATTTCTTATAAGCGGCCTTGCGCACGTTCCGGTCGTCATCGTTCATGAAAATTGACCAGGTTGACTGAGAAAGAGGCTTCATGCCGCTGGCAGTCTTTACCTTGCCGAAATCCAGGTCAACATTGGTCAGCATACCGAATGCGCTGTCCGGAGTCTGTGCAGATTCTGCTTCAAGGGCAAGGATACGTTCTTCCTTGTCGCTGAGGATGTATTTTTTAAGGCGAAGGTTCTTTGCCAGCATGATGCGGTATACGGCAAAGTCCGGACGGGCCATCCATTCAGCCATTTTTGCATCATCAATGGTCTGCAGTTCAGGGATGAAGAAACTGGTAGCGGCAGCGGCTGCTGAATATGCCATCATGGCACGGCCGGACATTTCCTGGTTGTGGGCATCTTCTGCGTCCCCTGCCACGTGCAGGAACGCATAGTTATATGCTGTTTCGATAACCATTTCCAGACGGGTATTCACATCAAGGGCTGCCAGCAGTGTTTCTGCACTTTCCCCCAGTTTTCCTTTATATGATTCCACTTCCTTTGCCAGCTGCGGAATCAGTTCCATATCTGATTCCCAGTCTTTCTCTGAGGCATACAGAGATGAAAGGTTCCACTTATCTTTCTCAGGTACTTCTTTTCTTGTTCTGATTTTTTCTACTGCCATTTCATTATCCTCCAATAAAACGCAACGTCCGCCTATTATAGTACAAACCGCAGATGTATGGTAAGGTACAAGCATGAAACGTTTTGGAGTCATCTTATTTGCCATTGCCATGCTGTTCTGTCTGGTATCCTGCGACAGTGTCATGGGCTACGGCGTTCTCCTCTGGAGTCTTCCTGAATACAACCTGAGCGATGCCACTGTCGTTCCGGTCTATGTAAAATCAAATATCAGCAAAACCTACATCATCGGAATTCCCGATACCAAAGAAAAAATCGAAGTTCCTCTGTGGCAGATTACGGACCCGCAGAAAAAATCCAAGGCCGAAAAACGTGCCCAGCGCTACAAGGATTACCAGCATGTTTATGCCCGCGTTTTCCTGGACGGACTTCCCATGCGCCAGGATGCCGTAAACACCAGTAAACAGGTGTACCGTCTGCGGAAGGATGAAGTAATCAAGGTACTCTATAAAACCAACGGCCAGGCTGTCATGTCCGGCAGCAATGCCATGAAAGGTGAGTGGCTGCGTGTTCTGGCTTCTGACGGAACCAGCGGCTGGTGTTTCTCATACAATCTGCGTCTTTTTGATGAAACCGAGCAGGTAGTGGCCACTACGGAAACCGTAGTAGAAGAAGATACCCTGTTTACCGCTCTGAGCAGCAACCTGTGGTACCCGGAAAACTATGCAACCATGATAAAGAGAAAACAGGTTGACCTTTCACGTATGGTAGCAAAACCGGCGTTCCGGCTGGATCTTGAAAACAACACCATTCATTTTGACCAGAACGATATTGTTGTAGATGCCGAATACACCACCCATAAAAAGAGCAGCGGCAACGTATACAAATTTGACGGTACCACATTAAGCGTTACCGTCCGCAATGAAAACTTCATCGTCGTGCAGTACAGCGATGAACGCGGTATGCCAACCAGTTTCAACCTGGTAACCCTGGCATCCCCCATTGAGGACATCCTTTCAGCAGAGGCAGAACGCCGTGTACAGCTGTTCAATATCCTGCGTAGTTTTGGTGCCTACTGTAAGAGTACCAACTACGGAACCATTACCTTTACCGAAAACAATGGTTTCACCTGGGAAAACTACAACCGCCTGGTTCCATCCCTTATTTCACGCGGCAGTGGAGAAACAGGAACGGTCAGCTTTGATCACTTCCTGCACTCAAGTCTGGGATCCAGCTACGATGGCGCCATTACCTTTACCTTTGATGCCACCGGTACCAGCTATCTGTTCCTGTACAAAATTGAAGATGGCGGTATCCGTCTGGAAAGCGCCAATAAAGCAGTGGTACGGGATAACGTCATTACCCAGCGCGGAAACGATTCCCTGGTTCTGTACTTTGCCTTTGAAGGTGAAGGATACTCATTTGAACCGGACGACTCCGCAGAAGAAGTAGAGGAATAACGTTGGCATTTGTTCAGTTTTCAAAAGTTTCCCTGGCCTTTGGTGACCGGGACATATTAAAGGACGTTTCCGTCAACCTGGCAAAAGGTTCCCGCGCTGCCCTTACGGGAGCCAACGGTTCCGGTAAGTCAACCCTGATGAAAGTTATGGCAGGTATTCAGGACTGCGACAGCGGCGACCGGGCAGTGCAGAAAGGCTGCCGTATTGCCTACCTGCCCCAGAGCGGTATTGTGCATCACGGCACTACCCTGCTGGAAGAAGCCGACAAGGCATTTGAGTACGGGTACCAGCTGCATGCAGAAATGGATCAGATAGGTGATACCCTTGCAGGACCCAATGCGCCGGCTAATCCGGAGCCGCTCCTGCTCCGTCAGGCAGAAATCATTGCATACCTTGAAGAATCAGGATGGAACCGCCGCGCCGTTCTTGCAGAACAGACCCTGCTGGGACTTGGCTTTGTTCCGGAAGACATGACCCGCCGGACTGAAGAGTTTTCCGGCGGATGGCAGATGCGTATTGCCCTGACAAAAGCGCTGCTGCAGAATCCTGACATTCTGTTACTGGACGAACCGACCAACTACCTGGATATTGAAGCCCGCAACTGGCTGGAAGAGTTCCTGCTGAACTTTGAAGGCGGGTTCCTGCTGGTATCCCATGACCGGTATTTTCTTGATGTTACCATCAACGAAGTTTACGAACTGTTCAACGGGGTGCTGCACCGGTATCCCGGAAACTATACCCACTACGAAAAGGTTCGTGCTGTAGAACTGGAAACCCTGATGCAGCAGTATGAGCAGCAGCAGGAAGAAATCCACAAACTGGAAGATTTTATCCGCCGTTTCGGCTACAAGGCTACAAAAGCTGCCCAGGCCCAGGAACGGCAGAAAATGCTTGATAAGATTCTGGAAAACAAAATTGAAATTCCGGAAACCTTAAAGAAGATTCATTTTTCATTTCCGGCAGCTCCCCACTCCGGCCGTCTGGTACTGACCACCGAACATCTGGGTAAGACCTATCACAATGACGGCAGCAATGGAGACCAGAATGCTGACCGGGAAGTGCTGCGGGACCTGAATATCGTTGTTGAAAACGGTGACCGTATGGTAGTAGCCGGACGCAACGGTGCCGGTAAGTCTACCCTGCTCCGCATCATTGCCGGCGTAGACCCGGACTGCACCGGAACCTATAAGCTGGGATCCGGTGTCAGCATCGGATACTTCAGCCAGGATAATGCAGAAAGCATGAAAGGCAGTATGAGTATGCTTGAAATGCTTGAAGCAGAAGCTCCGCTGGAACTGATACCAAAACTCCGCGATATGCTGGGCGCCTTCCTGTTCCGCGGCGATGACGTACATAAATCCGTAGATGTCCTTTCCGGTGGGGAAAAAAGCCGCCTGGCACTGCTCCGTCTGCTGCTGCGGCCGGTTAACCTGCTGATTCTTGACGAACCGACCAACCACCTGGATATGCACAGTAAGGACGTCCTGCTTAATGCGCTGAAAGACTTTGGCGGAACGGTCATTTTTGTAAGCCATGATCGTGGCTTTATTGAAAGCCTTGCTACCCGCGTTCTGGAACTGACCCCCTGTCACTACCGGGAATTCCCCGGCAGCTACCAGTACTACATGGAACAGCTGGCAAAGGAAGCAGCCGGAGAAGCCGGAACTGCCCAGCCCGCCGCAGCAACTAAAACAGCCAAGGCAACGCAGCCTGCACCGGAACCGGCCTCTGCCGGTGCCATGGACTGGGAAGCCCAGAAAAAGCAGAAAGCTGAACGCAGAAAGCTTGAAAAAGAAGAAGAACGGCTTATGATTTTAATAGGTGAGCTTGAAGAAAAAAAAGCTGACCTTGAAGCCCAGCTGGCAGATCCAGCCGTGTACTCTGACGGTGCAAAAAGCCGCAAAGTACAGCAGGAAATTGACGATACCGACGCTGCAATCCTGCAGACCACCGAGCAGTGGGAAGCAGTATCCCTGCAGTTGCAATAAAAAGGAGAATACCCATGAATACACTTGAAACCCTGATGAACACCATTGAATCCGGCAGAGATGAAATGGTAGCACTGCAGACCTTACTGACCTCTATTCCGGCTCTTGCTCCGGAAAGCAATGGAGAAGGCGAACTTGATAAAGTAACCGCGCTGGAAGGCTGGCTGAAAGCCCATGGCATTACCAGTCTGGAACGGTACGATGCTCCCGATCCGCGGGCAAAGGGCGGAATCCGTCCCAACCTGATTGCAACCATTCCCGGAACCTCTGACGACGAACGGGTATGGGTAATGGCCCACACTGACGTTGTACCTACCGGTGAACTTTCCCTGTGGAACACCGATCCCTGGAAAGTAACTGAGAAAGACGGAAAACTGTACGGCCGTGGTGTAGAAGATGACCAGCAGGGACTGGTAAGCGGTGTATTTGCCGCCCTGTCATTCCTGAAAAACGGCGTAACCCCAAGCCATACCATCAAACTGCTCTTTGTTGCTGACGAAGAAGTAGGATCAAAATTCGGTATCCAGTACCTGCTGAAACAGGATGGCCTCTTTAAGAAAGATGACCTGTTCATCATTCCTGACGGCGGAGATCCGGAAGGCGTTACCATTGAAGTGGCAGAAAAATCCATTATGTGGCTTCGGGTACATACCATGGGTAAACAGTGCCATGGTTCCCTGCCAAACGAAGGTGCCAATGCCCACCTGGCAAACTGTGACCTGGCACTGCGCATCAACAGTCTGGAACAGACCCTGACTGCCCGCGATGACCTGTTCTATCCCAACTACTCTACCCTGCAGCCGACCAAACATGAGCCAAACGTTCCAAATACCAATACCATCCCCGGCGATGACGTATTCTGCGTAGACTGCCGCATCCTGCCCTGCTACAAGCTGGATGATATCCGCGCCCAGGTACGCGCCATGGCAGATGCCGTAGAAGAAAAATACGGCGTTAAGATTGAAATTACCGAAGACCAGGCAGAATCTTCTCCGGCAACGCCTGTTGATGCACCGGTCGTAACAAAACTGGCTGCAGCCATCAATAAGGCTCACGGCAAAACAGCACGCACCGTTGGTATCGGTGGTGGTACCGTAGGTGGATACCTGCGTAATGCCGGCTACCATGCTGCTGTGTGGAGTACCCTGGATGAAACCTGTCATCAGCCCAACGAATACTGCGTCATCAAAAACATGATTGATGATGCAAAAACTCTTGCTGCACTCATGATTTAAAAAATTACTGTGCTACACTACCACATAAGGAGTATCTGATATGAAAAAACCACTTTTTGCTGCTATTGCCATTCTGGCCGTTGTTACCCTGTTCACCGGTTGTGCTTCAAGCAAAGTTGAACGTGTTTCCGCTGACACCGTTACCGATTTAAGCGGTTACTGGAATGACACTGACGTACGTATTGTTGCCAATACTCTTATCAATGACTGTGTAAATGCACCGGCCATCGACAGATATATCAAGGAAAACGGTAAATATCCTGTTGTCATCGTAGGAACCTTCCGCAATGACAGCGATGAACACCTGGATACCAGCATCCTGACCAAAAAGTTTGAAGCTGCCCTGATTAACAGCGGTAAGGTAGACTTTGTTGCCAGTGCAACAGAACGCGAAGAAATCCGTGAAGAACGTCTGGAACAGCAAGACTGGGCCAGCGAAGAAACCGTTAAGCGTCTTGCAAACGAAACCGGTGCAGACTTTATTCTGATTGGTTCCGTTAAAACCATGGTAGATGCTGATGCAAAGAAAATTGCCCGCACCTACTTTGTATATGCAGAACTGATCGATATTGAAACCAACAAAAAACTGTGGGTTGGCGATAACTCTGATATCAAGAAAATCGTTGACCGCAAATCATTCCGTTAATCAGGTACTGAACCATGCAGCAGTTTCCCGCTATTGAGAAGCGGCTGCAAGATTCCGGGCTGCGTTATTTCGCAGTCCTGCTGATTGCGACCCTTCTACTGCTTACCGGATGCGCCACCCGACAGGATCAGACGCTGGTCTATCAGACGCTCCGGAGAAATTACTACGACAAAGCCCTGGACATTCTGGAAACCAATGTCACCGATTTCTATGGAAAAACTGATGAAGTCCTGTATCTTCTTGATTCAGGGGTTATTGCCCACTATGCAGGGGAATTCAAAACCAGTAATGAAAAGTTTTCCCTTGCAGAAAAACTGATCGATGAATATTACGCTACCAGCATCGGACAGTCGGTTACATCCTGGTTTCTCAATGACCTGGTAAAAGACTACGAAGGCGAAGAATTTGAAGACATTTACGGCAACATCTTCATGGCACTGAACTATGTGCACCTGGGAATGACCGAAGATGCGTTTGTAGAAATCCGTCGCTTTGACAATAAACAGCGTATCCTGCAGTCAAAATACGCAGATGCACTGAACTATGCCAACGACCAGCTGAAAAACAAGAATGCAGATTTACCGCCGCAGGCGATGCAGTTCAATAACTCTGCCCTGGCACGGTATCTGAGTATGATTCTGTACCGGTCAACAGGACAGTTTGACAACGCAGCCGTTGACCGCCGGTATATCGACCAGGCATTTGCAACCCAGCTGGAACTGTATCCTTTTCCGGTTCCATCCTCCCTGGATGATGAACTTTCAGTTCCCAAGGGTATGGCACGGTTAAACCTGATGAGTTTTACCGGTCTGTCCCCTGCAAAGATGGAAAAACGGATCAACTATTATGATGATGAAAACGACGACTATTTTACCTTTGCCTATCCGTATATGGTACGCCGTCCATCAGCAATACAGGCAGTCCGCGCCCGTGTAACGGGGACTGATGGCAGTGAATACGTTGTTCCGCTTGAAATGATTGAAAGTATTGAAAACATTGCTGTTGATACCTTCGCTCAGAAAGAAGCGCTGATTTATGCAAAATCCCTGGTCCGTGCGCTGGGCAAAGCAGCCGCCGGCAATGCCATCCGTCATTCTCTTGATGGCGACAACAGGATTCTGTCCATACTGACCATGCTGGCACAGGATCTGACGGAAGTTGCTGACACCCGCACCACCAGTTATTTTCCCGGCAGCGTCTACGTATCCGGCATTACCCTGGTTCCGGATGTCTATACGGTCACCATTGAGTATGTTGACCGCCGGGGAAACGTTATCTCATCAGATACCCATACTGATGTAGCCGTCAGAGAAAAAGGCATTAACCTTACGGAGAGTTTATGTTTACAGTAAAGAAAAATACCGTGCTTTGTGCTGCAATTCTGGCAATGCTGGTAAGTATTGCTTCATGTGCCAGTACAAGCTATGTTCCAGACTGGGTTCTGGATAACAACGGAGCCTTTGATACCACAAAATACATTACTGCGGTGGGAGAAGGTTCAACCATGCAGCAGGCTCAGGCCGATGCCACACAGGCATTGGCCCGCATCCTGAAACAGCAGGTACAGGCTACCACCGTTTCAAACCGCATCATGACCGACCACATGGGCGATATTGATATTTCAAAAAGCCTGGACCAGATGGTAAACGCCAGCACCGATATCAGCATCACCGGAATGCGTATTCAGGAAAACTTCTGCCACACCGTTACTAAAACCGGTGTTACTACCTGGTATGCCCTGGCACTCCTTGACCGGGAGGTTGCCGGTGCCTGGTATGAAGAGCAGGTTATCCAGAATGGGGAGCAGGTAGTAAGCCTGCAGGCAGCATCTGCCAGTGCAGAACTCCGCCACCAGGGCTTTATGGCCATCCAGCTGCTGCGTACGGCAGAACAGTATGCCATTACCGCAGATGAGCAGATTGCCATTCTTTCAGTATTGAGCCCCAAACGGTACAACACCGTGCTGCCCATCTGGCAGAGTTCTGATACCATCAAAGCACAGCGCCTTCAGCTGGAAAAATCACTGGTATTCGGCGTTTCCATCAAGGACGACTACGACCAGCGCATTGCAAAAGCGGTGCAGGCCGTTTTTGCCGAACAGAATCTTGACTGTACCCTTGAACCGAAAACCGCCAATGCCGGCACCTTTACCGGCGAGCTGACCATTACCCCCTTTGATTCCGTTAATGCACAGAACAACAAATATGTGCGGTACACCCTGACCGGCAGTCTTGTTGATGAAACCGGGACCGAAGTTTTGCCGCTGACCATTACCGGTCGTGAGGCCCACGTCACCACAGAAGAAGCTACCCAACGGGCAGTACGGACTGTGGAAAAAGAGCTGAAAAAGCAACTGGCTGCGGCACTCAGCAAGGAACTGCAGTAAACGCAAAAATTGACCCCCGGATATCAAAAATTCGGGGGTTTTTCTTTTATACCCCCATGCTAAGATTATTCTGCAAGATAAGGAGGAATAATCTTGGCAAAATTTACCTATTCACAAAATAACGTTGTTGCAAAAACTACCAAAGGAACAGTCCGCGGCTATGAAACCAACGGCATTTCCGTATTCAAAGGTAT
>JAKSTT010000092.1 GCA_024413635.1 Treponemataceae bacterium | reverse complement strand
GGGTCAGTTCTGCAACGCCGGTGCCGGTTCTGGCAGAAATACTGACGGTGGCAGAAAGACTTTCAATACCAGGGGCTGCCGGCTGTGAGCCTTCGGCATCACATTTATTCCATACCAGAATCAGCGGGGTGCCGGCAAAGGCTTTCAGGTTCTCTTTGTCTTCATCAGTCAGGCCTACAGTGCTGTCGGCAAGATACAGTACCAGGTCTGCTTCTCCGGCAAGTTCGCGGCTCCGTTCAACACCGGTGGCTTCAATGGTATCGCTGGTAAGGCGAAGACCTGCCGTATCAAAGAGGCGGGCGGGAATTCCTGCAAAAGAAACCCAGCTTTCAATGTAGTCACGGGTTGTTCCCTCAATGTCAGAAACAATAGCCCGGTCTTCCTTTAACAGGGTGTTGAACAGTGATGATTTTCCGGCATTGGTGCGGCCGGCCAGGACAACGCGGGCTCCGTCCTGGTACAGTTTTTCTGCTGCCCAGCTTTCGCTCAGGGATACCAGCATATCGCGTGCCTGCATCAGCTCAGTGTTATCGTAGGCGTCCCCAATGGCGTTTTCGTCCTCAGGGTATTCAATTTCGGCTTCAATACTGGCTGTCGTTCTGATCAGCAGCTGCTTGATGGCCTAAATTTCGTTGTACAGGGATCCGGCAAGGCGTCCGGCGGCGCGCCCTCGGCTTGAATCAGTGCGTGAATCAATGATTTCCCGTATTGCTTCTGCCCGGGTCAGGTCCAGTTTTCCATTTACAAAGGCGCGGAAGGAATATTCTCCACGTTCTGCGGGGCGGAATCCGTTGGCTAACAGCAGGTTATAGATGGCAAGCACCGGAATACTTCCGCCGTGACAGGTAATTTCTACCATGTCTTCCCCGGTAAAGCTTTTGGGGCCCTTGTAGATGCCAAGCATTACTTCATCAATACGGCTGCCATCTTTCGGGTCAACAATCCAGCCATACAGCATGGTGTATGGTTCTGCTGCCAGCAGTGCTTTAGGCCGTGAAAATACTTTTGAAACAAGCTCAATGCAGCCTTTGCCTGAAACCCGGACAACAGCCAGGGCACTTGGCGCAAGGGCTGTGGCAATGGCTGCAATAGGTTCATCGGGGGTGTAGCGTGAAGCTTCTGTCATGCTTTTTTTGCCTCGGTTTCGCGTTCTGCCAGCCTCAGTTTAACGCTGAGCAGTACCCCGTAATAGATACCGCAGAAAAGCGATACCATATAGCGGATGAAGCGTCCTGCTTCGCGGTAATCCCCTTCTGAAGGGAACAGGGCTTTCATGCCCAGGTACAGGACGCCAAAAATACCAAGACCGATGAGGGTACGAAGCAGTTTCTGCCACCAGAGTCCTTCTGCGGCTTTCAAACCGCCGTCTTTTACAACGGCATAGTATGCCAGTGACATGCCGAAAACAGCTCCGGCCATGTCGGAAGAACCTTTATCAAATACTACGATGACCATGGCAACCATTGCCCAGAACAAGGTCTGCATGCTGTGGGGAATGCCCTGTACTATGGTCAGCAGTTTGCTGCCCCAGAACATGTAGCCGATGGAGAAAATATATCCCAACAAAAGGCCGGCAAGAACGTCAGTAGGGTAGTGAACGCCCAGGTAGGTACGGGAAACGGCGATGATGAGCGGACACAGGGTGGCAAGGAGGATGCGCCATACTTTTTTCCATGAAGGGCACATCCAGGCCAGCAGGGGCAGGACGGTAGAGGCAGTCTGTGAGTGGCCGCTGGGGGTAGAAAAGCCGGTTTCCGTGATGCGGAAAACGGAAGGATCACGCTGGAACGGGCGTGGAACAGCCAGCTTATGCTTGATGATGCCGTTAACGCCAACAGAAATGAGCATGGTCTGGCCCATGGCAAAACCTTTATGGAAATCAACACAGAACATGAATACCGATACGATTAACAGATATGCCGGTACATTGAATCCGTAGTGCACCAGGAATGCAATCCAGTCCAGCGGTGCGCAGGTAATAGTCTGAAATCCTTTAATAAACTGGATTCCCCAGTCCCAAATTGCTTCCATAGTGTCTCTCCTCAGCTTTCTTCTGATACGGCGGTTTCAGATTCTACGGTAACGGGCGGGGTAAAGCCCAGTGCCGGTCTCTGCGTTGCGCCTTCATCCTTCCAGGGATAGGGAGCATCTGCTGCCGGATCTCTGGAAATATCATCGTAGCGTCCGCTATTATTCCAGTACATGTAACCGCGGTCAATACTGTCGCGGGTACCGTAAATCTGGCGGGCTACGTAATCTGCATCATAGTATTTTTTGTCGTAACTGACGCCCAGATAAAAGGCCTGTACCCAGGGCCGTACAATAACCCGGTTACGGGCAATGACGGTGTTGCGGTAACAGCCGTAGTAGTAGATGCGGTAGGGCCGTTCTGCTGCCGGAGCGTAGTCCAGGTAGTCCTGGTCAAAGTGGCTGGGGTAGAACATGGGGCAGATGACGTCTACATACTGGGACAGCATTTCAACATCCTGTCCGGTACGGGTACCGCTGCGGTTCCAGCCGTTGGCACCGTAAATGTCGATGCCGATGGGCACATTGATGTTTGCACGGGCATAGCGCAGAAAGCTGGTTAATGCGGCTTCCATATCCATTCCCTTATCTTTCCAGGGGTAGGTTGCCCGCCACAGGTTTGAGCCGTCGGTGGGGAACCGGATATAGTCAAACTGGATTTCATCAAAACCGCGGTCAATCAGTTCGCGGGCTATGGCTACGTTGTACTCCCACACTTCTTCACAGTAGGGGTCAACCCAGAATTCATCATAGTATTCAATGGTGCCGTCATCATTGGTGCGGCGGATTCCCTGCCATTTCTCTCCGGTCTGGCTGTCCCGGACTGCATACTTTCCGTTGGCGTATTTCCACAGGACCTTATCCTTGAAGGATACAATGCGGGCAACCAGATAGATGTCAGCTTCCTTGCACTGTTCCACAAAGGCATCAAGATCGATGGCATAGCCGCTTACCGGATCCTTTTCAAGGATTTTGGGGTCACGGCTGTCGTAGCGGAGCAGGCCGTAGTCGTCCTTCATATCGATGACGATGGTGTTCAGGTCGTTGGCGGTACAGATATCGATGTATTTCTGCAGCTGGGGGCCCGGGTAGGCTTTTCCGGAAGGCACGTACAGGGCCTTTTTGTTGTTGGCGGTGGTTACATATTTTCCGTTGATGTAACCCGTCTTCAGGAGCCACAGTTCGCTGAATGCCAGGGGCTGGGCAAAGCCGGAGATGTGTTCCGGAATGTACATGGTATTGCAGCTGGGGCCGGGCAGTTCTGCCAGGTATTTCCAGGTGGTTGCTTCTGCAGGAGAGTCATCAAATTCTCCGGTGGTCATGTTATAGGTGCCAAATCCGTCCGGCCGGGCAAAGATAATGCGGTTTCCGGCCTGGAACAGGCTGTCGATGGTGTACAGGGGGTCAGCGCCTTTGGCCAGCAGTGACACATCCTTGGTATCCCAGTTCAGTTTGTACAGGCAGGGGATAAAGGTCTGGCTGATGTAAATGTCGGTGCCGATGGTGCCATCTTCGCGGGGAACGCGGCTGGTGATGATGTCGGCAATTTCTTCGCTGCCTAAGCCTTTTAAGCCTTCAAAGCCTTTTTCAATATCAAGCCATTTCGGCTTGGCGTCATCGGGATGCAGATATGAAAGGCCATAGATTGAGTGGGCCAGAAAGACCGTCAGTTTTTCTTCGCCATCAACGGGCATGGAACATACTGCGGCTGCCTTGGCTCCGTTGGTTTTTGCTGAAAAGCCCAGATTTTGCCAGGTGCGGCCGGCATCGCGGGTAAGGAAAACGGCATCACGGGTAAGGGTAACCATAATATCCGGGTCAGCAGGATGAATCTGCAGGTCTTTTAAAAGAGCCTGCTGCTGGACAAATGATTTCTTTCCGTCGGCAAATTCCTTGATTTTCAGTGATGGCAGTCCCTCATTGCGGGGCTCAAAAGATGTCAGGTCCTCTGAATGCCAGATTCCTTTATTGGTCATGAAAAACCATTCACGGCCCTTTACGATTTTATAGACAGCTATGTCATCAAGCAGCTGGGTCAGTTTTCCGTCCTGAATGGCGTACAGACCGGTATCGGTTCCCATGAGGGTTCCGTCCCAGGAGGCGTTGGTTTCAGTATTCTGCAGGGTGCGCAGTGCGTTTGCCAGGTCGGCATCTATTTTTTGTGATTGAGCGTTGGTGTTGTGGACAAACACGGGAATAACCAGTGCCAGCACCAGTAAAGCGACTATTTTGTATATACGCAGTTTCATATTTTGCCTATCGGAAGATTGAGGATTGAATATTAGGGGGTTACAAGCTAAAATTATGAGGTCGTAACAGACACCGATGGAGAAAAGAAAATGACACTGGAAGAAAGAGTAAAAGAAGGTCTTGATGCTATGCGTCCACAGCTGCAGGCTGATGGTGGAGACCTGGAATTTGTAAAGCTGGAAGACGGTAAAGTATACGTAAAACTGACCGGACACTGTGGCAGCTGTCCTATGGCTACCATGACCCTGAAAATGGGTATCGAAAAATACCTGAAAGATACTATTCCTGAAGTTACTGAAGTAGTTCAGGCTTACTGAGATATAACGACTACATGCCTTTAGCGTATATGCCGGTGTGCCGCGCCGATATGGATGCGGCAGGCTGGGAACAGTGCGATTTTGTCTTTGTTTCCGGCGATGCCTATGTTGATCATCCTTCCTTTGCGGCTGCCCTTTTGACCCGTCTGCTGGAAAAGCACGGATACAAAACCGGCATTATCGCCCAACCTGATATTTCTACTGCTGAATCCTTTACGGTACTGGGCCGGCCCCGGCTTGGCTTTCTGGTAAGTGCCGGTGCCATGGACAGCATGGTTTCCAACTACACTGCAAATAATAAACCCCGCTCTTCTGACAGTTATGCTCATGGTGGTGTGGCTGGACACCGGCCTGACCGTGCCCTTATTGCCTACACGGCAAAGATCCGCGAAGCCTACAAAGGGGTGCCGGTACTTATTGGCGGCATCGAAGCAAGCCTGCGCCGTACCGCCCATTATGATTACTGGTCTGACACGGTGCGCCGTTCCATTCTTCTGGACAGTAAAGCAGACCTTTTGATGTACGGCATGGGTGAACACAGCATTCTGGAAATTGCAGAACGGTTGCAGCAGCTTGCCCTGGCCGCTCCCGACGGGCTGGTTACTTCACAGATGGCTGCCGGAATCCGGGGAGTGCGTGGCACTGTCTGGCGTACCGGTAAGCAGGCTGAACTGCCGGAAGATGCCGTCTGGCTGCCAGGTTACCAGGAAGTTGCTGCGCGTACTGATGAAGGCCGCCAGGCTTTTGCCAGAAGCTATCTGCTGCAGGAAGCCAATACGGACGCCATCAGCGCCCATGTACTGGTTGAACAGAGCGAACAGCGCTGGATTGTGCAGGAACCGCCGGCAACACCCCTTACAACGGAAGAATTTGATGCGGTGCATGAACTGCCGTTCCAGCGGAAATGGCACCCCATGTATGACAAACCTGCAGAAAACGGCAAAACCGGTGTACCTGCCCTGGCAGAAGTACAGTTCAGCCTTACCAGCACCCGCGGCTGCTTTGGTGCCTGCTCTTTCTGTGCCATTACGTTCCATCAGGGACGGCGCATCCAGACCCGCAGCAAAGAGTCGCTGTTAAAGGAATGTGAACACCTGACTACCCTGCCGGACTTTAAAGGCTACATTCACGATGTTGGCGGGCCCACGGCTAACTTCCGCCGCGACGCCTGTGACAAGCAGCGTAAAGTGGGTGTCTGCACCAACCGGGAATGTCTGGGCGAAAAACCCTGTCCCAACGTGGTGGTGGATCATTCGGAATACGTGGATATTCTGCGTGCCCTCCGTGCGGTACCCGGCGTTAAAAAGGTGTTTATCCGCAGCGGCATCCGTTTTGACTACCTGATGATGGACAAAGACCGCACGTTCTTTTATGAGCTGTGTGAACACCATATCTCCGGCCAGCTGAAGGTTGCGCCGGAACACGTGAACAACGGGGTGCTCCGTCTGGTGCGGAAAAGCAGCCATGAAGTGTACGAACAGTTTGCCGCCGAATATGCACGGATTAACAGGGAACTGGGTAGAAAGCAGTACCTGGTACCCTACTACATTGCGGGGCTTCCGGGCGCCGGTCTGGAAGAAGCCATAGATGTGGCGCTCTATCTTAAAAAGACCGGGTTTGTGCCTGACCAGGTGCAGGATTTTTATCCAACCCCCGGTAACCTGGCAACTACCATGTACTATACCGGTGTTGACCCTCATTCGGTTGACGAAAAGGGAAACATGAAAAAGCTGTATGTGTGCAAAGGCGCCCATGAACGCAAGCTGCAGCGGGCACTGCTGCAGTTCAACCGGAAGGAAAACCATGCGCTGGTACGTGAAGCACTGCAGAAGGCCGGCCGCATGGATCTGGTAAACGTGCTCCGGTAGGGCAGGTGTAACTTGCCGATTGCCGGAATTTTATATATCTTTAGAACATCTTATTGAGAGGAACAACCTATGAATATTACTAAGAACACAATGGTTTCCATTCATTACACCGTTAAAGACCAGGACGGTAACCTGGTAGATTCATCAGTTGGCGGAGAACCACTGGAATACCTGCACGGAAACGGCTATCTGATTATTGGACTTGAAAAACAGCTGGAAGGCAAAGCTGCCGGCGATAAACTGACCTGTACTGTAGAACCGAAAGAAGCCTATGGTGAATACGACGAATCAATGCTCATTGAAGTTAACAAGAGCCAGTTTGATGCAGGCGTAGATATTGAAGTTGGCATGCAGTTCCAGGCTGGAGGCGGTCAGATTGTTACCGTTAAGAAAGTTGACGGCGATACCATTACTATTGATGCCAACCACGAACTGGCCGGTAAAACCCTGACATTTGATGTAGAAGTCATCAATGTACGCGAAGCTACTGAAGAAGACCTGGCTCCACAGGGCTGCGGATGCGGCGGAAGCTGTGGCGGCAGTTGCGGCGATGGCGGATGTGGTGACGGTGGCTGCGGAGGCGGCTGTGGCGGTGGATGCGGCTGCGGAAACTGATGCGCCTTTAATTCAGGATTTCATCTGCAATGATAAGCGGTGACTTGTTTTTTACGGAAACAACGTCATCGCTTATTTTTTTATATGCCTCTACCCGGCGCAGGTAAAATCCGTGGAAAATGCGCTCTGCATCAGCGGTGGTTACGGGATTTTCTCTGGCAATGTAGGCAGGCCAGGTACCTTCACGGTTGTAGTCACTCTGGATACGGCTGAATGCGGTAGGCTCGTCAATATCAAGCAGGATGAACCGGGGCTGCATGGTAGTACGTAACGCGTTCAGGGCGTCCTGGTTGTCACAGATGCCGCCGCCGGTGGCGATGATGCAGCGGGAGTTTTTCTGTCGGTGTGCTACGTGTCTGGCAGCTTCTGCTTCTGCCTTCATAAAGGCTTCTTTTCCGTGGGTCCGGTAGTACTGCCGGCATCCCTCGCCTGTCTGTTCTTCAATGACTGCATCAATATCGTAAAACGGCAGTCTGGTACGCTGTTCCAGTTCTTTTCCGATGGTTGATTTTCCGCAGTGTTTGATGCCCAGTAAGACGATTGTGTTCATTTGCCAGATTCTCCTGATAAATGCTATCATACAGCTATGGACCTGTTTATCGCTATAGGTATTTGTTTTGTTCCTGCCCTGGTGCTCAGCGCCATTCTCCTGCTGACGGTAAAGAACCTGCAGGTGTGGCAGGTGCTGGTATCCTTTGCATCCGGCATTCTGGCCATTGTGCCCATTGCCGTACTGCAGTATGTAGTGTTCAAGCTGCCGATTTTCAATACCAATACGCTTGTTTCACTGCTGGTAACAGCCTTTATCTTTAACGGTCTTATTGAAGAAACCATCAAGATGGCCTGGATCTGCATTCTTCCCGGTAAACGGATGAGCTGCGGTACGTTCCTGGCTGCCGCCATCATTGCAGGTTTTGCCTGCGGAACTTTTGAAGTCGTTGTGTACCTGATGAACGGTGAACGGCAGGTAGGCCTGCGGTTCCTGACAGCCGTGCTGATCCATACCTTCTGTGCGGGGCTTTCCGGCCTGTACGTCTGGTCCTACAAGCAGAAGAAGCCGTTACTGCGCCCGTTCATCATGGCAATCCTGCTGCATGGGGTGTATAACTTTTTTGCAGCCAGAAGCGGCGGATTCCAGTGGTTTGCCATCATCACCATTATCTACGCTGCAATTCGCGTACGATTCAGTTATACCCAGTTGACAAGTTTTGGCGATAATGATACTATACCGAACATACACGACGCAGGATAGAGCAGTTGGCAGCTCGTCGGGCTCATAACCCGGAGGTCGTAGGTCCGAGTCCTACTCCTGCTAAATACAAAGCGCTTCTCATATGGGAAGCGCTTTTTTTATGTCCTGAAATCGGGAAAACCTGAAATAGAAGCAGATTGTTCGTTTTTCTGAAACAGACTTCATCCAATTTTATGATGCTGTGTAGTAATAACCCATTACTTTTTCTTATCTTGATAGAAATAACAGGCGTATTCTGCTGAATCACTAGATGCCATACAATAGTTAGCAAAATCCAAGGTTGATGATAGGGCCCAGGTATACTCAATATTCGATATTCTACTTAAATAAAAGACATCTTTTAGATAACGAAGTGACTGATCCGGTATCCAATGAAATTTTTCCGGCGATACAGGTAACAATAACAGGACATTTTCTTCATCTTGATAATAGTAATAGTTGGTGTTGTCTTTAATTCTTAGACTGAATTTTATTGATGCCCAACTTTGTTCTTCATATTTCGTTTCTTCAGAAATGACATTCAAGTATGTGTATGAATCTCCAGAAAAACTAAGGATACAATAATCAGTATCTACAGACTCAATGGATATCTCACCAACTTCCATACTATTAGATAGAGAATAACCCACATATCGTCCCGTATTTGGATAAACTATGAATTCGGTTACTTTGTCTCCAGGCTTATTTGTGCAATATTTATATCCAAATGTGATAAATAAGGCACTTGGTATTTGAAAAAAGAGCCAAATGAATCTATAGATTTTTTTTCTTTTCACGTCTTCCATAAGAGTACCTTATTTGTTTTTATATGCAGATTTATAGTCGACAGGTGTAACCCAAGATTCCGGTTCCTGAGGTCGATTATGACCGTTATCTAAATTTTCTT
>JAKSTT010000091.1 GCA_024413635.1 Treponemataceae bacterium | reverse complement strand
GCCATAACCGTGAACCGCTTTGATTTTTCTTCAAGGTTCATGTCAGCCGGTAAACCGGCTGTCTGGCGGCGGAAGCTGCCGTAACGGTAGGAGTCTCCAGCTTTACAGCAGCAGGTACAGTCATTGCTGGTTGTTATGTGTTCACGGGGAACACCAAAGGCAGCAAGGGCATTCAGGTTTGCCTGCTGCAGGCTTAGGAATGGCACGTCATTCTGCCAGGTAATACAGTCACTGCCGAATTTCCCGCTGAAAAAGGTCACACGCTCCGGATCTACGTTGTAACAGCAGTTATGAATATGGGGCCCCATGGTAACGCGGACGTTTTCTTTCCGTGTTCCGTAGGTCTTTTCTGCCAGTTTCAGGGCGTCAACAATAATGCCCGTGCCTTTCCAGCCGGAGTGCACTACTCCGAAAACGCCGCTCTCCGCATCAGAAAACCATAGCGGCATACAGTCAGCGACGGTTACACAGGGAACAATACGGGGATCTTTTGTAATGTACCCATCACCCTGTAAACCCTTCAGACATCGCTTCTGGCCATCGCTATCTGTTATAACTATCCGGTCGTCAGCATCACAGGAAATATCGAACACATCATGGGAATGAATCAGTTCCAGGCTGATAAGGGTACGGGAGCTTTCAGGGTTCAGATACACTTCCCCATCCTCATTATGGAACAGGGGCTGCCGTATTTCTTTTTCATTAAAATAACGGATACGGTTTTCGTTATGCTCATTCCATCTGAACCTCATGGATCCATCAGTAATGGAAGAAAGGCCTGTTCTGAACGACATCAGCTTGCAACCTCAATGGTTTCAACTTCACGCAGGATGGTCAGGGCATACAGCAGATCTGTATGGGTCCGGGAAAGAGCTTCACGGAACTTGGCATTTTCCGGAATGCTGTTGCCTATCTGCATCAGGTTTGTCAGTGTATCAAATTTGGCAGTCCGCTTAATCTGCAGTACGCCTTCAAGAATACTGACGGTTTCACGGCAGGTTCCGGCAAATTTTGAAGCCAGCAGGGATACTTCAGACTGCAACCCGGTCAGAATGGAATCGACACTGCTTTTGTTGTGGATATTCTGGGAACGCTCAGAGGCTATTTTCATAAGGCTTTCAAATACATAGCCGCCTTCATTGAGTTTTTCCATAATGGCTTTCAGCTGCTGTTCTTCCTGAATGAATTCCGTACACATTTCAGCACAGAACGTCCGGTTTTCCTTAATGACAAAAGCGCCTTCAATGGCCAGCCGTTTCAGAAGTGCTCCCAAAGCTGGATACTTGTAGGTAAAAAAGGCATACAGATAACCCAAAGTATAATCACGTGAGAAAGATAAACCGCCCCATACATGAATCCATGGCCGGCTTGGCGGTAAAAACAGGCTGTTGGTATCAAACAGGCGCTGAACGGTATGCAGTACCTGATGCTTTTTCCGCTCCTGCAGCCACTGTTCCCACTGGGCATCAAAGGTCTTGCGCCACTGAGCCTTGAATTTTACGAACCAGTCTTCCACACCGCCAACGGCATCCGGATACCACATGGCAGAGTTATACGAAATACAGGTAATTTCACGGATTGGTACACAGGTAATGAATGATTTCAATGCCTGCAGCTGCTGGACACTTTTTTCCCGGTATTTGGCGGCGGCTTCCTCATCATTACGGCCTTCAGCGTCTGCAACCAGATAGTACATGGCGGCAATCAGTTCCATGGAAATTGATTTAGGATGACATAACACCCGGCTGAACGCAGCAAGGTCTGTGTTGATGATTTCGATGGGACAGGTATAGGAGCCGGCTTCAAAACTGGAGAACCGGGTCAGGATCTTATCAAAGGGCAGGTCACAGAAGTTACTGAGCCAGTCGATGCTTTGTGCTGCCACATACAGCATGTTACGCTGTCCGCTTTCGATATTTGAAAGAATGTCATCCAGCCGTCTGATAAGTGAAAGGCGCAGTTCGCCGGTAACTTCACGGTCAAAGGGAAGGCTGAAGGGACTGGCTTCTTCGTTAATCTGCTGTGTCAGTTCCGGTATCAGGAGGGAGCCGAGAAATACATAGAAATCACCGGGATTCTGTTCATACGCAGTTATGGCAGGACGGAAGTGGTCAGCTACCAGCCGGATATGACGGAGCTGCTCAAACATGCCGTTCAGCAGGGTGCCGGTTCTTGCATCGTATAACGACGGATACTGCCGTGCAATATCATGGCCCTTTTTAATGACCAGCATATCGTTATACAGAATTTCCTGGGTTGAACCGGTGATAAGTGATTTAAGAGTAATCCAGAATTTAATGAATATGGTTTCCTGTTTGTAGGTAGCAGAAAGATCCCGCTCTACTTCCGTCGTATCATCGGGAGGCAGTTCAAAAGAAGAGGAATCTGCAGCCATGCTCTGACTTGCGGCATTCAGACGGTTCAACATCTGGGTGCGTTCATCGGCATCAATACCACGGGCCAGCGTCTCAAAAGAGTTAGGAGTACTCATAGTCACTTTCCAGTGTATCAGCGTATATGTCTCTATACAATATACGGTTTTACGGTATACAGGGTAATATTACGGTTTTTCTGGAAAAAAAAGCACAGAAAACGGTGTAGAGCTGTTGACTCTTTTTTACCGAATCTATATAGTATCAAACGTTGAGTGACAGCGAGTGCTGAAACAAAACAAACCATTCCCCGATTGTGTAATGGTAGCACCTCAGATTCTGGTTCTGATTGTGGGGGTTCGAATCCTCCTTGGGGAAAAAAGCTGAACGGTTACAGTTCAGCTTTTTTTTTAAGTTTTACTGGTCCCTTCGTCTATCGGCTAGGACGTGACCCTCTCAAGGTCGAAAGACGGGTTCGATTCCCGTAGGGACCGCTACTGCCAGAAGCTGGTGCACCGTGCACCGGCTTTTTTTGTTTAGTGACGCTGCAACGCGTTTTCTACTTCTGCAATGATAAAGTCTGGGGTACTGGCGCCAGCGGTAATACCCACCCGTGGCAGAGAAAAGAATTCTTCCGGAATTTCGTCAGCGGATTCAATATGACAGACATGGCCACAGATACTGGCTGCAGTAGTATACAGTCGCCGGGTATTGGCACTGTTTTTTCCACCCACAACAATAATGCCGTCCACCTGTTCACTCAGTTCCCACAAAGCATCCTGCCGTTCCCGTGTTGCCGGGCAGATAGTATCAACCACTTCAATACTGGGCAGCTTTATGGACAGGGTTCTGGCAATGGCGGTATATACTTTGCTTGAAAAGGTGGTCTGACTTAACAACAGCACTTTCAGGTGATCTTCCAGCCTTTCCGTAATGGGCAGTGCTTCTGCTTCCTCGGAAGTTGCCACCAGATACGTTTCAGGAGCGCCGGCATACCGGGCAGATCCTTCTACGGCCATAACTTCTCCGTGATTTTTATCACCGGCAATGATAACGATATACCCTTCTGCTGCCCGGAGTGAAGCCTTTTTCTGATTGGCTACGACACGGGGACAGGTGGCATCAACAATAATGCAGTTTTTAGCCGTCAGTTTATCCCTTGTCTGAGGTGGAACCCCATGAGCCCGGATAATGACAACCGGGTTATCGGCTGGATTGATGCTTTCAATGCCCTGGTCATCGGCCGGTAACACCTGTAATCCAAGGGATTCCAGATGCTGCAGCGCCCTGCTGTTATGAATCAGCGGACCAAAGGAATAGATTTTTTTTCTGGGATAATCGGCAATACATTTTTCTGCGGTTTCTACGGCACGGCGGACACCCATGCAGTAACCGAGGATACGGGCTCTGGTAACTATCTGATTCATGGCAGAAATTATAGTCAGTTCCGGCAAATTAGACTACATTATTCTGTATGAAAATATTGCAGACCGGTGACTTACATTTAGGTAAAATCCTTCACGAATATTCCCTGCTGGATGATCAGCGTGACATGCTGAACCAGCTGCTTTCTGAATTAAAAAAACAGTACGATGCCCTGGTCATAACCGGGGACGTTTACGACCGTTCTGTCCCGCCACCGGAAGCCGTTGATATGTTTGACCATTTCTTAACCCAGGCACGGAAAACAGCGCCGGATACCCATATTTTCATTATTCCCGGTAATCACGACAGTGCCCGGCGTCTTGGTTTTGGTGCCCATCTCCTGGAAACGGCCAACATCCATATTGCCCAGGAAAAAGATCTCCGTGACTATCTGACGGGCAAAGTACACCAGTATCCCCTTATGACGGAACTGACCGATGCAGAAGGATGTTCCGTCCGGTTCTACAGTGTGCCCTTTGTCAACGAAGCTGATACCGAAAAAGCCCTGACCATGATAACCGGAGAACTTGATGGTACGCCTTCATTCCTTATATCCCACTGTTTTGCTGCAGGCTCTGATCCCTCGGATTCAGAACGCATCATCATCGGTACCCAGGGAAATATCTCAAAAACATTTTTTGCTCCCTTTACCTATGCAGCCTTAGGACACATTCATAAACCCCAGAAAGTTTCAGCCAACGCCTGGTATTCCGGAAGCCCGCTGGCATACAGCTTCAGTGAAGCAGGACAGGAAAAGCATTTCCTCAGTATTACCATAACGACCGGCACAACCACCGTATCAGAGATACCGGTACATCCACGCCGGCCCCTTTCGTCAATCCGCGGCAGCTATGAATCCTTACTCACCAGCCGGGAATTTGATGCCTTCACTGACCATTATCTTGAAGTACGCTGTACTGACACCTTTCTTTCAGATAACCCCATGGCCCGCTTAAAGGAACGTTTCCCCTATGTAATGCTGTTCCGCCGGGAAGATCTGCAGGGAACCGCAGATACCCTTTCTGCCGGAACGAAAGAATCCCTGGAACGGAGAAAATCCCTTTTTGAGGGCGCAGAGGGTAAAGAAAACATGGATCACAGAGCCATAGCATCTGCTTTTCTTGAAGACCTGGGCTACACCGTAGACGGCTGGCAGAGTGAACTGGACCTTTTTGAGCAGTTCATCACAGATATCCGTAAAGGAGAACACAATGAAGCCTGTTGAACTTGAACTGGTAAATATCGGACCCTTTACGGGCACCACCGTCATAAACTTTGAAACCCTGGGAGAAATGTTCCTGGTGACCGGTAAAACCGGATCCGGCAAGACAACGATTTTTGATGCCATAACCTATGCCCTGTACGGAAAACTTTCAGGAGCCCGCAGTAATCTGACGGTACGTACCCTGCGCAGTGATTTCTGCGGTCCCCAGGACCCCTGCAGCGTCCGGTTTGACTTTATGGTGGGAGATGATACCTGGCGTGTAGAACGTTGCCCCCCTGTTGCCTACGTTAACCGTAACGGTAAGCAGGACGAACATCCTGATACCCTGCAACTGTACAGAAACGGAGAGCAGATCAACGGGACCAAAAAAGAACTGACCGAATGTCTTGAATCCCTTCTGACCCTTACCGTAGAAGAATTCAGCAGGATTGTGCTGTTACCGCAGGGAGAGTTTTCCCAGTTCTTACGGGATAACTCAACAAAACGGCAGGAAACCCTCATGAAGCTGTTTCCCGTAAGCCTTTTTACGGAAGCCCAAAAACGGGCCAAGGCAGAAGCAGAGCAAAAACAGGCTGAAATTGACATACTGAGCACTCAGATCCGGGATCTTGAAGAAGAAAAGGCAACGTTACCGGTACAGTCCCGTACAGAAGCAGAAGCCCTTGTAGCTGCTGCAACGGCAGAACAGGAATCAGCACAGCAGGCGGTAACGGAACGGGAAAAATCATTACTGAAGATTACCAGTGCATCAGACACGGTTACCGCTGCATTTACTGCGGTACAGCGTGAAGAAAAAGCACGGACGGAAGCAGAGTCATATCTGGCACAATGCACCGCTACCCTTGCCCAGTGCATGAAAGATACGGAAACCATTCCCCGTAAAAAAGAAGAGCTGAAACAGGCAGAACAGGCCGCATTCCGTATTACCTCCCTCATGCCAAAGGCAGATACCTACTGGCAGACTCGCAGCACCTATAAAGATACGGCAGATGCCCTGGCCCAGGCAAAAGCAACACTGGCACAGCTGCAGAGCCAGGAAGCAGACCTGTTACAGAACATTGAACATACCGCCTATGCAAAAGACCGGCTGGTTGCACTGACTGACCGCCGTTCAGCCCTTACGGTAACGGAACAGAAACTGCAGGACAGTCTGGCCAGATGTACATCACTGCATAATGCATTGCAGACATTACAGAAAGCACAGGAAACGCTTTCCGCTGCCAGAAGATCATACGACATTAAAATGGCTGTCTATCAGGATTATGAGCATCTGAAAGATCAGGAACGGATTCACTGGGCCATAGGAGAACTGACTGCCAGCCTGACAGAAGGAACACCCTGTCCGGTATGCGGTTCCCTGCACCATCCCTCCCCGGCTACACTTTCCGGTACCATTACAACCGATGAAAAACTGACTGCCGCAAAAGAAGAAGCTGAACATGCCCGGGAAGTACTGAATGCGGCAGAACTTTCAGAAACAACGGAACGTGCTACTGTACAGGCTGCATTGACTGCACTGCAGGAGATGACGCCGGCAGCAGAAGGTCTTACCATCGAATCAGCTCCGGACAATCTTCCGGCCATCAAAGAGCAGTTAAGTTCCGAACTTGAGGGTATCAGGAATCAGCTGCAGTCCTTACGGAAGGAACGTGCTGAAACCGAATCCGATGCATCCCTATGGGAAACCAGTCAGGAAAAACTGCTCCAGGTACGGAAAACTTCCAGCGATGCGGTTACCGCCGTAACGACCCTGGAACAGGAAGTGGCGCTGATAACCGCTGACGGCATTGCAGCAAAAGCAGACATTACCGGTTTTCTTGAAACGGCCCAGAAGGATTTTCCACAATTTGATGTTCTGAAAAACCTTTCTGCGGCAGTCCTTCCCAAACGTTCAGAACTGCAGGCTGTGCTGAACAGCATGCAGGACCATATCAGTACACTTGAATCCGACATTGCTGCCATCGACCGTGCCTGCCAGGACGCCCGTCTTGCCCGGTCAACGGCAGAAACTGCCCTGCAGGGATATACCGAATCCCTCTCACAGCGCAACACTGAACTGCAGGAGGCTCAGAAACAGCTGGATGCACTGGTACAGGGTGAACTGCCGCAGATTCTTGATGAACAGCAGGCTGCACTGGTACAGGAACAGACTTTGTTAAAGAACGCCAATGATGCAGTTGTTACAGCAGGCAATATCCGTCAGTCCTTTGAACGTATCGATTCCAAGCTGGATACCCTGCTGACCAGGAAAAAGAAAAATGAAGCAGCTGCCATATCATACCAGCGTCTGAATGAAGCCATCAATGGCAGCAATGAACGGAAAATCAAGCTGGACAGCTGGATTCTCGGCATGTATCTGGACCAGATTACCCGCTATGCATCACAGCGCCTGCAGATTATGAGTGAAGGCCGTTTTACCATGCATCTGAAGGATACTGTGTCAGAAGGTTTGAAAGGCCGGGGATTAAAGGGTCTGGATATTGAAATTGACGATTACTATACGGGAAAAGTCCGGGATCCGGCATCATTAAGCGGCGGAGAAACCTTTATGGCTTCCCTAGCCCTGGCTCTGGCGCTGACCGATGTGGTACAGGAAGGCCGCGGAGGAGTTCAGCTGGAGAGCCTGTTCATTGATGAAGGATTCGGAAGCCTTGATGGGGATGCACTGGAAAGCGCCCTGGGAATCCTTGATGCAATCCGTGGCTCCCGTTGTGTCGGCATCATCTCCCATGTGTCGGAACTCTATACCAGAATCCCGACACATCTGGAAGTGGAGAAAACCACCACCGGTTCTTCCGCCAGGGTGAAAGTTATCGACTGAGGTTATTCTACCGGCCCGTTGTAGTAGTTGATATCAATGGCCCGTAGCCGGTCTTTGTGAACCGGCAGACGGCTTTTGAAGCTTTCAAAATCTTTACGGCCTGTACCACACCAGAGGCTTTCCGCAATGGCACTGAGCCGGGGATACAGCATGTATTCTGCCTGACGGCCGGAATAGATGGCTTCGGTCCACAGGTTTCCCTGGCCGCCGATGACGCAGGCAGCCTGTTCTTCAGTCATTTCCGGTAATACGGGGGTATAGTCATAAGATTGCTTAACGGTGATTACCTGATATACGCCCGGTTCAATATCACTGTCGTAGGGCTGGTAATCAAGATAACATCCCATGGTGTTGGGTGACATGATAACCTTATGCCCCCGTCTGCTGGCGTTGACTCCGCCGGCAACACCGCGCCATGACTGAACGACAACTTCTTTGGGCAATCCCAGCTGCTCAGTACCGTCAAGAACCTCATCCCATCCGATGGGTAATTTACCGTGACTGATAATCATTCTGGCAAAACGGGTAGTTCCATAACTCTGCAGCTGCTGTACATCGGTAATACCTTCTGCTTTCATCCGGGCCTGACATTTTGGACAGGTTTCCCAGCGTACATGGGGACATTCATCCCCGCCCATATGAATATACGGTCCGGGAAACAGCGTACAGACATAGTCAAAGATTTTGTCGTAGGCTTCAAACACTGCTTCATTACCAAGACAGAGCACATCATCAAAAATGCCCCACCGCTGTTCTACCTGATAGGGCCCGCCAGTACAGCCGAATTCCGGATAAGAGGTAAGAATGGCAGAAGCATGACCGGGAGTTTCAATTTCCGGTACCACAATAATATGCCGCTCTGCAGCGTAGGCAATTACTTCCATAATCTGGTCAGCAGAATAAAATCCGCCGTATTTTGGCCATTCATAGTGGCGGCGGTAGTCATCGCGCCAGGCCCCTACTTCCGTCAGTTTTGGAAAAGCCGGAATTTCAATCCGCCAGCCCTGATCATCTGTCAGATGCCAATGGAAGCGGTTCAGTTTATGAAGGGCCGCGGTATCAATCAGTTTTTTGATGAAGTCCAGGGAATAGAAATTACGGCAGCAATCCAGCATGAA
The DNA here is from genome assembly GCA_024413635.1 of Treponemataceae bacterium. Classification (GTDB taxonomy): domain Bacteria; phylum Spirochaetota; class Spirochaetia; order Treponematales; family Treponemataceae; genus Treponema_I. The sequence continues at coordinate 355 of JAKSTT010000091.1, read as the reverse complement.
TCCGCGCCATGCAAAAGCCGGTGTATCTTCAATATGCACACAGGGAATTGCTTTACCAAAAGTCAGATACAACTGCCGCACCGTCTGGTACGCATAAAACCATCCGGCAGGCCCTGCAGCTTCTACAGAAATGGTATTTCTTGAAATATCAAGGATATATGATTCATCGTCAGCCGGATGACTGGCGTATTCTTTCAGTGCTTCCGGGGATGTATCTGCAACGGAGAAAAACTCCTCCCAGTTTTCCTCAAGTTCATAGGTGCCGCGTTTCAGCTGCACTACTTCCGGCTGTGGTACCAGCCCCAATGCATCTACTGTCTTAACCAAGTTAGTTGAAAACATAAACTTACCTCTC
>JAKSTT010000090.1 GCA_024413635.1 Treponemataceae bacterium | reverse complement strand
CGCGACCTGGTTGCTTCCCTGCAGTGGGTACATGACAACATTGAAAACTTTGGCGGAGATAGCGGTAACGTTACCATTTTCGGCCAGTCTGGCGGTGGTGCAAAAGTTACCACCATGCTGCAGACACCGGAAGCAGACGGTCTGTTCCATAAAGGTATCGTCATGTCTGGTGTTATCGGACCTATTCTGGCAGACCAGAAAGGTGACAGCACTGACATGACCGAAATGATGCTGAAAGAACTGGGACTGAAAGACGTTAAGGAACTGGAAACCGTTCCATACGAACAGCTGGCACCGGCATACCAGAAATGCAGTGCCGTACTTGGTCCCCAGGGCAAATACGTTGGTGGTGCACCCCGGCTGAATCCGCCATTCTATATGGGTGAACCACAGCAGAACGGATTCCGCCCGGAAAGTGCCCACATTCCACTGATGGTCGGCTCCGTTTTCGGCGAATTCCTGTCATTCGCCCCAGGTGTTGTTGATAAACACGCCATGAGTTTTGATGACCAGCTGAAACTGGTTCGTGAGCGCATGAACGACGAAGTTGCAGACAAACTGGTTCCCATGATGCTGAAAGCATATCCGGAGCGCTGTCCGGTTGATATCCTTACTATCGACTTTATATTCCGCGCACCGGAAATTCCATACAACCAGCTCCGTGCCAAAGGCCCGGCTCCGGTGTACGCATACCTGTTCAACCAGGATATGCCGCTGGATGGCGGACGTACCCCATGGCACTGTTCTGACATTCCATATTTCTTCCACAACAGTGAACTGGCTCCCTACACCCAGATTGACGGTGTCAGTGACAGACTGGAAGAACAGATGTTCCAGAGTTTCATGGCATTTGCACGTACCGGAAACCCGAACAACAATGCATGTCCTGAATGGCCGGCCTGCACACCGGACGAAGAACACGTCATGCTCTTTGATGCTGATTCCCGCGTAGTTACCAACCATGACCACGAATTGATTGCTGCCTGTGGAGCCGTTATCGGGCCGCTTATGATGCAGATGATGGCACAGGGAAAAGGACCAGAAGTACAGCACTGATCCGTTTTTGGAGAAACCCTTTTTGGGGCAGGCGGGCCGTCTTACCGTCTGCCCTTTTTTTATTCAGGCTGCAGTGCAACCCGTTCCAGCACCAGCTCTTCGCAGGTTCCGTATATTCTGACCGTGTTCATACCGGGAAGCAGATCTGTTTTCTGCTCATGGATACGTACGTGCCGGATAACACCCTCTGCCCATTCAGGACTATGGCCCACGGTATAGTCCTCCGGCAAGAGCGGTACATCCTGCACCGTTCCGCCGTTAATCTGATACCGCAGCCTGATGTTTCCGCCACTGGTAAAGGGATTTGCCGGCAGCATGAAAATATGTACCGTTCCGCTGGAGCACATGGCAGGCAGGGTAAAGTCATATTCTACCCAGGGAGCTGTACTGTCAGTGCCGTAACGGGTAAAGATAAGACCGTCACTGTCACGGCCAAGACCGTGGAGAACCTGAATATCTTTTTCTGAGCTGGATGCAGAATAGTTCTGGGCATCACACTGAAGCCATGCCGGCCGCTGACCTTTCAGTACCAGATGAGCCGTACCTTCAGGTCCTTTTACAGAAAGCCGGATGTTATCCTGCAGTTTTTCATCAACTGATGGCCGGGGGGCAGAAACCGTAATAACCCGGTAACTGTTCTGGGCTGTCAGCAGCCCCTGCAGGTTGCCTTTCTGGCCATCGATAAGAATACCGGCGGCCTTTGCTGATTTTGTTTCCAGACTGACGCAGAACTCCGTATCATGGGTACTGGTGGCCCCTACATAGAACTTCCAGCATACTACTTCATCACTGGCATTTATTTCGCAGTCATCGGCATACAGATAAATATCTTTTCCGGTCCACTCGCCACCATGGGTCCACTGTTCATCATGAACGGAGCCGGTTACCATCATGGTATCACCACTCTCAAAAACCTGATGTAATACCGGATACTGGCGTTCTTCGCTGTTCCAATGGGTAAAACCGATATGTTTGGCAAGTCCAAAGCCATACCACCGGCCGTTTGATACCCGGTGCAGTTCCTTGGACAGTGCCTGGTCCCGGTGGATTGCCAGCCGGGCCCGTTCCGCATAGGTATTGGCAACAATCAGGCCACGTTCGGCAAAATAATGGTTCCAGATGGTTGCAATCCACATACGGTTATGCAGGGCAATAGCCATGGCGTTATACCCTACCAGTTCCATAAAGGCACCGTAGTTGTCTTCTCCCAGCCGTCTGATGGTATTATCCACTCGGAGGGTAAAGGCCTCAATCTTATCAGCGGTATCCCATACCGTTGCAGCCATATTTCCATATACCGGATGATAGGTTTTATCGTTCAGATGTTCGGGCCGACGGTTATGGGCAAGCCGGGTATAGGTATTGATGAGCCAGGTAATATCCCGGCAGGTTCCGGCATCCAGCAGATGACCGAACTGATTCTGGGTCCAGATGTCGGTCCAGATTTCAGTGCCCCGGGCAGTCAGTTCCAAGGTCCCCTCATAGTCATAGGCCAGGTCCATGAAGAAATTCAGCGGCAGTTCCTGTAATCCCAGGTCACCCACGTTAACAATCCACAGTTTCCGGATGCCATGATCCCAGCACAGGGACATTTCATACCGGACTTCATTCAGTTCCGTAGAGTTTATCCATTCATAGGATATGGGGTCACCATGATAGTCAAAGTGGTAGTACATACCAAAGCCACCCGGATGGTTCCGCATTGAGTCATCAGGCAGGGTCCGGACATAGCCGTGGTTATCGTCGCAAAGCAGCAGGGTCACATCATCCAGCTCTGACCATTCCTTTAAGCCTGGGGTATCCCGGTCCCCGTAATAGTAGGGCTCAACTTCCTTATAGAGGGCAAGCATGCGTGGTACCTTGGTCAGGTCTTCATTGACGTTTTCCCGTATCAGCTGATGCTGGGTAGAAATAACGTCTTTCAGCAGGTCAATGTTGTCCTGCAGGGTAGCATTTTCAAGAATGGATGAATCACGTTCACCACGCATACCGATGGTAATGACGTTTTCCAGGTGGCCGTTGCGCTGCAGGCCATCCCGCCAGAAACGGGTAATGCCCTCTTTATTGGTGCGGAAATTCCAGGCATCGCCGTATTCAGAGTTTGGGCCCCGCACGTGGGAATATTCTTCACCATGGCGCAGACAGGGTTCATGATGGCTGGTTCCCATAACAACGCCCCACCGGTCTGCCAGTTCTGCGGAAGCCAGGTCCGGACCATCACAGGCAAAACAGCTGGCCCACATGGCCGGCCACAGATAATTTCCCTTCAAGCGGAGCAGCAGTTCAAATACTTCTGCATACAGTTTTGCATTAACCCCGCCAAACCGCTTGGCAGCCCAGTTACCAAAAGCAGGCCATTCATCATTTATGAAAAAGCCACGGTATTCCACGCTGGGTTCCCGGCTGCAGCCAAGATGGGTCGGCAGGATTTCAATATGACTCAGCTGGGGAGGTTCCAGACCTGACCAGTGATTAAGCGGCGTAACACCGATGATTTCAGAAAGATGGAAAAGCCCGTAAATGGTTCCCCGTTTGTCACTGCCGGCAATAACCAGCATGTTTTCTACCTGGAACCAGCCGTAACACTCCCGTTTTCCACGGATTGCAGAAAGATCTATGACACCGGCAGCTTCCCACTCATCAAGCCGGGCACTGTGGCCGCAGGTTGCAACAAAGACCGGTGACAGCGCATCTGATACCGAAAGGGACTTATTCCGGGAGACCCGGTGAATGTCATCCTGCACTTTTGCAGCAATATCAGCCACGCCAGGAAACGCAGTCTGTTCAAGAACAAATGGAGAAATCAGATCTCCATCCAATATGGTCAACATGAGGCAAACCCCAGAATCGTATAGTTTTTGCCGGCATCTGTTTCAATGCGGATATGATGCCGGGCTTTCTCTCCTTCCCTCAGAATAATCAAAGCATTGGAATGAGTCCATCCAATGTCGCGGGGATTAAAGGTCCGTGCCAGCCGGTCATCTACGTATACGTAGATTTTTCCGGCGTCGCTTGCGGCACTGTCTTTCTGGATAATCATGAGAAGCCGGCAGGTAATGTCAAACTCAAACGGTTCAGCCGGAGTTCCCGCAGGACAGGAAGAGCCAGAGTACATCCAGTTATGGGGGAACATGGGGGTAAGTTCGCGGTCAAAGTTACGCTGTACCGACTGTATGTTGGTGTCAGTGCCAGTAAAACAGCCGGTCTTCAGGTTCAGTACCACAGATTCAATGGTCCGCCGGTCAAAGAAACGTACGTCCTCAAAATCAGCACTCCAATGGACGGGAAGTTCCGGTACAACGGCAGAATCTGCAGAAGAACAGGCAGCAGTGGCGGCAACCGTATCAAAATAGTACTTGAGGCAGTCTGCCATGATGATGTGCCCCATATTGCTGGGATGATAGCTGTCGTAAAAGTACTGGGAGCGGCTGAGGATACGTCCTTTTTCAGGAGTCAGGTTAAACTGGTCTACCACAGCATTTTTTAAGGATACCATGGGAAGTCCGGCCAGTTTTCCATAGGGAATGAACCGGTCCTGCAGCGTGTAGTCATCTGCAAATACAGAAAACAGCAGGATAACGGCAGGCGTTCCCGGACCATTCCAGATTTTGCGGACCAGGCCTTCATAGCAGTGACCTTCGGTTTCATCACCGGCATCATTTACCGCAAATTCCACAATGACCACATCCGGCTTGATTTTACCGTTGTCAGTTACCTGTTCGTCATAGCGGACAACTCCCAGTTCACTGGAAGTACCGCCAATACCGGCTTTCACGTAATGCAGTTTTTCAGGATTGGCGGCAAAGGCGTCACGGAAGCGGACAAAACTCTGCCAGGCGTAACATTCACTGTTGATGGGTACGGCTCCGGCACCCTGGGTAATGGACCCGCCAATGTAGGCAATGGTCACGTCTTCCCCATTCCGGGCTTTTTCAATGGCGCGGCGCATCCGGGTAGTATTTCCTGCCTGGATCAGCGATTTTGCTATCATAGCCTTATAGGCATCGGATTCAAAATCTACGGGTGTTTCCGGCTCTTCTGCAGGAACATCATAGCCGTCACGGACATATATACGGACGTTCAGCGTGGCAAAATCAGTATCCCGGGGGAACCCTACGGCAAACTGCCCCATCAGGTTATCGTCATCAGACCAGTCTACGGCATCCATCAGCATCACCTGTTCCACACCGTTGGCAGGCAGTTCCATAACTGCATGGGTTCCGCTGACATATGGATCAGTATGGCCGTAGTGAATCATGGAAAAAGTAAAGGTTGCAGCAGGATTCTCTGCAGAAATGGAAATACCGATACTGTGTACCAGTTTTCTGAAGTCACTGGTAACAGAAAGCATGTGGCGTAATGCAGGGTCATCAATGCTGCCGTTCAGGCGTGCAGCACTTTCGATGCGGCCGGAATCCATGTACAGTTCATCACGGCGGCCACCGTCACCGTAGGTAGTTGACTGGATGGCAAGGTCTTTCAGCAGGTAAAATCCAGGGCGTTTATCAAGGGCATCGGTAGGAGCCCGCAGGTCTTTTTTCATAATATTACTTCCCCATTTTAATGATATTTCTATTGTACCTGCCTCCGGATAAAGCAAAAGGTGACGAACTACATATAAAAGGGGGGAAAATTACTACTTGCACAGTAATCAGTATTGTACTACTTTTAGCATAAGCTAACTAAGGAGTACCGCCATGACGCTGAAAGACCTGAAAGTTGGGGAATCCGGCACCATTCTTACGGTTGGAGGCAAAGATTCCCTCCGCCAGCATTTCCTTGATATGGGCCTCATTCCCGGAAGCATCGTAACCATCATTAAATATGCCCCTATGGGTGACCCCATAGAAGTAAAAATCTACGACTACTCCCTCACCCTGCGTCTGGCCGATGCAGCAAAAATTACCGTTGAAAAAGCCACTGCAGCTGATACTTCTGCCGAAGAAGCAGCCCTTATTGAAATTCCGGCACTGCCAAACCAGGTATGCCACCCGGGATTTGGTGAAGACGGTAAATTCCATGATAAAAAAGATGAAAACCCGCTGCCCAAAGACATGCCGTTAACCTTTGCCCTGGCCGGCAACCAGAACTGCGGAAAGACAACCCTGTTCAATGCACTGACCGGTGCCAACCAGCATGTAGGAAACTTTCCCGGTGTAACCGTTGATAAAAAATCGGGCAGCATCCGTTCCGTGCCCAACAGTGAAATTACTGACCTGCCCGGCATCTACAGCATGAGTCCGTACACCTCAGAAGAACTGGTTACCCGCAGCTTCATCATTAACAACAAGCCTGCCGGTATCATCAACATTGTTGATGCCACCAATATCGAGCGGAATCTGTACCTGACCCTGCAGCTGATGGAACTGGAAGTGCCCATGGTACTGGCCGTCAACATGATGGATGAACTGACCGGTAACGGCGGTACCATCCGCGTAAACAAAATGGAAGAGCTGCTGGGTATACCGGTCGTTCCCATTACGGCGGCCAAAAACGAGGGTGTTGATGAATTGATCCGCCATGCAGTCCATGTTGCAAAATTCCAGGAAAAACCCGGCCGCATTGACTTCTGTTCACCGGAAGACAACCCTGCGCTGCATAACTGCATCCACAGTGTCATGCACCTGATTACCGATTACGCAGCAGAAGCCGGCATTCCCGTACGCTTTGCTGCCACCAAGATTATTGAAGGTGACCGTAAACTGGAAAAACTGCTGCACATTGAAGAAGATGACCGTGCCGCCATTGAAACCATCATCGTACAGATGGAAAAGAAAACCGGCAAAGACCGCTCTGCAGCCATTGCGGAAATGCGGTTTTCATTTATCCGCTCCCTGGTGGCAAAAACCGTTAAAAAACCGCATGAAAGCAAGGAGCACCGCAGAAGCCAGCGCATGGATGCAGTCCTTACCGGAAAATGGACAGCCATTCCTACTTTTATCCTCATTATGGGCCTGGTATTCTTCCTGACGTTCAATGTCATAGGCGCCTTCCTGCAGGATCTGCTGGCATCCGGCATTGACCACCTTACCGGTCTGCTGGATACCGCCATGACAGCATGGCATATCAATCCGGCAGTTCACTCCCTGGTGATAGACGGTATATTCAACGGTGTCGGCAGTGTGCTCTCGTTCCTTCCCGTCATCATTACCCTGTTCTTTTTTCTTTCCCTGCTTGAAGACACCGGCTACATGGCCCGTGTTGCCTTCATTATGGATAAACTGCTCCGCCGTCTGGGTCTCTCCGGCCGCAGTATCGTTCCCATGCTCATCGGATTCGGCTGTACCGTTCCGGGCGTTATGGCTACCCGCACCCTGCCATCAGACCGGGACCGCAAAATGACCATTCTGCTGACGCCTTTCATGAGCTGTTCTGCAAAACTGCCTATCTACGGCTTCTTCTGTGCCGCATTCTTCCCCACCTGCGCCGGGCTTATCATGGTCGGACTGTATCTGCTGGGTATCCTGACCGGCATCCTTACGGCCCTGATATACAAAAAGACCCTGTTCCGGGGCGAACCGGTGCCTTTCGTCATGGAACTGCCCAATTACCGGCTGCCGGGTGCCAAAAACGTCGGCCGGCTGCTGTGGGAAAAAACAAAGGACTTCCTGACCAAAACCTTTACCGTTATCTTTGTGGCAACCATCGTCATCTGGTTCCTGCAGAGCTTCAACTTTACCATGCACATGGTTGAAAACTCCCAGGACAGCATTCTGGCGGTCATCAGCGGCATCATCAGTCCGGTATTCAAACCTCTGGGATTTGCCGACTGGCGCGTTACTACTTCCCTTATCAGTGGTTTCCTGGCAAAAGAAAGCGTTGTATCTACCCTGACCGTACTGTTCAACGGTGCGCCGCTTACGTCCCTGCTGACCACCGGTTCTGCCTGTGCACTGCTGGTATTCTGTCTGCTGTATACCCCCTGTGTTGCCGCCATTGCAGCAATCAAGCGGGAACTGGGAGGAAAGCAGGCTCTTGAACTGGTTGTATTCCAGTGCGTCATTGCATGGCTGTGTGCCCTGCTGGTACGTCTTATCCTGATTCCTTTTGGCCTATGAACATTCAAAGCTGGATTATCCTGATTATTGTGGCAGCCTGCGTTGTGCTGGCTGTCCGGATTTACCGCAGGAAGGGCACGACCTGCAACTGTGGCTGCAGCGACTGTACCGGCAGTTCCCGGTGTCATTCCGGGAAAAAGAAAAAATAAAGCGGTTCTGCCTCAGTTTTCTGGTATATACTGTAAAAACCGATAACCGGAAAAATTGAGGTACTATCATGAAAAAATGGCTGAAAGGAATACTTGCCGTACTGCTGCTTATTGTCCTGATTGTAGTCGGCTATGTGGCCTATGTATTCTTTACCTATGACCGTATACCAGACAACGTTGCACTGACGCCGGAAGCCGGCGGGACCCGTTCTGCCGTTACCCCCGGTGTCCGCTACAGCATTCTGACCCAAAACATCGGCTTTGGTGCCTATACCGATGACTTTACCTTCTTTATGGACGGCGGAAAGGAATCCCGTGCCAGAAGCCCTGAAAGTGTTGAAGACTGTCTGAATCAGGCAGCAGCCACCCTGGGGGCCTACGCCAGCGACTTTATCCTGTTCCAGGAAGTTGACACTGACAGCACCCGGTCATTCCACATGGATCAGTATGCCATGCTGAAAGATGCATTCCCCGGCTACAGCACCACCTTTGCAGAAAACTTCCACAGTGCCTATCTGTTCTGGCCACTTTTAGAGCCACACGGCGCCAGCAAAGCCGGTGTTACAACCTTTTCACGTGCAGACATAACCTCAGGACTGCGCCGCAGTATCCCTATTTCTGAAAGCTTTTCAAAACTGTTTGACCTGGACCGCTGTTATTCCATCAGCCGCGTACCGGTTAGCAACGGCAAGGAGCTGGTACTCTTTAACGTGCATCTTTCGGCTTATGGAGCCGGTGCAAACATTAAGGAACAGCAGCTGGTAAAACTGTTTGGTGACATGAGCGCCGAATACGAAAAAGGCAATTACGTTATCTGCGGCGGTGACTTTAATGCCGACTGGACCGGTGACAGCCGGAAAATCCTGTATCCGTACGACTACCCGGAAGCCGGCTGGACCATGCCGTTCCCGGATTCACTTATTCCGGCAGGCATTACAAAATGCGTCAGCTACAGCAGCGGAAAGATTCAGCCCACTGCCCGTGACTGTGACCGTCCCTACAAGCCGGGTAACTTTACCCTGATTGTCGACGGCTTTTTTGTGTCAGAAAACGTAACCGTTGATTACCTGGAAAACGTGCAGACCGGCTTTACCTACTCTGACCACTGCCCCGTATACATGCGCTTCACCCTCAACGACTGAA
>JAKSTT010000009.1 GCA_024413635.1 Treponemataceae bacterium | reverse complement strand
TTTGCATAAATATACCCGATTTCGGTATAATCATTCTCACTATATGTATCGTCCCCGGTCAGACAGGTTCTGTTCGGGTCGCCGGAGCGTTGCCGCCACCAGCGGAATGCACCGCGTGGAGAGTGTGGAGCTGCGTTGCAGCGGACCTGCCGCGAAAGAATACAGCGCCTTTCTACCAGGAAGGCCGCAAGACAAAGGAAGTTCCAGATGGATAATCACGAAATTACCATGGAAAAAGTTGTAAGCCTCTGCAAACGCCGTGGCTTTGTATTTCAGTCATCAGAAATTTATGGTGGACAGGCCGGTGCCTGGGACTACGGTCCACTGGGTATCGAACTGAAAAAAAATATTCAGAATGCATGGTGGAAAGAAATGACCCAGCTCCACGACAACATCGTTGGGCTTGACGCTTCTATCCTGATGCACCCACGTGTTTGGGAAGCTTCTGGCCACGTTGCCAACTTCTCTGACCCTCTCGTAGACTGTAAACAGTGTAAAATGCGTTACCGCGCAGACAACATGGACCAGGAAGCTCTTGCTGCCCGCAAATGTCCTGCCTGTGGTGGTGAACTGACCGAACCACGCGCATTCAACCTGATGTTCAAGACCCACATTGGTCCTGCAGAAGATACTGCATCTGTTGTATATCTTCGTCCAGAAACCGCTCAGGGTATCTACGTTAACTACAAGAACATCATCCAGTCTAACCGCATGAAGATTCCTTTCGGTATCGCTCAGGTTGGTAAGGCTTTCCGTAACGAAATCGTTACCAAAAACTTCATTTTCCGTACCTGTGAATTTGAACAGATGGAAATGCAGTTCTTCGTAAAACCAGGCGATGACGACAAGTTCTTTGAATACTGGCGTGGACAGCGCTGGGCATTCTACGACAAATACGGTATCCGCATGGACAAGATGCGCTGGTATCACCACGAAAAACTGGCTCACTACGCTAAAGATGCCTACGATATCGAATACGAATTCCCAATGGGATGGAGCGAGCTGGAAGGTGTTCATAACCGCACCAACTTTGACCTGACCAAACATACCGAATACTCTGGTAAAGATATGTCGTATATCGACCAGGACAACGGTAACGAAAAATACATTCCTTACATCATCGAAACTTCTGCAGGACTTACCCGTAACCTGCTCATGTTCCTCTGTGATGCATACGAAGAACAGAACCTGGCAAAAGAAGGTGAACCAGAAGATTACCGCACCGTTCTGCACTTCCATCCAAAAATCGCTCCAGTTACCGTAGCTGTTCTTCCTCTTATGAAGAAAGACGGTCTTGCTGAACTGGCCCGCGAAATCCAGAACGAACTGAAAGAAGAATTCGTAACTGATTACGATCAGTCTGGTGCCATCGGTAAACGCTACCGCCGCCAGGATGAAGTTGGTACTCCTTTCTGTGTAACCGTTGACTACGATTCAAAAGAAGACAAAACCGTTACCCTGCGTTTCCGTGATTCAATGGAACAGGTTCGCCTGCCGATCAGCGAGCTGGCTAACCGCATCCGCGAAGAAATCAAAAACTACAAACGCGTGTAACTGCAGTATAAGGACCAGATAATGGAGCTGTCGGATAAGTAAGTCATCCCGAATATCAGGAATGTCATCCCGAATATCAGAAATGTCATCCCGAACTTGTTTCGGGATCTATGCACTATACCTGGTATAGATGCTGAATCAAGTTCAGCATGACAAACTTTCTAAGTTCAGTATAACAAACTTTTAAAGTTCAGCATGATAAAATGTATCAGACAGCTACTGGAAACAAAGTATGGAATATGTTGGTTTAGGTAAAACGGATCTTCTGGTCAGCAGAACTGCCCTGGAAGTCCGTGCCCTTAAAGATGAATCAGATACGGAAAAGGCTATAACCCTCATCCGCGCTGCCTATGAAGGTGGTATCAATTTCTTTGATACCTGCCGTTCTTACGGTGATGCCGAGGAAAAACTGGGATATGCCTTTTACGGCATGCGGAAGGATGTGCGTATTGCAAGCCGGACTCAGGGAACGTCTGCCATGGAAGTTCATCGGGACCTTGCTGCCAGTCTGGAAGCTGTTAAAACTGATTATTTCGACATTTACCTGCTTGAAGGTACCGACTTTGTTCCCGGTCCCGGTAGTGCAGATGGTATGTACGATGCCCTGTCCATTGCAAAGGCAGATGGCATTGTACATCACATGGGCTTTTCAACCCATTCACTGGAACTGGCAAAAGAAGCTGTTGAATCAAACCTGTATGAAGTGCTCCGTTTTCCGTTCCACATGCTGTGCCGTGAAGAAGTTCTGGAACTGGTTTCCCTCTGTGAAAAAAACGATATGGGAATCATTGCTTCGGAACCCCTGGCAGACGGCATCATCACCAGTGTTCCGCTGGCTTTTGGCTTTCTCCGTCAGTATGAATCAGTTGCTCCCGTATGGAACATAGCAACTGATGAAAACCTGCAGCAGGTTCTGTATTTTGAAAGTCATCCGCCGGTCATTGACCAGCAGTTCCGCGACGAAATTGCCGCAGAACGTTCAAGAATTACCCTCTGACTATTATTCTATTCTCTGAACATATTCCACTTTTGGCCGTACGATGATTTCTACGCGGCGGTTCCGTTCACGACCCTCTTCAGTGCTGTTATCACCAATAGGCTTTGTTCCGCCAAATCCCTGTGCTTCGCATAAATCCGGGTCTACACCATATTCCGTCAGTTTATCGATGATTGCCTGAGCCCGTTCAAATGACAGATTCATTTCGCCCTCAGGTTTTCCTACCGATGCCGTATGGCCTTCTACCAGCAGGGTGTATTCATTTTTTGCCGTAATTTCTACCAGTTTTTCAGCAATGATGCGGAGACGGTCTTCTTCATTATCAAGGAGCTGTGCGCTGTCTGCCACAAAGTTGATGTCTTCAATACTGATATGGATGCCGTCATCTTCATCAGAAACCGAGGTTTTATCAATCTTCTTTTCGTAATGGAAAATCTCCAGTTCACGGAAACTGGTGTAGTAGGATCGGGTTTTCTCAGGTGCGCCGCAGGGGTGTACCAAAAGGTCTTCATCAAGCAGGATAACCACTTTTCCCTGTTTCAAAAGTTCCAGGTTTGCCGGAACAGAGAGGATACGGAGTGCATCACGGCGTGAAATGACCGGATCAGTACGGTAGGTACCGAATACCTTGCGGGCAGAAATCCGGAGGGGATCTTTACCGATGCGGTCAAAATACAGGGAAATATCATCGCTGGAACCATATGCAACCATACCGATGTCTTTTTCTTGCTGACCATACATCATGTTCCGTTCATACAGCAGCTCCATGGTGTCATCCCAGATTTTCGGGAAAAAGCAGGGAACTGCCCGGTCCGAAACAAATTCGCCCTGTACCGGAATGGTTCCGCGGCAGTCAATGAGGATACCGGTATATTCACGGGAAGAAACGGTTTCTATGGGCAGTGTCGCCGTATAGGGATTATTGTGCTTTACCAGCAGGGACCCGATGTCATCCAGTGAAAACTGATGGGTAACGCTGAATTCAGTCATTTCATGGTTAAAGATACCCGTACGGGATTTGCCTGCACTGATGATGCCGGTAATCTGTTCAAGGGTAACACCGTTCTGCAGAAGAATATCACCAAGGGTGTTGGCAGAGTCTACTTTCAGGGAAAGGAGCGGGTCCTTGATGAGTGAAGGCAGCACGGTTTCTACGCGGCGGGATGCAGCATTGCGCATACCGGGCATGGTGTTTACAGCCTGTGTTGTCACATCCAGGGTAATAACCGAATCAAAAGACTTTTCAATCCAATTGACATTGCTTTCCGATTTTACCGACTGGGCAGACAGCATACTGCAGAACAGCAGTGTACCTGCACCTGCCAGCGCAGCAACAGTTCGACGGATAGCATTATGATTACGACAGTTCACCCTGACCTCCGGAATGCGTTTCTGACAACACGCTATTTAGTTATCGGCACAAAAAGGGTGGTTCCTATACGGAGAATTGCGTTTTCCCTGATATTATTGGCGTCACACAGGTCCTGTACCGTAATGCCGTACTTCCGGCTGATCCCCCACAGGGTATCACCTTTTTTTACGGTGTACAGATCCGTCAGACAGACGTCCATGGTTTCAAGGGCAGTGCGGACCATGTCTGCTTTTTCCTGTGGTACCCGCAGATCCCAGTTCATGCCGTAAGGCGTCACATTGTATGAAAGGGCAGGGTTCAGGTCACGCAGCTGGGCCAGGCTGATTCCGGCCTTTTCTCCCAACTGCACCAGATCAACCTGCTGGCTGACGGTTATGGTTTCATACTGGGGCGAGAGACTTTCATCATACGCCGGGAGATTCATCTCATAATACTCAGCGTTGGTAATCAGGTCGGCTACTGCCAGGAATTTAGGAACGTACAGCATGGTTTCTGTGCGCAGGTGTCCGCCGTCAATCAGTTCCCAGTAGGTTTTGCAGCCGGTGGAGTTCATGACCCGTTTCAATCCGCCCAGTCCCATGTTGTAGGCAGCCAGTGCCAGTGCCCAATCCTGAAAGTAGTCATAGTTTTCCTGCAGTTTTGTCAGTGCTGCGTCAGTACTGAGCCAGGGGTCCTTGCGCTGGTCTACCCAGGTATTCTTTATCAGTGATTTTCCGATGCTGTTTTCCATGAACTGCCAGAGCCCTGTTGCTCCGGATTTTGAAACGGCGCGGTAATTGAAGCTTGATTCTATTACCGGCAGATATTCCAGACACAGGGGCATATTGCGTTCCATCAGTTTCTGCCGGATATAGGGACGGTAGGGGCCGGCGCGGAGCATGATTTCCTGCAGTTTGATCATGTTGTAGGGCTGGGTGTAATCATTATGGAACTTGAGGACCAGCCGGTGGTTGGGGTACTCAATATCAAGGGGAATGTACTCCGGTATGTTCACGGCATCTATGGTCAATGACTCATCCTGGATAACAGTTGCCGGAGTTTCGGCTGTGCACGGTACACAGAAGCAGAGAAACGCGATGAGTACGCCCAATGACTTTTTCTGCATTACAGCTTTTCTCCGTAATAGATGCCGGCCCATTCCCAGCGGCCGTGGATTTCAGGATCCAGCGGGAAGTTTACTTTCCTGAAGTACAGGTACCAGACACTTACGTAATCACTCCATCCCCAGGTACGCAGGTATGCTTCATTTGGCGTAGAAGAGTCATCAAGGTCCTTGTTGTACCGGATGCGGCGTCCCACCATGAAGTCGCGCATGGTAAATGAACTGAGTGAGTTTTCCTGGGTTTCATCCTGCCGCCATGACATGGCAAAGAAGTTAACCTGCGATTTATACGTATCCAGGGTGCGCCAGTCATAATTGGAAATGCAGCGTTTAACGGCACTGGCCAGGGCATCAAGACTTTCAAAGGTCCAGCTTTTGGCGCTGTTGTTGAAGTCTACAATGTAGCGGGCCGTGGCATAGGCATCCGGAATACCGGCAATCTGGATTTCCTGGGCATCGTTACGGAGCAGGAAGTCAGAATAACTTTTCAGTACCTGGTTCCATTCACCCAGGGTTTCGTATTCCTGGGCAAGGCGGACCAGCAGTTCCGTCTTGTTTACGTCATTGGGGAACTGGGCAATAAGCCGGTTAAAGTATTCAATGCGGTTTTCCGGGGTAGTAGAAATCTGAATAAGGTTCTGCAGGCAGATCATATGGATTGACCGGCCTTTTACGGTAAGGTCATCGTAATTCTGGATTATGCGTTCAAAGTAGCGTTCTGCAATGGTTTCAGCACCGTTCTGCTGGTATGCATAAGCCGTCATCAGCAGCCAGTAGGGATTATACTGGTCCTTGGGATTTTTCCGGACATAGTTGGTCAGGAACAGGATCAGCTGATTGTACTCACCGTTATTCAACATGTTCTGTGAAATCTGGTTGATGAGGGAAAAACGGCTTTCTTCGGTCAGTTCCGGAGTTTCCAGCAGGGCAAATAAAGTCTCCCGTCCGGTATCCGTTTCCCTGTTCCGGCAGCCGGTCATCAGCAGGGAAGCCAGCACCAGAAGAAAAACAACAGGTTTCAACGCATAATGTTTCATGGAAGACAGTTTATCATGTTTACATTGGCCAATTCAATGGATTATAGTATTTGTATGAAGAAGCGCAGTTCACTGTACAACATGATTTTTGGTCTTGGTATTCTGTTCATTGTTGCCGGACTGTTCCTCACCCTGCAGCTTTCCAACCGCATTTCCGTTACATCAGGAAATGTCGGCATGGTTATTTTCTGGCTTCTTCTCGGCAGTTTCCTCATTTTCCGTGAAATTACCCATAACCGCAATGCCATCTGTCTGTTCATCGGATTTTATTCGCTGATTATCGGCATCATTACCATGCTTGCCGGCAGCGGTACGGAATTCCTGTCCATCGACCAGCTGTGGCCGGTGCTGGTAATCGGTTTCGGCCTCTGTGCCCTTGTTGCCATGAGTATTTCACGTGTAAAGATGTATGCGTTCCTGACCGTTCCTTCTTTAATTATCATTGTCCTTGGACTGCTGTTCTCCCTGTTTTCCTTTGATATCATTACTGAACCTTTTGTACAGTTTGCCGCCCGGTGGTGGCCCATCCTGCTCATTATCTGTGGCAGTATCCTTGTAGGGGCATTCAGCCGTCGCCAGCATTTTGCCAGTCAGACTGAGTTCTTCTTTGAGGATGATGAAGACCATGTGGATTACGATGACTACATATCGTTCTAAGTCCGCATTCATAGCCCTTTCAATAATCGCAACGCTTCTCATAACTTCATGTGCTTCAGGCAGTTCTGCTGACACAGCAGAGGAAATCCCTGCCGTCCCGGTAGCTGCAGTTCCTGCTGAACCTGCTACCACTATTGCCGTAACGATGAAGAAAACCGGAAACTTTTACCTCAGTGATGCTTCTGTCCTTGCTGATATTGAAACAGGAACCCCGGAAAGCCTGCGTCTGGCCGTATCAAAACTGAAGCGTACCGATGACAATTATTCTGATGACGAAGCAACACTGATTCTGATTGCATCAGCCATCATGAGTTCCGTATGGCCCCAGCAGAAGGCAACCTGGACAAATCCATCCCGGCAGCCGGTAAACGGGTATACGGAAATCCTTAATTCCATCAGGCAGGGAGTCTATGATGGCCCTTCTGATGTATCAGGTGCTGATTTTCTTTCACTGACACTGCCGTCACTGCTGTTGTGTGCAAATACCACCTCTACCTCCTGGCTGGAAGAAAGTGCTGCCCATCTTGCTGCAGCTGCTGCACTGAATCCCGATTCTGCGCTGGTTCCGGTACTGCAGTGCAGGCTTTTTGAACGGCAGGGGAACACTGAACAGGCACTGCGCTGTGCAGAACGGGTGTATGCACTTACGCCGGACAGTTATGAGGCTTCATTCCAGTATGCAGAACTCCTGAACAAGACCGGCCGCTCTGCAGAAGCCCTGGTTCTGGCACAGAAGATGTATGCAAAAGACAGTTACAGCATGGCTCTTTTAAAACTCTGTGCTGCTGCAGCCTGGGCTGCAAAAGATATTGAACAGGCTGATACCTACGTTGCACAGGTGCTGCAGCGTGAACCTGATAATGAAGAATTCCTTCTGCTCCGTGCCGGCATCCTGTACAGCAGGGGAGAGTATCTGAACGCCAGTTCACTGCTTGATGCCTATTCAAAACGTGATACCAACAGCCGGGACTATCTGGTACTCAGAACCCGCCTGTACCAGAACTGGACCCGCAATAACAATGCAGCCCTTGCTACCATCAGTCAGGCACTGGCGTTGTATCCCGATGACAGTGAAGTCCTGCTGCTGGCTACGGAAATTGCCATGGCAACCAGCCTTCCCGTAAACGGTAAAACGGGACGCCAGCTGCTGGAACAGCTGGAAAAGGCAGATCCTGATAACCGGCTGACCCTGCAGCTGCTGGTAAACCAGGCGGTGCTGGAAGAAAACTGGGAAAAGGCATACCAGTCAAGCGTGGCGCTTGTTCCGGAAGGTTCCCTGGAAAACCAGCTGACCCATATTTCCATCTGCCTGAATACTAATCACATTGTTGAAGCAGAATCGCTGATCATGAAACTGTATGAACTGCATCCGGAAAATGAATCAGTACAGCAGCAGTATATCCGGGTGCTCATTGCTTCCGGCCGCAGTGCGCAGGCACTGGTTCTGATTGAAAAACTGCTTCCCGATGCCCAAGGTAAGGAAAAGAGTGCCCTGTATTACGAAAAAAGCCGCCTGGAATCCAGTAAGGACAAGCAGCTGGCAGACCTGCGCTCTTCACTGACGGCCAATCCACGCAATCAGGATGCCCTGTTCAGTCTGTATGAATACTACTTTGACAAAAATGATTACCGCAAAGCCCAGTATTACCTGAAGCAGCTTATCGCCCTCAACAGCGGAAATACCCGGTACCTGGCCCTGAATACCCAGCTGGACTCGCTGGTTAACACCCGTAACTAACTACACTTTTTCTGTTATTTCCTGCACTAAATCCAATACCTTTTGAAAATAGTAGACTCTATTGCGGATATCGTGGTACAATTTTGGGACTATTTTCAATAAAAGGATGGATTTAATATGAATCTTTCATATGTACTGCAGGCCGCTGCTGCAGGAACTTCAATGACATCTACTCTTATCATGATGGCATTGATTTTTGTTATCTTCTATTTCTTTCTCATCAGACCACAGAACAAAAAACAGAAAGAAACCGAACGCATGATTGCCGCCCTGAAAAAAGGTGACAAAGTAGTAACTATCGGTGGTATCCACGGTACCATTTCTTCTACTAAAGAACAGACTGTCATCGTTAAAGTTGATGACGGTGCAAAAATCGAATTCAACCGTTCAGCAATCGCTACTGTAATTGCTGACAAACCTGCAAAAGCAGATAAAAAAGCAAAAAAAGATAAGGATGCTGCTGAAGAAGCTGTTGCTGAAGCTCCAGTATCTGAAGAAAACAAATAACTAAAACCCGGAGTATTAAAATGCGTAAACGCACCCGTTTATTAATTATTCTGGTAGTTATCGCAATCTGTTTCGGCTTCCTGTGGCCTTCCATCAAATGGTATGGAATGACTTCCAAAGAAGACCAGACTCTTGCCCTGAGCTCACTGGAAAAAATTAAGGACTACTCAAGTATGATGGCTGCCCAGGATGTTGAGCAGCTGAAAGCAAGTGCACGCGCAGATTCTGCTGCTGCACTTCCGGAAGAATTTGCTTACCTTGTAAAAGAAGCAAAATCGAACTACAAAGCACTGGGAAAGAAAGCTCCTTCTGCCATGACTCTCCGTGATGTTCTGGTTTCATTCTCATCAGAAGTTGAACTGATGAACGCCATTGAAAACCACTACCGTGAAGATATCCTGGCAACCAAGAAACTGTACACCAACTCTGTAAAACTGGGTCTGGACCTTTCCGGCGGTATGAGCATTATCGTAAAGGCTGACCTTGAAGCTGCTGCAGCTGCCGTAGAAGGCGGTGTAGACAACATGGAAGCTTTCCGTTCAGATGCCATGGCTCAGGCTATTGAAACCCTGACCAGCCGTATCGACCGTTTCGGTCTTTCTGAACCGGTTATCCGCCAGCAGGGTGAAGACCGCATTTATATTGAAATGCCAGGTTCTGCTGATGCAAGCCGCATCAACTCAATCATTATGGGTAAAGGTATCCTGAATATCCGCCTGGTTGATGATGCTGCTACTTCTGCTTTCAATGACTACTATACCAGAAATCCTACCCGTACCTTTACTGCCGGTGGTGAACTCCTCGACCTGAGCATCATCCCTGAAGACTGTGAAGTACTGGGTCTGTATACCAAAGATGACTACGGTCTTGATGAACGCATCGGCTATCTGGTTGTAAAGAAAGACATTGTTCTTGACGGCCGCCACATTAAATCAGCCGGTGTAGGTTCAGACGGTATTACCAGCCAGCCACAGGTTAACCTGACTCTGGATACTGAAGGTGCCGTAATTTTCGGTGACTTTACTGCTGACCACGTAGGTGACAGTCTGGCCATCGTTTCAGACGACAAAGTTAAATCATATGCACGCATCCGTGAAGCAATCCCCGGCGGAAACGTAGCAATCAGCGGTTTTGGTCTTGAAGAAGCACAGAACCTGCAGAAGGTACTGCAGACTGCATGGCTGTCTGTTCCACTGTCAGTAGAAAGCCAGCAGGTTGTTGGTGCATCTCTGGGTGCAAAAGCCATCAGACAGGGTTCCATGGCTCTGATCGTTGGTCTTATTGCCGTAATGATCTTCATGCTGATCTTCTACAAAGGTAGCGGTATCAATGCTGTTGTTGCACAGATCCTGAACATGTACTTCATGTTCTCTATCCTTTCTGCATTCAACCTGACCCTTACCCTGCCATCAATTGCCGGTATGATTCTTACCATCGGTATGGCAGTAGACGCCAACGTTATTATCTTTGAACGCATCAAGGAAGAGCTCCGCCTGGGCAAAGGCCGTGCAGCAGCTGTTACTGCCGGTTTTGAACATGCTTTCTGGGCAATTATGGACTCTAACATTACTACCTTTATTGCTGCCATGTTCCTTTCTCAGCTGGGAACCGGAACCATCCAGGGATTTGCCGTTTCACTGGCAATCGGTGTTGTATCATCAGTATTCACCGCTCTGGTTGTTTCACGCCTGATTTTCGACTTCGGAACTGACGTTATGAAATCAGAGAAAGTAAGCATCAGCTGGAGGATTAAATAATGA
The DNA here is from genome assembly GCA_024413635.1 of Treponemataceae bacterium. Lineage (GTDB taxonomy): Bacteria > Spirochaetota > Spirochaetia > Treponematales > Treponemataceae > Treponema_I. The sequence continues at coordinate 21,828 of JAKSTT010000009.1, read as the reverse complement.
AAAAGATTTATAGCTTTAATAAATTCTTCGTTCCAGCTGTCATCATCAGCGCCGTAATCATCGTAGCCGGTTTCGTATCAATGGCTGTAAAAGGCATCAACTTCGGTATCGATTTCCGTCCCGGTATGATTGAAGAAGTTCAGATTGCTCCAACAGCCATCGAACTGACCTACGTAGGTTCAGCAACCGTAAGTGTTGATACCAGTGCTCAGAAAGTAGACCTGGTAGTAACCGGTGCCGGTTCTGACAACGAAACCATTTCCTTTGCATACATCAACTATGCTACCATCGGCGAACTGGCAACTGCCATGAACGCTGTTGACGGTGTATCTGCAAAAGCCGTAGCTGCAGCATCTACTCCTGCCGCTGACCTGTTTGGTTCTTCTGCAGAATCAGCACAGCTTACTTCAAGCGTATACCGCCTGCATTATGTTCCAGCAAACGCTGATATCGTAAGCATTGAAAAAGTACGTGACCTGTTTGCCGGAAATACCCAGTATTCTGTAAAACAGGCTGGTGCCGTTTCTGAAAACACTTTCCAGATTCGCGCCGGTGATGATGGTTCAGATACTGCTGCAAGTAAAACCATTCAGGATACCATCCTGGCAAAATTCGTATCAGCTTTTGGTGCAGAAAACGTAGCCGTAAGCAAGACCGACTTTGTTGGTTCTCAGTTCTCTGAATCTCTGGCCCTCAAATCAATCATTCTTGCTATTGGTACCCTGGCTCTTATCTGGGTATATGCTGCATTCCGTTTCCACTGGGACTTCGCCCTTGGTGCAGTAATTGCCGTTACCCACGATGCCCTGATCATGCTGGCATTCATGTCACTGACCCAGATGGAATTCGTTTCAATCTCTCTGGCAGCTATCCTGACCATTATCGGTTACTCAATCAACGCATCAGTTGTTATCCTTGACCGTGTACGTGAAAACTCACGCACCATCAAAGCTAAGAACTTTGTAGAGATTATGAACCTGTCACTGACTGAAACCCTGAGCCGCTCAATTATTACTACTATCACCACACTGCTGGCCGTTGTTGCGCTGTACATTTTCACTACAGACAGCATGAAAGACTTTGCTCTGGCACTGATCGTAGGTATGATTACCGGTGCATACTCTTCAATCTTCATTCTGGGGGCTTTTGTTTGTGCATGCCGCAAAAACTGGACCCCTTCTGAAGAAGAAAAGAAAAGTCAGGTTCTCACCACTGATGACCTGATGTCAGAAGAATAATCCTGCTCTTTTGTTGATAGAAAGGCTGTCCGTTCCGGGCAGCCTTTTTTGTCATGTTGGAAAACCCCTTAAAAAATGGTATCATATGAGGGTTATGGAATCTCATGGCCTTATAAAAGTTACTGAAAATACCCCCGATTCAAAATACCGTCGCGTTGCAAAATTTTTAACTATTATCGGCGTTGACCAGGCTTCAAAAGTCATTGGTCTGTTGCCACAGGATATGGTAGACCGGATTATTCCGGAAATTGCCACTATTCGCGATGTTGAACCCGCCGAGCGTGACTCCATAATGGCCGAATTCCGGACCCTGCTGGAAGCTTCCCGGCAGAATGGAGGAGTGCAGACTGCCAAAGATATCCTGCAAAAGGCCTATGGTGCACAGAAAGCCGAGGAACTGCTGGAGAAAGCCGTTCCGTTTAAGGACGGAAAACCCTTTGCGTTCCTGGAATCTGAAGATCCTGAAAAAATCTATCTAACCTTAAAAGATGAAAGTGATTATATCCGTTCACTGGTAATTTCCTATCTGCCTTCACAGACGGCTGCTACCGTAATCAAAAAAATGCCGGAAGCAGAAAAAAAAGAAACCATGCTCCGTCTTGCAAAATTGTCTGCCGTTGATCCTGATACCTTAAAACGCATTGATGCAGCCATTGCTGAGAAAATTAAGACCATAAAGATGGAAAAAACTGACAGTCTTGATGGCCGCAATGCCCTGGCAGAAATCCTGAAACACATGTCGCCTCAAAATGAAACCGCCATGCTGGAAAAACTGGCTGAGTCTGACCCGGAACTGTCTGCCACTTTACGGGAGCGGCTGTTTACCCTGGATGATATCATCAGATGTCAGGGCCGGTTCCTGCAGGAACACCTGCGCGGTATGGATGACCGTGACATTGCCCTGCTGATAATCGGTAAACCTGATGGCTTCAGGATGAAGATATTCCAGAATGTTTCAACCGGCCGTGGAGACATGATTCTTGAAGAAGAACAGCTGATGCAGCCCGTGCGGAAGTCAGACAGTGATGCTGCTACGGAAAAGTTCATGAGCACTATGAAGGCTGCATGGGAACGGGGTGATATCATTATTCCCGGCCGTGATGAAGAAGAATATGTACTGTAATCCCATACCGGGAACGAGGAGAGTCTATGAAACTGAATGATGAATATAAGGGATGGAAAGTTCTCGCTGTAACCGAACTTCCACAGTATAAAAGCAATGCAATTCACCTGAAGCATATGGAATCAGGAATGGAAATCCTGCATCTGCTGAACGATGATCCGGAAAACTTTTTCTCTTTTGGTTTTAAAACGGTTCCAGTTGATTCAACCGGTGTAACCCACATTATTGAACATTCCGTACTGTGCGGTTCAAAAAACTTTCCGGTAAAAGATCCTTTTGTCATCCTGCTGCAGCAGAGCATCAAGACATTCCTCAATGCCATGACCTATCCTGATAAGACCGTATATCCGGCCAGTTCTGTAGTACGTGAAGATTACTTTAACCTGATGAATGTGTACGGGGATGCCGTATTTTTCCCCCGCCTTACCTACAACACCTTCCTGCAGGAAGCCCACCGTTTTGAAATTGATGACAAGGGTGAGCTTTCCATTCAGGGCGTTGTGTACAATGAAATGAAAGGCAATTATTCCAGCTTTGACAGCTGTGCCCAGGACCGCGTCACTGAAGCTTTGTTCCCGAATAGTTGTTATGCCGAAGACAGCGGTGGTAATCCGGATGTTATACCATCATTGACTTACGAACAGTTCAAGAACTATCACAGAACCCATTATTCACCGGCTAACTGCCGTCTGTTCCTTATGGGTGATATTCCTACAGAAACACAGATTGACTTCATCAATGAAAAATTCCTGGACCAGTTTGAGTCATTTGAACCACCGGTTGCAGACCAGGCATTTGTACTGCCGGAAACTGATGGTTTTGCAGAAATCCATACGGTGGGCCCGAAAGGAAATGAAGAAGATGAGGAATCAGAAGACGGTAGTCTGGTCCAGATAGGTTGGATTACCGGAAAATCCAGCGATACCAAAGCCATGATGCAGATGTGGATTCTGGAAGAATTGCTTCTTGGTCACGATGGGGCACCTCTTGCCCGTGCACTGATGGAAAGTGACCTGGGAGAAGATCTTTCGCCCCTGTGCGGATGTGACGGAACATTCCCGTATATTACTTTTGGTGCCGGTCTCCGTGGTGTTGCACCCGGTGACGAGCAGAAAGTATATCAGTGCATCATGGATACATTGAAAGAAATTGCAGCAAACGGCATTCCGGCAAAAGATATTGAGAGTGCCGTTATGGCAGGGGATTTCCACCACCGTGAAATAAAACGTGCTCATGGTCCCTATGCCCTGGTACTGATGGAAAATGCCTACCGGGGCTGGATGAATGGCTGTGATCCGGTAGAATCCCTGAAAGGACGGGAATACTTTGATATTGTCAAAAAAGAACTGGCAGAAGATTCACAGTACATTCAAAAACTGGTTCAGAAAAACTTTATTGATAATCCCCAGACTAAACTGGTTATTGTTACTCCTGATGAATCCTTCTCAGCCAAAATGGAAGAAACATACAGGAACTTGCTCAGTACGGTAACAGAAGAACAGAAAGTTCAGATTAAAAAGGAACAGGAAGCACTGTATGCCTGGCAGAAAACCGAGGATGACCCGGAAGCCGTGGCAAAAATACCGTACATCAAGCCTTCAACCCTCACTTCCAGACTGGAATACATCAAAACTGAAAAAACAGAACTTGCCGGCAATACGGTTCCCTGTTTTGTAACCAACCTGGCTACCAACGGCATAACCTACATCGATCTTGCCATTCCGGTAGACGGGGTAACAACTGACCAGTTCATGCTCCTGTCGTTCTTTGCCCGCATTTTTACCAGCGTCGGCTTTAACGGCATGGATTGGGCAACGGCTTCATCCTACGCAGCATCCTGTGCCGGCGGGTATGGATCAACACTGTTTGTTTCAAGTGGTACTGATACGGCAGATCCGCTCTTTAACCGTGAATGGATGCTGATTTCCGTAAAGATGCTGGAAGAGCGGACAAAAGACGGTGTCGACCTGATTTTTGATAACCTGGAAACCGCTGATTTTACAGACGAAAAACGGCTGCAGGATCTGATCAATGAGTGTAAGAATGAAATGAGTTCATCAATCCTGCCGGGAGGCCATCAGTACATCAATCTGTGGGCCAACAGTGACCGGAACCGGCAGAAAGCCATTGATGAACTGTGGAATGGACTCAGTCAGTTCTACTATATTCAGAAACTGGCTGAACGTCCGCTCTCAGAGGTTGCGGCAGAACTTACGGCACTGAAAAACCTTGTCCAGAAAAACGGCATTGTGGTAAACGTTACCGGTGGTTCCGAAGGTATCGTCATTGCAAAAGCTGCGCTGGAAACCCGTCTGGCAGCATATACCGGTCCTGCAACTTGTAACAGACTGTCCTGGGATGCGCTGAAACCGCTGATTATCGGTGCAGAAGAAACCAGTGTACTTTTTGATGCCAAATGCCAGGTAGGGTATGCCGGTACCGGTTGTAACGGTTCTCCCCGGTTCAGCCGTCAGGCTGCTGCAGAAGCAGTACTCTGTCACTGGCTCAGCAATGGTCTTCTGTGGGAAAAAATCAGGACCAAAGGTGGTGCCTACGGTGCCTTTGCCATGTTCGACAATCTGGAAGAGTCAGTAGGTTTTGCAACCTATCGTGATCCTAATCCGGTACACTCTCTTGATGTTATTCTTGAGTGTCTTGAGATTGCTGCAACCCATGAATTTTCTCAGATGGAACTGGAAAAGGCTATTACCGGCTGTTACAGCAAGGAAATACAGCCCCAGACGCCAAAAGGAAAAGGATTCTCCGGCTTTATGCGTGCCCTTTATGGAATTGAACAGGAAATGCGTGAACGGAAAGTGGCCAGTATGCTTGATTTGAATGGGAAAGATTTGCAGCAGGCTGCAAAAGATATGCTTACCCGCATAAAAGACTCAAAAAAGGGAGTAATTTATGCTAAAAATTCAAATTATGATGGTAAAACTATCGGTTTAAATCTATAATTATTGAAACAAAGGCGGTATACGCAAAATGGACAAAAAATTACGGGCTTGTGGCGAAGAGCTGAGAAAACTTGTTTCAGATGTACAGGGTGCTCCATATCCTGGAAATATCAATGAAGAACTGTACCTTATCTGGTATGAGCATATTCAGAAAACTGCAATTGAGTGTCTTGAATTCCTCAATGAAAACGTTCCGGAAGACACCGATAAAACCATAGCAAAGGCATTAAAAGACCTGTAATTTACGGATTCACATGAGCAAAGCAAGAAAATATCTGCGTGTTAACAGCTATCAGTTAAAAGGTTCATTAAAAAGAAACGGCTATGACTGGTGGTGGCATTCTTTTACCGGGTATAAAAAGTCTACCGGGGAAGCACGTGCCTTTTTCATCGAATATTTCTTTATCAATCCATCGCGTTCTCCTAATGAAGTAGTGTACGGACAGACTTCCGAACATAGTCATCCCAGTTATTTCATGGTTAAAGCCGGATCCTGGGGTACCGATGGCGCTCAGATTCATAATTTTTATCCTCTGAAGGATGTAGAATTCCGCAGGAAAAAGGAATTCTCCATTAAGGCAGGACGTTGTCTGTATTCTGAAAAACAGATTACCGGTATGGTATCCGTTTCTCCAGAAGAAGCCGCAAACCATCCTGAATATATGAGTGATGCAGGTTCCATGGCATGGAATCTGAAAGTTAATAAGACCATTACCTTTAATCCCGGATACGGAACTTCCTGGTTCTTCCGCAAACTGAATGCATTCCAGATGTACTGGCATGCACAGGGGGTAAAAACCGAATATACCGGCACCGTCATGTACAACGGTGAAGAGTATATCGTACCTGGTGAAGAATCCTACGGATATGCAGACAAAAACTGGGGTAAGGATTTTACTTCGCCCTGGCTCTGGCTGTCATCCTGTAATCTGGTCAGTGAAATTTCCGGACAGAAACTGAAAAATACCTGCTTTGATGTGGGTGGTGGCTGTCCGCGGGTATTCGGCATTCCGTTACACCGCCGTCTTCTGGTATTCCTGTCATACGAAGGACAGAAGATTGAGTTCAACTTCTCAAAATTCTGGGTTAAGAGTACGGTGACCTTTAACTTTGTTGAAGGTGAAGACGTGCTCCACTGGTCTGTTTCTGCCCAGAACAAGAAATATCTTCTGGACATAGACGGATACTGCAATACTGATGAAATGCTGTTCGTCAATTATGAGTCTCCCTCTGGTGCCAAGAACTTTGACCGTCTGTGGAACGGTGGAACCGGCTATGGTGAAGTAAAACTATTCCAGAAAACCAAGGGAAATACATTGGAAATTGTAGAGCATGCCAAGTTTACCAACGCTGGCTGCGAATACGGAGAATATAAAAAAAACGTTGAATAAGCCTGCACTTATGCTTATTCAGTATGGAGGAAAAACATGAGTGTATACCAGACCGCCAGTGCTTTCTTAGGACGCCACGGTTTTGCAGCATCAGCTTACGATGTAAATACCGTTATTGAAGGACTTCTGTATGATATGCAGAAAGGTCTTGATGAAGGTACCGGCGACCTTACTACCATGGCTGCCGCAGAAGATATGATTCCTACCTGGGGACTGCCACCAGAATCAGCACCAAAAAATACCAGTGTTATCGTAATTGATGCCGGCGGAACCAACTTCCGTTCATGTCTTGTTACCTTTGATGCCAATGGTGAAGCAACCATTTCTGAACTTGAAAAAACTTCAATGCCTGGTATTGAACGCGAACTTCCTAAAAAAGAATTCTTTGAAGCCATTGCAAAAAATCTTGACCACCTGAAGAACAAGGCTAAACGCATCGGTTTCTGTTTCTCCTATGCCATGAACATTACTCCTGACGGTGACGGTCAGGTTCTGCATTTCTCAAAAGAAATCAAGGCAAAAGAAGTTGAAGGCTCGCTGGTTGGAGCCTGTCTGTCTGATGCCCTGGTTGCACGCGGATGGGATCGTCCTGAAAAAATCACTCTGCTTAATGATACCACTGCTGCTCTTCTGGCCGGTGCTTCCAACGCCACTGAAGGCCGCGCATACAGCTCATATGTAGGATTCATTCTGGGAACCGGTATGAACACTGCATACATTGAACCCGGTGAAGTAAAGAAGATTGCTTCTCTTCGTGACTCAAAAGGTAACCCGGCACCGGTACCGGAAATTGTCGTTTGTGAAAGCGGCCGCTATAACAAAATCCAGCGTTCAGACTTTGACCTGGCATTTGATAAAACTGCCAACACTCCCGGCCTGTATGTAATGGAAAAAATGTGTTCAGGTGCCTATCTTGGACCCGTTGCCGGTATTATCCTGAAGACTGCTGCAGAAGAAGGGCTCTTTACCGCACCGGTAGCTGCAGCCATCAAAGCCCTTGATAAAGTTGAACTGAAAAACCTGGACCAGTTCCTGTATGCTCCAAAGAACGCTGAAACCCTGCTGGGTGCCGTTGCTGCCAAAGGAACCCAGGAAGATGCCGATATGATGGCAACCCTGCTGGACGCTGTTATTGAACGTTCTGCACGCCTTTCTGCAGCTCTGGTGGCTGCTGCCGTAATCAAGAGTGGAAAAGGTTATAGTGCAGCCCTTCCGGTTGGTATTGTTTGTGATGGTACTACCTTCTACAAGACTCACCACCTGAACAGCCGCCTCATCGGTTATCTGAACGAAGTTCTGACTGCCCAGCGCCATATTTACTTTGAAATCCTCAGTATCGATAATGATATTACTCTTGGTTCTGCCGTAGCTGGCGCCATGTGACAGGCTCTTTCGGGCGCCTGCTGCGTTGCCCGAGTTGCTGCGCATGCTCAACGGCCATAAGGCCGCCTGCGCTGCTCGCAACTTGGCGCCTTGCAGACACCCGAAATCATCCTGTCACGGATGGTTCAAGAGTTTGACAACTCTGAATGACAGGCCCTTTCGGGCGTCTGAATAGGTTAAGACCGGTCTTTTTCAAGGCCGGTTTCTTTTTTTTAAAGACTTTTTTGCGGTATACTTGGGATATGAATTTCAGAATAAGAAAATGTGTCGCTTTATTACTGCTCTCAGTCCTTTTCTGTTCCGCCTCCTTTGCATCGGAACTGCTCCATCCCTGGAAAGCCCATGTGATTCATACTGAATGGTTTGAAATCATCTATGAGGATGCCCAGGAACCTACTGCTGTCCGTCTTGCATCATTCATTGATGACGTCTACCGGCAGGCAAACCATGATCTGGGCATTGAACCGAAAGACCAGCTGTGCGTCGTTGTATCCGGTGCCACCCAGAATACCAATGCCTATTGGGTAAACGAACCCTATGACCATATCTGCATTTATGATGCCACTCCGGACATCCTGGACCTTTCTGCCTTTGACGATACCTTACGTTCTGTGGTGTATCATGAACTGATACACCATGTTACCCTTACCATGACAGACCCTGCCTCCAACAAGCTGATGCAGTTCCTGCAGCGGAAACTGTACCTGTCTTCTGTATTCAACATCAATCAGGGTATTTCTGAAGGTGGGGCTGTAGCCAAAGAAAGTGAGGCACAGAATGGCCGTTTACAGAATGGCTATGTGCTGCATACCATTGTCCAGGCTAAAGCCGATGACCAGGGAACGCGGTGGCAGGAAGCCGGTGGTACCAGAGATGCTCCCAGTATCGGAAACTGGGCATACTATTTTGGCGGTGCGTTTACACGCTACATTCTGGATACTTACGGCAATGAAAAATATGTGTTGTTCTGGCAAAAATCAAATCATTTCAAATTCAGGTTTACTGAAGGTGTCTTTAAATCGGTATACGGCAGAACACTGTCTGATGTATGGGATGAATTCTATGCCACTATTCCGGAGTTCACCTTTGCAGATGGATTTACCGCCTCTGTAACCGGCGTGCAGGAACCCCTCCGAAAAATCAGTAATCTTACGGCTGTAGGTGGAGACAATCCGGGGCTTGCACTGTGTGACCTGACGCAGAAAAAACTGCTGTTTTATCCACTTCTGGCAGACGGTACCTATGGAAAACCGCAGACCTGGCAGCATATATCAAGTACGGTAAATCATTGTACCGTTTCATTTGACGGAAACTGGTATGCCATCAGTGATCTTTCTCCAAATCTTGAAAACCGGTACCGGACCCGTGTCATTTCCAGAGAAAGCGGAAAGACGATAGCTTCCTTTGATGATATGCGGGTATCCGGCTTTCTGCAGGACGGAACGGGAAAAACACTCATTGCAGGACTCAAGACAAAAGGGTATACCAGCGTCCTGTCCGTATCTTCCATTGATGGAACCGGGCAGGTGATGGAACTGCAGTTTCCGGTAAATGTGGAACCCTATGCTGTTACCCAGGGACCTGACGGAACTGCTGCCCTTCTGATAAAAGAGTATGGAAACTGGATGATTGCGCTGTATGCCGTCAGTGGTCCTGCTGCCGGTTCCGTGCAGTATCAGGCTGCATTTCCGGACAATGTCCTGCCACGGTATCTGAAAGCAACTGACAGCACCGGTACTGCCATGACGCTGACGGTTGCAGGCCGCACCATGGCAGATTCTGTTCCTCAGAGTGCAGAAATTACGGTACAGCGTCTGGAACAGGGATATGCCATGAGTATTGCCACTGATGAGGCAGTAGTTTCCGGTGGATTATATGAGCCGGTTGTGACTCCGTCCGGCAAGCTGGCTGCCATCAGTAAGAAAACCGATGGCATGCAGCTGGTTTATGATGACGTATTACCACGGACTGCAACTGCTCTCACTACGGTTCCCGTATCAGAAAAATCCCTTACGGCAACAGGACCGGATACCCTGACGTTCCCGGTCACCCGTTACAATCCCTTAGGCTATCTTGATCATGGCAAAATCGTTCCTCTTGAGCTGTATCCCTATGAACCGAACATCAACAGCGTGGCATTACTTCCCGGTATCGGCCTCAGCTGGCTGTCTTCTGATCCGGCTGAATCCTTCTGGTTCATGGCAGGTGTCGGCTATTTTCCTATTGTAGACCAGGTTACCCTGAACCTGAATGTCAGCGGCGATATGGGCCGTATCCACTGGTCTGCCTTCAGCCAGTATTACCGTTCCAAGATTGACCTGAATTTTGAAGAAATGCTGTTATCCTTGATTACCGGTTCAAAACTGAAACCTGCTTCCAAACTGTATAACAATCTGCTGGTTTCTACCCAATGGTATCTGGGAAGCCGTAACTGGGCTGCCGGTGTATCGGTGATGCCGGAACTGCTGAACGATTTTTCGCACCGGTATACGGTCTATGGAGTTACCGGAGCAGCTACCTTAGCATATACCGAACGGCTGGGTGCCTCTCCCTATGAATCTGCAGGCATCACGTTCTCCGTTATACCCTATGGGACGTATGTCAATTACTGGGACGCAGATACCTCTCCAATGCATTACAACGGAGCACTTTCGGCATCAGTCCAGATACCCCGTCTGATTCCGGTAACCAATCCTGATTACTATACGCTCAATCTGCCGGTAACCCTGACTGGGACCCTGATGCCCCAGTCTCAGTTCCGCGATGTGCTGGCTGATGCCACTGGTGAAGTCATTCTCTTTTCACGGGAAATCCAGGAAGTGTGGGCAGGCGGCTATTTCAACCGTGTAACCGTAAAGGCTGGTGCTACGGTAGAAGTACAGACACCGGTTGAATCAGGGGAAATCTTCCATGTTGCCCGGAACCTGGCCGAAGGAAAGTATGCAGATGCACTGCTTGTTCCATCCTATTCGCTGGAATCCTACGTTGTATGCTGCGTACCCTATGGTTCCCTGTTTTCATCAAAAATCCAGCTGGGGGCTAAAGTTGAAATTACTCCTAATCCACTGGGTGGCCCGACAGCAGTGAATATCGGTGTGGTATGTTCGGCAGGCGCCCTCTGAACGGAAAATTGAAATATTCACGCTTGTACTGTATACTGTAAGTGATATTAAAAGAGGTTCACTGTGGGATTGGGAAAAACTATCGGCAAGACTGTTGTCATGCTCCTTCTGGTAATCATTTTATTTTTACTCGCCCTTCTTTGGTTTGACTATCTTGGGGTCATTCATGCAAAGACGGTGTTTGCACCTCTCTATGACCTGCTGGGAAAGACTCCGCAGCGTGAAGAAGTAATTGCCGAAACCGGAAACCTGACGGTTCTTGACCTTGATAATGAACGGCTGGGCAAACGCCTGGCAGAACTGGAAATCCGCAGTCAGGAACTTGATAAACGTGAAGCAGATATTGCGTCCTTAGAGGCCCAGAACCAGCAGGTTGCCCAGGAACTGGAAGACCGCCGGGAATCTCAGGAAGAACGTGAAAAAACATTCAACAATATGCAGAAAAAGTACGATGATAGAGAAGTAAACATTGCAAAGAATGCGTCAAACTTAAACAGTATGGCGCCGGCTAACGCAGTTGCCATTCTTCTTGCCATGGATGATCAGGATATGATTGATACCCTGCGCAAGTGTGATGAGATTGCAGAAGCTGCCGGAAGTTCTTCTCAGGTTTCGTACTGGCTTTCTTTAATGCCCGCTGACCGGGTAGCCGGAATCCAGCGCAAAATGGTAAATAAACCGAATAACTGAGGATAGCGCAGGACCTTTGCAGTGACTAACTGGAGGTCCAATGTATCCATTGAACTTTCAGCCGGTACAAGGGGATTCCCTTAATCTGCTGTCGGTAGACAGCGGCTTGCAGCTGGCTCAGGGAAAGAGCAACGCTGTTCCGGTTGAAACTTCATTCAGCTCTTATATGGAGCGTGCCGCTCAGGCAGAATCCACGGATGGAAACACTCAGACACAAACAATTTCTCAAACCGCAGAACCGGTAGAAGCTGAAGCTGCCACAGAAGTTTCAGAAGCTGCTGCAACTGAAGAACTGGTACCCGTTACAGATGAGTCTCTGATGGCTTTTGAAAATCAGCTGGCACGGATGACCGGTGTTGCAGAACTGGAACCTTTCTCACTGGAAGTTTCGTTTGATGATGAAGGACAGCTGTACAGCGGCGTGCAGATTGCATTTGCTGCACAGTCAGAAACCGATTTTGATGCTGCTGTAGACCGCTTTCTGGGCTTTACGGAAGACCTGGAAGAACCAGAGACAACTGAAAATAGTGACCTGGTTATGCAGGAAAATCTGGCAGCTGTCATTACCGTTCCGTCACAACCGGTTTTTCAGCAGGATCTGAATACTCATACTGAAATCAAAACAGAATCTGATGAACTGTCATCCCTTGAAACCGGAAAAAAGGTTGTAAAGGGTAAGAAAACCAGTACCATTATGGACTCAATCTCTGTTGTTGATGAACGTACTGCTGACATTGCTGATACAGCAGATGCCGGAAAAACCGTGACCATGACTTCGTTTGACGGAAAACATTCGGCAGAAATGTCACTGAACCTGGCACAGAACGCAGAACAGCAGTATTTTCAGGATAATCAGACCGGAGCATATACCGGAACTATCGAAGCAGGTCTTACCAGCAACGATTTTGCTACCATGATTTCTGATGAAATCAGCAACAACGCCGATGAATTTGTAAAAGCCGGCTCCATCGTACTGAAAAACGATAACAAAGGAAGCATCAATTTAATTTTGCATCCTGAAGAGCTGGGAAATGTTAAGATTCATCTTGAATTATCCGACAATCAGATTACAGGAAAGATCGTGGTTGCATCAAAAGAAGCATACGATGCCTTCAAGCAGAGTATGAATGACCTGAAACAGGCTTTTGTTGCAAGCGGTTTTGACACAAACGGTTTTGACCTTACCTGGACTGGTTCTCAAGGGAGCAACCAGCAGGGGTATCCGGAAAATCAGGACCGTGTATATGAAAACCTGAATGCTGCCATTGCACGCCATACCGCAGACAGTTACATGGACAACATGCCCATGGCTGATATGGATGACAGTGCCGGCAGCACAACGTATATAAATCTGGTAGCGTAAGCTATCAAAAAAGAGGAAAACATGGCATCTACCATTGATACAAGAATGAGTGCACAGGAACAGCTGGCAGTACAGAACGCCGTAAACCTGCAGAACAGCAAAAACATTGCAGAACTGGGACGTTCTACCAGTAATGAACTGGGAAAAGATGACTTCCTGAAACTGCTCATTGCACAGCTTTCCAACCAGGACCCCACCAGTCCTATGGAAAACACAGAGTTCATTGCACAGATGGCCCAGTTCTCCTCACTGGAACAGATGACCAACATGAGCACCAGTTTTACCAGAATGGCAAACATGCTTATGTCATCGGAAGCTTCAACCACCATCGGTAAAACCGTTGATATCGATATGAACGGTGCACAGGTAACCGGGTATGTAGAAGCAGCTACCAGAGGTGCAGAACCAATGGTACAGGTTAACGGCATGCTGTACAGCATGGATAAAATTGTAAAGGTTTACGCAGAATAACGCGGACACGATAGAGAAGAGGTAACGAATTATGATGAGATCACTTTATGCTGGCGTTTCGGGAATGCAGAATCACCAGACTCGTATGGACGTAATTGGTAACAACATTTCAAATGTTAACACTACCGGTTTCAAACGTGGACGCGTAAACTTCCAGGATATGATCAGCCAGCAGACTGCAGGTGCTGCAGCTCCTACTGAACAGATTGGTGGTGTAAACCCTAAGGAAATTGGTCTTGGTATGACCATTGCTTCTGTAGATACCATCTTTAACCAGGGTAACCTGCAGACCACCGGTGTTTCTACTGACCTTGCCATTCAGGGTAACGGTTTCTTCGTACTGAAAAACGGTGAACAGACTTTCTACAGCCGTGCCGGTACTTTTGGCGTTGATATGGACGGTACTCTGGTTAATCCAGCTTCAGGTATGAAAGTACAGGGCTGGATGGCTCAGGAGCTGAACGGAGAAATGGTAATCAATACCGCAGGTACCACTGAAGATCTGATTATTCCAATTGGATCAAAAGACCCTGCAAAAGCTACCCAGAACGTAAACTTTGCCTGTAACCTTGATAAAAATACTCCCCTTATTGCAGATGGCGCTTCTGAAGCAGACATCGTAAAAGGTACCTGGGGAACTGAAACCAAGATTTATGACAGCTTTGGTAATGAACACATGCTGTCCGTATCATTTACCCGTGTACCAGGCACTGACAACCAGTGGACTGCTACCGTAAACGTAGATGCAGAAAACGCTGCAGAAACCCAGACCCGCGTTGGTCTTGGCGGTACCGATGGTATGGAAAACACCTTTACCGTTACCTTTGATAACTACGGACGTCTTGCTTCTGTCATCGACTCTGCCGGAAACGTTTCTAACCCGGAAGGTGAAATTGCCATTGCTGCAAGCTTTACCGTTCCCGGAGCAAACCCTGACGAAGACGGAAACCCGCTGCGTCAGACTTTGAACATCAACGTAGGTACCATCGGTTCCATGAAGAACACCATTACACAGAGTGCTTCTTCTTCCTCTACCAAAGCATTCTACCAGGATGGATACACCATGGGATATCTTGATAACTTCAAGATTGATGCCAGCGGTATCATTACCGGTGTTTATGACAACGGTACCACCCGTTCCATCGGACAGATTGCAATGGCCAGCTTTACCAACCAGGGCGGTCTTGAAAAAGCCGGTAACAATACCTACATGGCCAGTAACAACTCAGGTCTTGCCAACATCAGCACCAGCGGTATTGCCGGTAAAGGAACCATGCTTTCCGGTGCCCTTGAAATGTCCAACGTTGACCTGACCGAACAGATGACCGACATGATCGTAACCCAGCGTGGTTTCCAGGCCAACAGTAAGACCATCCAGACTGCAGACACGCTGCTGGATACTGTTCTGAACCTCAAGAGATAATAAGTACGGGGTAAGCTGAGCTTATCCCGTCATTAACAATTTACGGGCGCTTTTAGCCCATAAATATGGTATTATAAGTTTTCACACTAGCCCCTGACAGCGTTGCTGTCGGGGGCTTTTCTATATCTATTTACTACAATCAACTGTTTTCTCTTTCCATCATCCAGTCCCAGGTGGAAATAGTAGTCTGTACCTGGAAATCCTCTGGATTCATGAACTGCAGGTCATTCAGGTTGTAAGTATAGCCGTCAACAAAAAGACAATGCATGTAATAATTAATAGGAATACACTTTGGAACCTTTTCAAACAGTTCAATGTTCCAGTCATCCATGCTTAAATAGAGTGTCTCCCGTAAATCACTTGATAGGATATTTGAAGAATTCAGATATATCGTCGGGATAAAGGTATGAAAGTTCGTTATCTCTCTGAGAAGATTACTGGTTTTCCCGTCAGTGTAGGGGAAAATCTGGTGATTTGTGTAAACAACAGAAGCTTCTATATCGAAATCAGCAAATTCTTTTCGACCGTTCTGGTATTCTGATTCAAGAAATTCCCGTAATAATTCTGAAGTCGTTAATGCCTTGGTAAACAATTGTATTATACGGTTGTTGATTTCTTCTATCTTTAATAAAAGATTATCATTCCAATGAACAGGCTTGCATGGATGTCTGTGTTGCAATATTTTTCTGTAATTCCGTGTCCGATGGATCTGACGACTAATGCGTTTGTCTGGATGTTCTACTTTTTTGGCTAAAATTATTTCGAATTTAGTAAGTGGTGTACTGTCAATATACTCGTCAGGTTCAATATCAATAAGATCTTCCCTGGTCATGGGTGAAATAGAGGCGGTGAGAGTGTAGTCAGAAAATTCTGGAAACTTTTGTTGCAGACGGGGCAAAAAATCTGATACAAGCCATTTCTGTCTTTCTTTTAGAAGCTTCTTTGTGGTTCTGATTTGTTTTCTTGTAGACAACAGGCTGTCTTTCATACTCACAGTATACTATAAGGTGAGTATCTTTTTATGATAGGGTGAATGAGAAGTAATGGTATACTGATGTAACGGGAGAAAATTATATGGCTAAACGACAAACTGTAGGAACGTATGCACAGATCGAACGGGTTTCTTATATCCACCAATTGCTTTCGGATAACCGGTATCCAAATTGCCGGACAATTGCAGAACACTTTGAAGTAAAGCCGTTGACTATTCACCGTACCATTGATTTTATGCGGGATCGCGGTGCTGCTCCTATTGAATATAATCGTGCCAAAAAAGGATATTACTATACCGAACCATATACACCAAAAGTGCTGGCCAAACTTGAACAGCATCATGAAGAGTCTGTGGAATTCACAGAATTGAAAAAGGCATATGCCCAGATGATAGGCAAATCGGAAGAATATATCGAGAGACTGGAAGAGATAACCGATATCGGATATCCAAATCAGACCGGACTGGAAATCAATCTGGATAAAAAGTACTGCGGCCGTAGTTATTATGATTACGGTATTTGGGCAGGAATAAAAAAATTTGATATTTCGTCAGATTACTGTTTTTGTATAGGACTTTACGAATCATTTAAACATTCGACAGCTGATAAAGCCATGAAGCTGTGCGGCCTTGATTTTATCGCTGAACGTTCTGACATTGATGAAGGATATTGGTTTTATACGATTTTCAACAGAGACATTCTTGACGCTGGTGTTGCTCTGGCAAAAGCTGAAGTCAAACGACTCATTGATTTTTTGTATCCACAAAATTGACGGTACACTTACGTATTAAAGATAACAGTTCCACCTAAAATTCAAACGGCAAGCCCACTCCAAACGGTTTGCTGTGGGCGTTTTTGGGGACACTTAACAGTATTGTGGTAATTCCTTCGTCATCTCGTTGATGGCGGTTCAAGATAAGGACAGTATCGGCAGTGCGGGGAATTATCATGTGTTTTCTGAAGTTTTTCATGGATACATGGTGGAGTGGATTGTCGATAGCAAAGCCTGCTATCAGTACCACAGCAATATTCAGGCTAACGGCCATATCTTTTATCTTTTCCAGCAGCGTTTCTAATTCATACCGATATGATTCCGGATCTGCATCTACCAGTTCCTGCAGATATTCCAGACTGTCGATAAAAATCACTTTTACCTGCTGTTCTTCAGCAAGCATTTGTGCAGTACATTCCAATTCTTCAAAGAAAAGATTCGGTGTCTGATTAAAAAACAGTGGTGAGTCGTACAGTTTTTTTGAAGTATCTTGAATAACTTCCAGTTCATCATATGAAAGTCTTCCGGAATCAATCTTGTGTAATGAAATACCCGATGCAAGAGAGATAACCCGTTTGCCTAGATCTGAATATTCCAAAGGACCGGGACTGAAATACCCTACCGGACAGTTTTTTACGCTTCCCAACATTCTTGCCATATTTAAAGTAACGGTAGTTTTTCCGGATTTGACAGCGCCAGAAAGTACAATCAGGTCTCCTGGTGCAAAGGTGAGTGTTTCGCCTTCGGGTAGTGGAATTGATGTCTCAGGATAATCCGAATTATGGTTTGCAGATTTTTCTAATGATTCCACAAAAACTGGTATCAGGTCTTGTATTGAGTCATACATACCAAAACTTTCATTTTCCATATCGTCTTCCTTATAAAGTCTTAATCGTCTGGCAGTTCAGGGTTTCCCGCTACTATCTTGTGCCTGATTCTGCAATCATAGTATTCAAAATCAGTCATGTCGATTTTTTCATCCTTACGGTCCTGGCAGCAGATATTACAGCTGAGGTCCATGCGTACAGAGACAATGTTCCAAAGACAGTCTTTTGTCAGATTATAAAAATCGGACATTAATGTGGATGCTGTATCATACAGAATCCTAATCTTGTTGTCTTCAATTTCAGGCTGATAATTCCAGAAGTGAATTTCCATGACGACCGAATTGTCATGCCAGGGTTTTCCGCCTTCGTAATCATAACAGAGTATGGAATGCATATCGTTTACGGCATTTTTCGGAATGAACTTTGCGTCGCAATGGTCCAAGACATGCCCGGAAAATACAAATCCATACAATTCCATCATTGGTTTTGCTCCTTAATCTGCGTAGTTTTATCTGTTCACAGAATACTATGGTGAGGATATCAAATTATGATAGAGTAAAAAAGTTTTCTATACGATGTGAACAGCTATGACTATATTAAAATCATGGGTGAAAAAGATATTGTTGAAAAAACACTTGAATCGTATAACGATGTCTTTGCAGATATTGTGAACGGCTTGTTGTTCAACGGTGAGCAGGTCATAAAAGAAGATGAACTGGAAGCTGAATCGGAGCATTCCATGTATAAGGCCGATGATAAACTTCATGAACAGGAACGGGATGTAGCAAAGTACTGGAGAAATGGAGAAATCAGAATTGCTTTATACGGTTTGGAAAATCAGACTGTTGTAGATCCCGATATGCCGTTACGGGTTTTTAGTTATGATGGAGCAGCTTACCGTAACCAGCTTAACCAGGATGGAAAAACAAAACGATATCCAGTAATCACTCTGGTTTTGTATTTCGGTGATGCGGAATGGAACAAGCCTAAAAACCTTCTTGGCTGTCTTGATGTTCCTGAAAAACTTAAACCCTTTGTGAATGATTATAGAATCAATTTGTTTGAGATTTGTAAGTTGTCAGATGAACAGATCTCAAATTTCAAGAGTGACTTCAAGATTGTTGCTGATTATTTCGCAAAGCGGAAAAAGATTCCAGATTATCGCGGAACCAAAGATGCAATTAATCACGTTGATGAGTTTTTTAAGCTTATGAAGGTTCTGACAAATGACAGTAAGTTTGAATCAGTATATAATGAAGGCATCTCAGGTGAAAAAGGAGGCGTAAATATGTGTGATTTCTTAGATACCGTAGAAGCTCGTGGTGAAGCAAAAATTATTCAGGGCTTAATTAATACTGGAAATATGACTGTTGAGCAGATTGCAGATATGCTGAAGCTTCCTGCTGAGAAAGTTAAGGAGCTTGCAGAAATGACTCTTGCTTCTGCGTAAAGAAAAACCTTTTAGTATTTTTAATCTTGCGTTGGAAAACTGTTCGTAATTTGTTTGACGAACAGTTTTTTTATATCTGGTATATCATATTCTGATAGAGTCGCTCTGTTATACTATCCACATACTGGAGTGATACATGAAACCAAGTTTATTTGAATATGCTACGTCTGAATTATCACGGGATGCAGACTATGTGTATATAACTCAAATTTGGAAAATAATAAGTGAAATTGAATGAATGAGATTGGAGAATACGCGATGAACATTAATTATGTACAGTTTGAACCATGGGTTGGCAGTAATTATTGGGCGGGTTGCTGTTATGGCAAAAAGATTCTTATTTTAGGTGAAAGCCATTATGGCAGTGATTATAGTCCCAAAAAAACAGTTGACCTGCTGAATGATCAGGCAAACAGTAATTGGACACATAAGACCTATACAAAATTTGAACGTGCGCTGACAGGTTTTGAGACTAATGAAAAGTCCAGAAATGAAATCTGGAACGAAGTTGCCTTTTATAATTACATACAAGATTTGCTTCCAACTCCGGATGATAAGCCAACTCAAAAACAGTGGGATAGTGGCATTAATGCATTCTATGAAGTCCTTAACGAACTTCAGCCAGATGTTCTTCTTGTGTGGGGAGACAGACTGTGGAGTCATTTGCCAGAATCAAATTATACCTGGGATTGCGACCTTGAGTGTCATGGTGCTTTTTTCAATAAGGGACATTATACGCTTGCAAATGGACATGAAGTGAATGCTTATGCAATGGATCATCCTGGACGTGCGTTTAGTTGGAATGACTGGCACCAGTTTTTCCGGAATTTTGTTTATGATTAAAAGAAGTGAAAAGTTGTTAGCTGATGTTGAGCTGCATAAATTTAGTTTTTTTACAATTTATTTAATGAACGTGTATTTCTTATACTCAATTTTTTAGGTTTGATTTGTGCTTATGTTATGATTTAGTCACTATAAATATTACAAGGAGATTTTTATGGACAAAATTATTCCTCTATTAATTATCGTTTTTGTTGTTGCGATTATTATTGTAGGTTGTATTGTGTAGATTATGTTAGGAGAAAACATGGAAGAAAACCGACCTGGTTCAAAAACAAATAAAGAAAATAGATTAGTAATAATTGACCCAATGAAGGTGCATCCGCTTCATATAGTCGCATTTGTTGAGACATTTTTATTATTTCTTGTTTTAGGTTTTTTTATTGGCAAAGGTACTGTAAAACAGGATGTTCCTCAAAATTCAATTACCATTCTACAATCAAGGATTAGTGAAATATCAGAGTTAACAACACTGCAATTAGATTATGATGCTTTGAAAATGTTAACTAGTGCAAAGGCCTCATGGTATGGAATTAAAATACCAAAGACAGAGGATAAAATTGTGTTGGGTATTTCTGGAACAATAAAATTTGGAATTAATCTAAGAGATGTAAGACTTTTTATTGAAGAAGATAATATGGGTAATATTAAGATAAAATTGCCAAAAGCAAAAATACTATCTCATGAGCTAAATCATGAAAATGCAACAATTGAAAGCCTATCAGACAGTTTTTTTAATAATATGCAACAGTCATATGCAGCTGTATATACAGCTGCTAACGATGCATTCCTTAAAATAAAAGATGAGAAGGAACAGAGCGAGGAAGTTCTTAATGCTTTAGAAAAGGCAACAGAAAAAGCAAAAGAAGAATTGGAAATTTTGCTAAGTCCGTTAGTGCCAAAAGAAAAAAGTATTCAATTTGAATTCATAGAATAACGGCTATTAAAAAAATTATAATAAATTGAGTATCGTTTCTGTTGAAATACTAAAACAATGTCTGGAACAAACTGGTGCGGAAGCATCCTTATTGCTGCGTTACATCTCAATTAAGAACTGTTGCTTCTGCAGGTTATTCATCAAGTAAGGATTTTCACCTGGGTATCCATTTGGATGCACAAAAATTCTGTCATCGATGAATGCCGTGTGGGTGTGACCGGAGCACCAGATTGCCGTTGGATTGTCAGAAAGGTAATTTCTTGCGATTCGGTCATCAAAATAGAACATCGTACTGACAAAATCGCGACGGTACGCTTCGGGCATAAGAAATTCTGGTGGAAGCGGTGAAAAGTGGGTTATCATTACGTCAGGTTTTTGAACGAGAACCTTATGTATCTTTCCAAATTCAAGTTCTTTAATCGCTTCCAAATCCTGATTGCAATAGTTCCAGTGGACACCATCGAACCAGCAGTGTTTCCACCATGTTTTCATTTCACTGTATTTCTGGTCTAATCCATAATCCCTGATAAAGCTCATATCCCACATCCCCATGGTTCCGCCAAAGGTAATTCCATCGATTGTGACGCAATCACCGTCCAAAAGATGCACATTGGGAAAGTTTACACAAAAAGCTTTAATTGCTGCAATTTTTTCTTCCGATGTCAGAAATCGAGGTGTGCCAGCTTTATCCAGGTCCCAAGTGAGAACTAAATCGTGGTTACCAAGGCACAGGACAACGTTCTTGTAGCGATTGGGAATTTCTTCAATGAATGTTTTTGTTACTTCCAGATTGCTGTTGTGATAGCTTTTGAGGTAAAAATCGTAATGGATATCTGAAAGAATGAA
>JAKSTT010000089.1 GCA_024413635.1 Treponemataceae bacterium | reverse complement strand
ATTTTTGTGAAAGACAAAACGCTCGACATGACCCAGGGAAACTCGACCGCCCTACTGATCCGGTTTTCCATTCCCATGCTCATCGGAAATCTTTTTCAGCAGCTGTACAACCTGGTTGATTCAGTGGTTGTCGGCAAACTTGTTGGTGCTGATGCTCTGGCAGCTATTGGCGTTACATCTTCCATCTCGTTTTTCTTTTTCGCCATCTGTAACGGCATCGGCAGTGGAGGTGGTATCGTCACCTCACAGTATTTTGGAAGGAAAGATACCGGCAGCGTAAAAAGCTGTATTGCCAATGTTGGTTACATCATGACCGTCTTCCCCACCGCCATCGGCCTTATCGCCTTCTTCCTGGCAAAACCCCTGCTGTACCTTCTGGGTACCCCGGAAGCCATCTATCATGACGCGCTGGGATACCTCCGGATTGTCTGTCTGGCTACGGTGTTCGTATCGCTGTATAACTACATTTCATCCATGCTCCGTGCCCTTGGAGATTCCCGTACTCCGCTGTACTTCCTCATCTTTTCGTGCATCCTCAATACCATCCTGGACCTGATTTTTGTTCAGGGCCTCCACATGAGCGTTATCGGTGCCGGCATTGCTACCATTATCAGCCAGTTTGTATCCGGTATTTCCTGCCTGATATATGCCGTAAAGACAAATCCGTACTTTAAGCTTTCCAAAGCCGACTTCCAGTGGAATAAAACCGTAGTCAGCCAGTCAGTAAAGATTGGAGCCCCTCTTTCACTGCAGTTCTCGCTCATTGCCATCTCATCCATGGCCATCCAGCGTGCCGTAAACGGATTTGGTGCCGTTGCCGTAGCAGCCTTTACTGCCACCGGCCGCATTGAACAGCTTATTCATCAGCCGTACCAGACGTTGAGCGCCGCACTTTCTACCCATACCGGACAGAACTACGGAGCCGGCAATACTGACCGCATGCGGAACGGCTATAAAAAAAGTCTTGAAATCATGGCCATATTCTCTCTGGTCATGACTGTCCTCATGCAGTTCTTCTCACGGCACATTACCCTGCTCTTTGTAAATGAACCGGCAGTAGTTGATATGGGAGAAACGGCACTGCGCATTACCAGTCTGTTCTACCTGTTCCTGGGAATCATCTACACAACCCGTGGTATCCTGAACGGCGTTGGCGACAGTGTATTTGCCATTTCAAACGGCGTCATCGAAGTAATCGGCCGCTGTTCACTGCCGTTTATCCTGACCATTATTCCGGTTATCGGCGTATGGGGTCTCTGGTGGTCTACCGGTCTGGTATGGTTCATTGCAGGTCTTGCAGCCATCTTCCGGTATTTTCAGGTACGGAACACCCGCGTTGTCGGTCAGCACGGATAACAAATAAAGCGGCACTTTGTTGACAACTGTGCCGTAATCAGTAAAATTTGCCCTATGAATGGAACTGTGTTAGGTGGCAGCAATAACGTCTTTGACGTTGAATGTGACGACGGCAATATCCGCCGGTGCACCATAAAAGGCAAAAAACTGAAGACTGACCGTAATTATTACAATCCTCTGGCCCCGGGCGATGTGGTTGAACTGGAACTGACAGACAGCAACGCCGATAAGGCTCAGATTACCGCCCTTGTTCCCCGCCGCAACGAATATGTGCGGTGGAACGTAAAGGGACGCCAGCCGCAGCTGCTTGCCGCCAATGTGGACTACATTATCTGCATTACTACCCCTGATGAACCGCCATTCCGGCCCCGCTTTATTGACCGCATTCTGGCCCAGGCTGAGTATGCCGGTATTGAACCCATCATCGTTGCCAATAAATGCGACGTAGAAGCCGCTGACGACCCGGATTTTGACTTCCGTCTGACTGACTGGGAGCGCATCGGGTACAAGGTATTCCGGGTATCTGCAAAAAGCGGCGAAGGCATGGAAGGGCTGGCACAGTTTATTGAGGACAAACTCTGCGTATTAACCGGCCAGAGCGGTGTCGGCAAAAGCAGCATCATCAATGTGCTTGATTCCAACTGCGTACTCCGGACCGGCAGTTTAAGCGAAAAATATGGCCGGGGAACCCATACCACCACAAAAGGAACCCTGATGCACCTGCATATCAATGAATCCCTGGTTGAGGGACGCGAAGGCGTTACGGCTTCAATCATCGATACTCCCGGTGTACGCCGTTTTGTGCTGGATGATATTGCAGCCGATGACCTGCAGCTGTACTTCCGTGAAATGCGCCCGCTGGTAGGAAAATGCACCTTTGGCATGAGCTGTACCCATACCCATGAATCCGGCTGCAAGATGCTTGAAGGCGTCTATGCCGGAGCCATCAGCGAAGAACGGTTTGAAAGCTGGCAGCGCATTGGAGAAGAACTCCGCACCGGCAGTTGGGAAGACTAAACCTTATGGAAACACAAACATTAGAATTATTGGATTACTTCAGGGTACGTGCTGATATTGCGTCCTTCTGCATGAGCGCCGAAGGTAAGGCACTGCTTGAAAAACGGCTTCCGTTTACTGCAAAAGAACAGGTTGCCCAGCGGAAAGAAGAAAGCCGCCAGTGGTTCCGCTATATTACGGTAAAAGGCGGCAGTCCGTTGACCGGCTGGGGAGAATGTGCCCCCCTCTTAACAAAGCTGGGGGTAACTGATTATGCCCTGGATGTAGAAAGTATTGCCATTCTTGGTGGATTCTGCAACGCCGCAATCCATACAAAAGCAACACTGCTTGCCCTTGAAAAAGACGAGCATTTGAGCCTGCCGCTGCTGGAAGCTGCAGGAAATCAGCTGCCTGATCTGGAAAGCCAGAAAAATGCCATTTACCGCATTATTGATGAAAGCGGCATGATCCGCGACCTTCCGGAACTGCGGGCTATCCGCGCTGAAATCCGGAAAAAGCAGAACGAAATTGATGCCATCATCAAAAGCTATACCACTGACAACAGCCTTTCAAGTTCACTGCAGAGCAATATTCCCGTTCTGCGCGGTGACCGTCAGGTGCTGGCAGTAAAAAGCTCAGCAAAAAGCCGGATTCCCGGTATTGTCCATGAAATGTCACAGACCGGACAGACCTGCTTTATTGAGCCGGCTGACCTGGTTATCAAGAATAATGAGCTGGTACAGGAACAGTTCCGGCTGAGCCAGGCTGTACACAATATATTGAAAGCCCTGACCGCTGAACTGGGAGCAGATAAAGAAAGCCTTGAAACAGCCCTTACCTTAATGACCCGTCTGGATGCCAGTCTCGCTTCTGCCCGGTGGGGTCTTGCCGTACAGGGCACCTATGCCTTTGACCTTCCTGATACCGACGGTCAGGTTGCAGCCCCCGACTTTGAATCCCCTATCCTGCTGAAAGCCCGTCACCCGCTGCTGGGTAGCCGTGCAGTCCCTATTACCGTCAATTTCCAGAAAGAAGCAAATAACGGCCGCGGTCACCGTCAGCTGATAATTACCGGTCCAAATACCGGTGGTAAAACCGTTACCTTAAAAACCATTGCGCTTCTTGCCATGCTGAACCAGAGCGGATTCCCCATTCCGGCAGCAGAAGGTACGGCGCTTCCGATCTTTACCGGTGTGTATGCTGATATCGGTGACGAACAGAACATGGATGAAAACCTGTCTACCTTCAGCGGCCACATGAAGAATGTTGCCAACATCCTGGCAAATGCCGATGCAAACTCACTGGTACTGCTGGATGAGTTGGGAAGCGGTACGGATCCCCAGGAAGGTGGTGCCATTGCCATGGCGGTTCTTGATGAACTGATCAAGCGGGACTCATTTGTTCTGGTTACCACCCATCACGGTATCCTGAAAAACTACGGCTATACCCATCCCAGCGTAACCAATGCCAGCGTAGAGTTCGGACAGGAAACCCTGGCACCTACCTACCGCATCCTTATGGGAGTTCCCGGAGAATCCCACGCCCTGGATATTGCCCGCCGCTCAGGTTTGCCGGCAGAAATTGCCGACCAGGCAGAACAGTATATTTCCAACAACCAGGCTGACATTTCAGCCCTGATTAAAGGGCTGAACGCCAAGCACGAAGAACTGGCCAAACGTGAAACTGAGTTTGCCATTAAGGAACGGGACATCAACGAACGGTGGCGGAAAGTAGACCTGAAAAACCTGCGGGTAAAACAGCATGAACTGGAACTGCGGGAACAGGGATACCGGAAAAGCCGTGACTTTGTTGACAAAAGCCGCAGTATGCTTGAAAACCTGGTACGGGAACTGCGGGAAGGCGAAGTTACCCGCGAAAAGACCCTGAAAGTAAAGGAAACCATAGCAGAACTGACCCGGGCTGTAGAAGCAGAACAGGCAGCCCTGCAGGAAGAACAGGATAAGCTGCCGGCCGGACCGATTCCCGGAGCCCGCCAGTTTACGGTTGATTCCACCGGAAAAGCAGAACAGGTTGTTCAGGAAGAGGCAGTCTGGCTGGAACCTGGTACCGACGTTATCCACGCAAAGACTCATCAGACCGGAACGGTTGCATCAGTTGCCAAAAAAGGAAAGACTCCCTCGGAAGCCCGGTATGTAGTTATGTTCGGAAGCCTGAAGATGACGATAAAAGCCGGTGATATTGCCGTTGCCCAGAAGCAGAGCAAACCCAGCGTTTCCGTAGAACTGAGCATGGATTCCGGCTCTGACCTGCGTTCCGGTTCTGCAGATGGCCGCGTACAGTTCGGTATAGTAAAGAATGACCGGCCGGTTATGGAACTGCGCCTTTTGGGCATGCGGTATGAAGAAGCCGAAAAGGCCCTTGACCGGCAGCTTGACCTGTGCTGTATCCATAATCTGAAAAGCTTCAGTGTCATCCACGGAAAAGGAAACGGTGTCCTGCAGCAGATGGTTCAGAACAAACTGCGCGGGTACAGTGCCGTATCAGAATACCATTTTGCCAAACCGGAAGACGGCGGATTCGGCAAAACCTACGTGACACTGAAATAATACGGAAAGGATGGCAACCGGTTGTGTATAAATATGCAGAACATTGACAGACGTCAGTAATTTCTGCATAATTTCTGCATACTTATTCAATCTGTTTAGCCTTATTGCGTTTTTTTTCCGCTTACTGGCTCAAGGACAACATCGATGAAAGAACGGCTTACCCGTTTAAAGACTATCCGTAAATTAATCAAGAATTACCGTATTGAAAGTCAGGAAGCACTGCTGGGCTATCTGACAAAAGAAGGCTTTGAAGTTACCCAGGCAACCCTTTCCCGGGACCTGAAACTGCTGAAAGTCGGCAAAATTTCTGACGGCCACAATGGATATGTATATACCCTGCCGGGAGAAGAAGACCGCCAGGAAAGTGAAATTTCCCTGGCACAGGACTTTATGCGCGGCTACATCAGCATTGAATGTTCCGGAAACCTGGCTGTCATCAAAACCTATTCCGGTTACGCAGATGTTGTTGCCCAGTCTATTGACAGCATGGGTATGGATGAAGTTCTGGGTACCATTGCCGGTGGGGATAACTGTGTATTTGCCTGTCTGCGCGAAGGCGTAAACGGTGACCAGTTCCTGGATGCCCTGAAACTGAAAGTACCGGAAATCGACGAATAAGACGGTCGCTGCGCGACCTTAACGAGTTCATAAACCGCTTTTCCCTTGCAAGAAAAGCGGTATTTTTTTATAGTTTCACTACATGCACTGCCGCATTTGCGGTGGCTTATTAAGGAGCAGAAAATGGCTATCTCTTGGGAAAATGCAGATTCACTGGAATCTTGGAAAAAACTCATGTCCCTGAAAGGACTGGTTTCACTGAAAAAAGAACTGACCGCTCAGCGCGTTGCAGACTATCAGGTTGCAGACGCTTGTGGTCTTACCTATAACTACGCTGCAAAGCAGGTTAACTCTCAGATCCTGGGAGTAATGCAGCAGCTTGCTGACGATGCTCAGCTGACTGAAAAATTCGCAGCCCTGTACAACGGCGAAATCGTAAATACCGGAGAGAACCGCCGCGTTCTGCATCACCTGCTCCGCGGACAGCTGGGCAACGATGTTATCTATGACGGAAAAAATGCCCGTGAATTCTACGTTGCACAGCAGAAAGCAATTGCTGAATTTGCTGACAAAGTACACAGCGGCGCTGTAGCAAATGCTGCCGGCGAAAAATTCACCACCGTTTGTCAGATCGGTATCGGTGGTTCAGATCTGGGACCACGCGCCATGTACCTGGCTCTTGAAGGCTGGGCAAAAAAGAACAACACTCTGAAAATGACTGCAAAGTTCATTTCAAACGTAGACCCTGACGATGGTGCTGCCGTAGCTGCTTCCTGCGATCTGGCACACACCCTGTTCATTCTGGTTTCAAAATCAGGAACTACCCAGGAAACCCTGGCCAACGAACTGTTCGTTAAAGACTTCCTGAAAAAAGCAAACCTGGATCCAAGCAAACACATGATTGCCGTTACCAGCGAAACCAGTCCACTGGCTAATAACCCGGCATATCTGGCCAGCTTCTACATCGATGACTTTATCGGTGGACGCTTCTCTTCTACTTCAGCAGTAGGTGGCGCAGTGCTTTCTCTGGCATTCGGACCAAAAGTATTTGCAGAATTCCTGGACGGTGCCCATGCAGAAGACGTTCTGGCATGCAACAAAGACATTACCAAAAACCCAGCCCTGCTGGATGCCCTTATCGGTGTATATGAACGCAATGCACAGGAATATCCTTCAACTGCCATCCTGCCATACAGCCAGGCTCTGAGCCGCCTGCCAGCTCACCTGCAGCAGGCAGACATGGAATCAAACGGTAAATCAGTAAACCGCTTTGGTGCACCGGTTAATTACGTTACCGGTCCGGTAATCTTTGGTGAACCGGGAACCAACGGTCAGCACTCGTTCTACCAGCTGCTGCATCAGGGAACCGATATTGTTCCACTGCAGTTCATTGGATTCAACGACAGCCAGTACGGTGAAGACGTAATTGTAGACGGTTCTACCAGCCAGAAAAAACTGTGCGCTAACCTGTCTGCTCAGATTGTTGCCTTTGCCTGCGGTAAAGATGACGAAAACCCGAACAAACAGTTTGCCGGTGAACGCCCATCAAGCCTGCTGTATGCAAAACAGCTGACCCCGGCTTCTCTGGGTGCACTGCTGGCACACTTTGAAAACAAAATCATGTACCAGGGATTCATCTGGAACCTGAACAGCTTTGACCAGGAAGGCGTACAGCTTGGTAAAAAACTGACCAAGAAAGTACTGGCCGGAGAAATGGACGGTGTCCTGAAAGCCTACGCCGGAATCTTCGGACTGTAAGATACATTCTCTGCCGCTGTAATGCGGTAAAGACGTTAAAAGCGGTTGTCACACCTGTGGGTGGCAACCGCTTTTTTTATGTACGTCGAGATTTCTTGCTGATTACATATAAAAGTGAAGCGAACCTAGGATGTGCGAGAGGTTTATATGTAATATCAATGGGAGAACAGCTACAGATTACATATAACCATGCCGGACAACAGCAATTTATATGTAATCTGTCAGGCGAAACAAGTCTTAAAACGTTTATAGTACATATAAGTGACAGGAAAATCAGGGATTGCGGCTTTCTTATATGTAATATCAGGAAAAATGGTTTTAGAAAAACATCCTTTATTTATAGTATTGTTTCAATCAGTTTGCTTGCCCTATTTGCCATTAATGTTGTTATATTCCAATACGGATTTTTTGTTTTTGGTATCAAAGGCAGATACGATATAGGTAAATACATTCAGTTCCTCAGCCATGTATTTCATAATCGACACCATTTCATCCTCTTTGCCATCAGCAGCACCAAGATACAATTCCTTATTTGCTTCTGAAACAACAAAAATGATAATTACGAATTTATATTTCAACCGATACATAATGCTTTGACCTAAAGCCATTTTTACACCGTCAAAAGAAGAATCTAAAAACTTGATTTCAATAGCAATGCCATCTTCATCAATTGCAATATCCGGTCGATGATTCTTACCAAAACAATACACGCTTTGAACATGAACATCTTTCACAATCTGTGAAATAACAGCCCCATTCAGTCTATCAGAATTGCTTATCAGAACATTCCCGAATGCATTTTCAAATCCCCGTTCAGCGCTATGCGTTTGTTTCCAGCAGGAATTTTTATCTTTTATTTTGCTGTCAATAAATCCAACATCATCCCAAATTTTTCCAAATCGCTTACCTCTTTCAAATCCCATATACGTTTCCTTATCTTCCAGAAATTTCTTCCATCTTTTTCTGCAGTATTTCAATCTGCTTTGAAATACTTTCCAATGTCACCGGAGTAATACCTGAATCTTCCAATTCAACTTCTGCACGACTGGCATTTACCGAATTAACGATAACTCCGACAATTACATTCATAATGATTGACGCTTCAAAGAAGTCATATGTCACAAAATACATCCATGCAAAATTGAATCGCGCGATGATTTCGGAAGCATCTATTGATGTCATTTTGAATAGAGAAAGAAAGGCAACTCCTAAATCACCAAACCAAAGCGGAAAATCCGAGCAAAAAAGGCTTATACCGACAATTGCATACACATAAGCAAAGATGAGAAGCAAGCAGAAAGTCCACAGCACGCTTGGTATGGCTTTGATAACTGCTTTTAATATCACTCTCAGCTGGTTAATACCATTTACCAGCTTAAATGTTTTGATTACCCGAAAAGACTTTATACCCTTAACAATCTTAACTGATTTAAATAACCGCCAGACACGGAATACTGCAAAAAACGGGAGAGAACCGATACCCGAAATAATGACTATCAGTAAATCAAAGACATTCCATTTATTCAGATGAAAATATCGATTTCCTTCTTCATCCAATCTGAATTCGCCAATGAACTGTTTGTTATACGCAATGGACTTAATTATCAGATCAATCACAAATACCCAGAAACAAAACTGATCAATGAGAAAAAGTGTTTTTCCATAGGTTGCAGCTATATCATTTACTGTTTCCAAACCTATGGTAATAGTATTGATGATGATGATAAAAAGTAAAACATACTCATAAATAGTATCAGCATCACCATCCACAAAACGTTTCAATTTTTCTGACATTGTTTGAGAAGTTGCATTCATTATCATTTCCTAAATCAACTGCTTGCCAGTACAAGCAGCTGATTCTGTTCAGTTATTCATACCAATGGTAACCAGTAGGTGACTTATGACATGAACCTGCAGTTGCAGACGATGAAGAATGTCCACAATACGTGCATTCATATTTACCCCCATGCTGGCCTATATACACGTGATACCCGGTATCAGTTTTATTACAGCTTGAAGGAGTTGCGGAACTGGATTTATGTCCACAAGCACAGCAAATGTATCCGTCATCGCATTCATCAATGTATTCATGCTGGCCACTGGACGATTTGTTACAACTGCCCTTAGAACCTGAACTGGAACGATGACCACAATTACAACATATATATCCCATATAAACCTCCTG
>JAKSTT010000088.1 GCA_024413635.1 Treponemataceae bacterium | reverse complement strand
ATCCGGAAATGTGTTGTATCAGAAGCTGCCGGTTCACCAGTTGAATACCGGGAAGACTACCAGTACACCAATGGCGGCCGCACCATCACCGTTACCCGTGGCGGCGAGTATGCTGCGGTGTACCAGCTGAATGCCTTTGGTGAAATAACTGCCGCAACAGATGGCGAAGGAAACACCACCACCTACCGTGTTACCCCGCAAGGCCTTCAGAAATCAGTAACACTGCCCCTGGGGAATACCACGTCCTTTACCTACGACTGTCTGGGCAATGTTACACAGCTGATCCAGCCGGATGGCAGCACAGTCACCTTCCAGTACAACGCACTGGGCACTCTGCTCTGCACCACCGACGGAACGGGAACCCCTCACTATCCGGAGGTTTCCGTTGCAAACGAACCTGCAGACTCTCTGCGGGACACCACCGGCCTGACGTATGACAGAAACGGCAACCTGATTGATGCGGTAAGCGGAACAAACCACCTGACCTTTACCTGGAACCAGGCCGGGCTTTTAACACAGCAGAAAGACGTACAGCGGGGCATTACCACCAGCTGGACCTATGACAAGGCAGGAAGACCTGAAACGGCAATTACCCGTCAGCAGGGCAAAGAAATCAGTGCACTGCACTATCAGTGGGACGCCAACGGCAATCTTATTTCACTGCGGGACACTGCCCAGAACCTGTCCGTAACCTGCGCCTATGATGTGATGAACCGTGAAGTTGAAAAACGGTACGGTAACGGCACCGTCTGCCGGACCCGGTATGACGCAGCAGGACGGAAAACAGCCCTGTGGACAACGAGCAGTCAGGGAGACATCATTGCAGCAGAGGCCATGGTGTATGACCCGGATACCGGACGGAAAGCGGCTTCATTTACCCGGGAAGGAATGCTTATCCTCTACTCCTATGACCAGCAGGGCCATCTGTGCCGTATACAGAAAACTGCTACTCCGGAAGAGGTCCTTTCTGCCAAAGCACGGATACAGGTAATTCCCGCTGCCACCGTTAAGGCGTTGCGTTCAGCCATCAGCCAGGCACACCCTTCGCTGGGTTCACGGATTCCTTCCACAGTTGCCCTGGTTACGGAAACCTATACCTTTGATGAACGGGGAAACAGGATTTTACGGGAGACTCCAGCAGGCACCACCCAGTACAGCTACGATGACCGGGACCGTCTGACTGCTGTCCGTCAGGTAGAAAAGGGTACGGTAGAAACCTTTGTTTGGGATGACAGGGGAAATCTGACAGAAAAAAGAGCCAGCGGACGGACAGACCGGTATCACTATGACCGTAAAAACCGGCTGGTACAGGTAGAAATTACTACCGGTTCCGGAAAAGCCACACAGACACAGTGTATAACCTACGATTACGATGCCCTGGGAAGGCGGTATTCCACCACCACCAACGGAACCACAGTGCTGTCTGTCTATAATGGAGTCAGTTTTGCCGTTACGGCTGAATTGTTTGACCTGCCGGATACACCGCAGTACCGGTACCGGTGGTCAGAAGATACGGGAAAGGAAACAGGCAGCAGAACGCGTCTGTTCATCAATGGCGCTCCTGCTGCTGAACGGCGGGGAACCGCCACTGCCTACCTGGCAGAAGACAGTACCGGCTCAGTTGTTCTTGAAACTGACCAGTACGGCCGGATAACGGCTTCCCGCAGCTATGATGTATTTGGTACGACTATTTCTTCAGAGATTCTGCAATACCGGTAGCAAGACCTGCCAGTCCCTGCAGTTCTGATGGAATGATGATCTTGGTTGCCTGGCCGTCTGAAGCTTTTTCAAAGGCTTCAAGGGCGCGCAGTTTAATGACGCCTTCATCAATGGCCGCATCCTTGATCATCCGTAAACCTTCAGCCTTGGCTTTCTGAACCTGCAGGATTGCTTCAGCTTCACCTTTTGCCTTCTGGATGGCAGCTTCCTTTTCAGCTTCTGCTTCAAGGATCATGGACTGTTTCTTACCTTCAGCAACCAGAATGGCACTCTGTTTCTGACCTTCTGCAATAAGGATCTGCTCACGGCGTTCACGTTCAGCACGCATCTGTTTTTCCATGGCATCCTTGATGGCTTCCGGAGGAATGATGTTCTTTACTTCTACACGGTTAACCTTGATACCCCAGGGGTCAGTTGCTTCATCAAGGATACTGCGCATCTTGGTATTGATGACATCACGGCTGGTAAGGGTCTGGTCAAGTTCCAGTTCACCGATGATGTTACGCAGGGTTGTGGCACTCAGGTTTTCAAGGGCGCTGACCGGAGCTTCAACACCGTAAGTGTACAGTTTCGGATCAGTAATCTGGAAATAAACTACCGTATCAATCATCATGGTAACGTTATCTTTGGTAATTACCGGCTGGGGCTTAAAGTCCAGAACCCGTTCCTTCAGGCTGACCCGGTTGGCAATGCGGTCAATGAATGGAAATTTTACATGGATACCAACCTGCCAGGTGCTGTGGTATCCACCCAAGCGTTCAATAACGGCAGCATGGGACTGTGGAATGATTCTGATGTTGGTAACCAGCAGAATCAGAATGATGACAATAAGGACAATCAGGATATACATATCAATCCTCCAATTTTGAGATTATGCGTCTTTCGGAGCAACAACCAGGTTATTGCCTTCAACCCGCAATACTATACATACCGTTTTTTCAGGAATATCATTGCCGGTGCCGGATGTAGCAGTCCATACTACACCGTTTTTGGCTTTTGCTTCTCCTTTTTCAAAACGGGAAATGCCTGTGATGAGAAGAACTTCCTGCCCTTCCAGTGCGTTTACATTGGTACTGTCATGCTCTCCTACTTTCAGTTTTTTAACGGCAAAGGGACGGGTGATGACAGCCAGTGCCAGAGTCAGCACGGCAAAAATCAGCAGCTGCCACTTGAAAGGTACCGGCAGCATGGAAAGGAAAATGAGGGGTAAAGCTGCAATGGCTGCCCACACCGTGGTCAAAGCCATGGTTGCAGCTTCAATAACAAGGCAGAGGACCAGAACGCCAACCCAAAACCAGGGTAAATGACTTACGATAAAACTCATCATACGTCTAGTATAACGCGTTCCAGCCTCAATTGCCAAAAAGAATATCAGAATTCTTCAAAGTCGTTGTCTGATACATACTGAGACGGCGTATAGCTGGTATCAGTAAAGACAGACCCGGCCTTTTTTGCAGTATCAGCAGCAGCAGTATCCGCAGTAGGTTCAGCATCCGGGTTCTCTGCTGCATCAAAGAACAGGTCATCGTCAGTGGTGGCAGCCGGTGTTTCTTTCTGTACCGGAGCCGGTTTTGCAGCAGGTTTTGCCACAGGTTTTGGTTCAATGCCCTGGGCCCGTGCTTCACCGGAAGTGACAAAACTGGTAAAGACACCGGCTTCTTTTTTTGCAGCTGCAGGCTTCGGCAGTGTTTTTCCGGATGAGACCGGACGGGTTCCATGCCGTACCGGACGGGCCGTTTTCTGCTCTGCAGCATCTTCACTCAATTTGAAGTAACTCAAGGTTTCAAGCAGCTGACTTGCCTGGCTTGCCATTTCTTCAGAAAGGGAAGCAAATTCTTCAGAACCGGTTGCACTTTTCTGAACGGTGGTATCAAGTTCTATAACGGCTTTATTGATCTGTTTTGCACCGATATCTTCTTCGCGGGCTGCAGCAGCAATTTCCTGAATCAGCTCTGCAGTCTTTTCAATATCGGGTACAAGACCTTCAAAAATTGCACCAGTCTGTTCTGCAACCTGTACACTCTGAACGGAAAGTTCTGCAATTTCTGCAGCTGAAACCTGGCTTCTTTCTGCCAGCTTCCGGACTTCACTGGCAACAACGGCAAAGCCACGGCCTGCTTCACCGGCGCGGGCTGCTTCAATGGCAGCGTTCAGGGCCAGACGGTTGGTCTGATTTGAAATATCTTCAATGATCTGGATTTTATCAGCAATGGCGTGCATGGCATCAACGGTCTGGCCGACTGCCACGCTACCCTTCCGGCTTTCTTCCAGAACACGCTGGGCAATACCATCGGTCTGGCTTGCATTATCACTGTTACGGGTAATATTGCTGGCCATTTCTTCAACGGTAGAAGAAATTTCTTCTGCAAAGGAAGCCTGGGCGGCACAGTCAGCAGAAATTGCCTGACTGCCGGTACTGATCTGACTTGCTCCGGAAGCAACGTTATCTCCGGCCTGTTTAACAATGGAAAGCACCTGTCTCAGGTTACCGGTCAGCGTATCAACAGAAACACATAAGTCATGGATTTCGTCTTTCCGTTTCATGTTTTTTTCATGGAGCTTTTCATCACGGCCTTCTACCGTCAGATCTCCTGAAGCAACTTTCTTCAGTTCCTTATCGAAGGCAACTATAGGGTCAACGATAAATCTGGCAGTTAAGTACCCGATCCATACGGACAGCGAAACCAGCACATATCCCAATACCAGCAGAACCATATCCTGACTGAATGCACCTTTCCGCATACCCTGGGCCCATTCAGACATCTGTGCACTCACGTCCTCAGGCAATAACCCTGAAGTGGCAACATCCTGGAAAGCTTCCATGTATAAAACCTGAATGTGACGAGAACTGATAAGACACAAAGAAATGGTAAGTACCATCAGAACTGCTACTACAAAAAAACTACCGATGAGACGGGTTCTTAAACGCATACTTTCTCCGTTTTGACATGATCTGATTATCATCCTAAACCGAAAAATCCCCCAGTCAACGAAAAAAAACAAAATCCTTAAACCAGAATAAATAACTGCTTAAAGGAATAATATTTTTCTTGCGACCCTAAAAATCCCGACTTATCATCTACCTATATGGCCATATTGTTGCCTGTCGCCGGCGGAAAAGGCGGAGTTGGAAAAAGTATTTTATCTCTTAATCTTGCGGTTACCCTTGCAAATCAGTGTAAAAGCGTTGTATTGGTTGATCTGGACCTTGGTGGTGCAAACCTGCACACCTTACTGGGTTTAAAGAACAATCAGGCAGGGCTTGGTACCTTCATTACCCGCCAGGAAACCGATTTTACCAGCCTGCTCCAGTCCACAGGAATTCCCAACCTCCAGTTCATTGCCGGAGACTGCCTGTATCCCGGTGTTGCCAACATGGATTTCTTTACCAAAAAGAAGATCATCACCAATCTGCAGAAAATCAATGCAGATTACATCATTCTTGATCTGGGAGCCGGTTCCACCCATAACATTACGGATTTTTTCATTACCGCCTATAACGGTATCATCGTGGCCACCCCTGAACTTACATCAATCCTCAATGCCTATTCATTCCTGAAGTCAACGGTATTCCGTTTCCTCTACCGCCTGTTTCCCGCCAAAAGCCCGGAACGCACCATCCTTCAGAACAGCGTCCTCAAGCGGATGGAAGGAAAAGAATATTCGTTTTCACAGATTATTGACGTTATCGGTTCCCAGTTTCCTGAAAGTGCCGCAAAAGCCCGGGAAGAACTGGCAAAGCTCCGCCCCCGCATCATCATGAACATGGGCAGAAGCAATAACGACCTGGAACTGGGTAACCGTCTGTACAATCTGGCAAAAAACAAGTTGTCCATTGAAGTTGAATATATCGGTTTTGTCCCCTATGACGAGAACATTTCACTGTCCATCGCCCGCCGGACACCCGTTACTTTAATGAACCCCCAGTGTCCGTTCTGCAGCGTTCTGCCAGCCATAGGACGCCGTATTACGGAAGCCGGAGACCAGGGGATATTTCTTCAGGATGCCCAGGAAAGCCTTGAAGATATTATCCGTGCATTTTATGAAAACAGAGAGATGAGCAGTAAATGACTACACCTGAATCTATAAGACAGAGTCTTCTCAAAATCAGTAATGAAAGCGGTTCTGATTTTCTCGCACTCAGCGAGGACTTCCCCGTCCTGATTGAAGAAATTGACACCCGTAAATCCGATGCAGCCACTCACGATAAAACCCGGGAGTTTTCACATATCAAGAACGAACTGTCCCAGACCATTGCAGAGCAGAAACAGCTGCTCAAGGACAACAAATCGTTCCTCAATTCCATCCGTGGAAACAATGACCGTCTGCTGCAGACCTTTTCTGAAAAAATGCACCTCCTTGATGCTATCCATGACATCATTCTGGACATCAAGAACGGTAGCGAAGAGATGGAAGTAATCTCTCTCAATGCCATGGTTGTATCGATTAAATCAGGCCGTGAAGGCCAGGCATTCAGTTATATTACCAGTAACCTGAAATCCATGTCCCTGCGTCTGATCAAACAGTCAGATGAACTGATCGGACACGGAGATAACGTTCAGGTTGCTCTGGAAGAACTGCGCAAACAGGTACAGCAGGGTTCAGATATCGGTAATGCTACGGAAGATGTGGGAACCCTTACCAATGACCGGATGCTGCAGGCCATTGAATCCATTTCCGGCAAACTGAATTCCATCCTTGATGAAGCCCATAAGGTTACCCAGCCTATTCTGAAAGCCATGGAAGGTATCCAGATGCAGGATATTATCCGGCAGTCCCTGGATGATGTACTGATGGCCATGACAAAGATTAAGGAACCGGCATTCAAGGCTGATCCGGAACAGAAACTGGAACAGTACACCGCCAATGCAAAACTGTCGCTGCTGGCAGAACGCTGTCTGGCTAAAATCAAGGGCAAACTTGATGAAAGCATCAATGTATTTGAAACCAACCGTGATGAAGCAAATGTCCTGCTGAACCAGATTGATGAAAGCCGCATGAGCGTCATGTACGCCGTTACCGGTGACCGTTCTGACCTGGAAGAACTGGATGTTTCCATGAAGGAATCCATTGAACACTTCAATACCTTCAGCGATGTCATCCAGTCATATCAGGGTGTGCAGACCAATGTCTTTGACGCTGTGCAGAACATTCAGGAAACCGTGCATTATATGTACATCTGTTTCAACGCTTTCCTGCCCATCATCAGCAACCTGCAGTACGTTGCCATTGCCCAGCGCATTGAAGTTGCCCGCAATGAAGCCATCAGCTCCATCAAGGACACCGTTGAACACATGGCAAACCTGATCGGCCGCTCAAAAGACCAGATTGAAACTGCCCAGAAGCAGCTGGAAGAATTTACGGAAGTATGTAACAGCCAGGTACGGGATTTCATGAGCAGCGTTGATACAGACCGCATGAAGTTCTCCTCACTGTCACACCATAAGAACAACTTTGCAGAAGAAATGTACAGTCTGAAAGACGAACTGAACAATTCCATTGAAAACTTCAACGTATTCTCCCCTACCTTCTTTGAAGTATATGACAGCATCGGAGAGCGGCTGGAGCACCTGAAGGAACTTTCCAAGCGGCTGGAAAAAGCCCGGAACGATGTCCATGAAATCTGCGACCACAACAAAACCTGTCAGTACGACATCATGACACAGTACAACCTTCAGGAAACTGAAATACACAACGCCGATATGGAAGAATTCCTCAAGAAATTCACCATTACGGAAAATAAACTGGAAGCCGGCAACATTGAAGGTATCGAAGTTACCGGTGGAGCTGCTGCAGGAGACATAACCTTCTTCTGAGAGGTTGTGTAGTATAACCGGTGAACAGACATTTTGACGTACATTTTCAGAAAGAGATAGTAACCATCCATCCCGGGGAATTTTTCAGTACCAGGGAAGATGTGTACATTGCGACCGTTCTGGGATCATGCGTCAGTATTGCGCTGTTTGACCAGAAACAGCATTTTGGCGGACTTAATCATTTTATGCTGCCAAAAGCCGGAGTAAACCGGACTGTTACGCAGGATGATGAAGGCCGCTTTGGCGATTACGCCATTGAGCTTCTGATAAATGAGATGCTCAAGATGGGAGCCAATCACAGCGACTTACGGGCAAAGGTATTTGGCGGGGCAAACGTGCTGAATACGGGCAGCGGAAAGCTCAATATGACGGGAATCAACAACGCAAATTTTGCGCTGCAGTATCTGGCAACAGAAAAGATTCCTGTTCTGGTAAATGATACGGGGGGAATTTTTCCACGGAAAATATTCTTCCACCCGCTCACTTCAAAGGTGTACCTGAAACGGATTCAGGCCACCGGTGCCGATGTGGAAACCATCAAGGCACGGGAAGAAGAGTATGAAAGGAACCTGCAGCAGGCAAAAGCAGCTGCAGGCGATATTACCTGGTTTTAGAACCCGGAACGGATTATTCCTGGTCCAGGTCTTTCTCAATATGAGAAAGGATTTCCTGCAGGTCAAGAATAAGAACCAGATCCTGTCCTAAACGGCCCAGTTTACGGACATACTGGGTTTTAGACTTGTTGCTGGTCGGTTCGTTTTCCAGCGGACCTACACCGGTAACGATATCGGCAATAAAGCCGAAGGTAATGGGAGCCTCACCTTCAAGGGCGGCTTCCGTAACGATGATAGAGGTTGCCTTTGTGGGCTCATTGACCGGCAGGCCAAAGAGAACCCGGAAGTCAATAACGGAAATGACCGTACCACGGATATTCATGACACCTTTCATGTATTCGGCGGTACGTGGAACCGGAGTAATCTGTTCGTAACCAAGAACTTCTTTTACGGACGTTACTTCTACGGCATATGCTACATCGCCGAACTTGAAAGTAAAGTATGGTGATGTATTTTTAGTTGATTCGTTCATGTGTGCATCTCCCCGGAGTTTCGATTGCATACATAACGATAAAGGTACTGACAGAAAATGTCAATTTTTGCGCAGGTCGCAACAGGAGATACAGGACAAAAATGACAAAGATCGAATTAAAAGGCGATTTATCAATCAGTAATGCAGAGGAAATCCTGAAGATGTTCAAATCTGCAAGTCAGAAGAAGACTGAAATCACCATAGATGTCAGCCAGCTTGATGACATTGACACCTCTATCATCCAGCTGATTTATTCGCTGTACCGCTCTGTCGGCAAAGACCGGGCAATTACCCTTGCAGGCCCTGTATCAGAAACCGTAAAACGACGGTTGTACCTCTGTGGCATAGTTTCAGACCCGGACATGGAAGATAAAGACCTGGAATCAACAATTAAAGCAATTCTGGAGGCTGCAAGATGAGTGACGGACTTGATAAAATGGCCGGGGTATTCCTGGATGAAGCCAATGATCTGCTTGACAACCTGGAAGATCACCTGCTTGAACTGGAACAGAACCCTGATGACAAAGAAACAATCTCTGCCGTATTCCGCTGCATGCACACCATTAAAGGGTCTTCCGGCATGTTCGGGTTCAATGCGGTAAGTCACTTTACCCATGAAGCAGAAACCACCTTTGATGAAGTACGTAACGGCCGCGTTGCCGTAACACCGGAACTGATTACCCTGACACTGAAAGCACGTGACCACATCCGCGCCATGCTTGAAAACTCAGATACCCCGGAGATTGCAGCAGAGTCAGAAAACCTGATCCGCCAGTTCCAGGTATACCTGCTGAAAAACGACAACACTTCCGGAGAAGGCCACCCTGCTGCAGAAAA
>JAKSTT010000087.1 GCA_024413635.1 Treponemataceae bacterium | reverse complement strand
ACCGAGCGTACTATTACGCCGCCGCCGATGATTACGTTATCCGAATACAAAACCGCTGACTGTCCCGGCGATACAGCCCGCTGCGGTTCGGCAAAGGTTATCTGCCACTGGCCGGCATCATCGGCTGCAGCAACGGTACAGTCTACCGGCTTACCGGCCAGGCGGATTTTTACTTTAACGGCAAGAGTTTTCAGAACTTCCGGGCCAGGTACCACACTGCCGGCCCAGACAAAATCTTCGGCTATAAAACCGCGGGAAAAAAGATCATCTTCTTTTGAAACGACAACCAGATTGTTAACGGCATCAATGGAGTGCACATATACCGGGTAGCCGGCACTGACGCCAAGTCCTTTCCGCTGGCCGACGGTATAATGCTCAATACCGTTATGCCGGCCAAGAACATGACCGTCAATATCGATAATATCGCCGGGGATGCTGGGCTTATCCGCAAAAAGCTGCGGCAGGTATTCAGGGCTGATAAAATCCTGGCTTTCTTTCTTTTCTGCTGCTTTCAGACCGAACTTCCGTGCCTGTTCAAACACTTCTGCTTTGGTCATCTGTGCCAGGGGGAAGCGAACTTTCCGCAGGGTTTCAGAAGGAATGCGGTATAAAAAGTAGGTCTGGTCTTTCGATACATCAACGGCACCGGCAATCATCCAGGGACGGACATCACTTCCAAAGATGCCCTGCTCCGGCCGTACCACGGAGGCATAATGACCGGTGCAGAAATAGTCATAGGAAATCCCCAGGTCATGTACAGCTTCCAGCATGGCCCCAAACTTCAGGTTCCGGTTACACATGATGCAGGGATTAGGAGTCCGGCCGCTGCGGTATTCAGCCTTAAAGTACTCCAGCACCCGTTCTTCATATTCTTTATGCAGGTCTACCACGTGGTACTCAATTTCGTGTTCGGCACAGAACGCCCTGCATTCTTCAATATCAGCATATTCATCCGGTCCATAGCAGGCATCTTTATGTGCCTTACGGGCAGCGGCTTCCGGAACAGAAAGTTTTCCCGACCAAAGACTCATGGTTACTCCGATAACATGGCATCCTTTCTGCTTTAAAAGCAGTGCAACAAGCGTAGAGTCAACGCCGCCACTCATACCAACCAATACGGTATCGCCGGCTTCCGGCATATTCTGCAGTTCGTACTTCATAGGAAAACAGATATACCGTGATATACCTACTAAGTCAATAGGTTTTATTACCCCGTAACCATTTCCAATCCCATGGGTTTATCAGATATGAAACACACATCATTCATTGCTTTAGCTGCTGCCGGACTGCTGCTGGTGTCCTGTGCCGCAGCCGGTCACAAAGAAGCAGCCGCACCCCGTCTTTCAAAAAGCGCAGCCGGTTTCAGCGGCAGGGGGCTCAATGACACCATGCTGATGGAATCTGCCGCTGCGGTACCCACCGCTGACCGGAAAATCGTCCGGGACGGATACCTGAACATTGAAGTACCTGACTTATCTGATGTAGAAGCCCATGTTCAGGAGCTGGTAACCCAGTCAAACGGCTGGATTTCAGACACCTCACGGTACAATACCTCCTACAGTGTTACCATAAAGGTTCCTGCAGAACGGTTTGACGAAACCATGAATACTGCCGGTTCTTACGGTCACCTGCTTTCCAAATCAGTCAGTTCCTACGACATAACCGACAGCTGGTACGATACCGAAACCCGGCTGGAAACTAAACGGACACTGCAGAAAAAGCTGCAGGGGTATCTGGCAGAAGCTGATTCCCTGACCGATCTGCTGGAAATTGAAAAGCAGCTGAGTCAGGTAACGTCAGATCTTGAAGTTATGGAAGGCCAGATGCAGCGCATGAAAAATCAGGTTGCGTACTCTACCATCCACCTGACCTTTGAGCTGCCTGGCGAATACAATGA
Organism: Treponemataceae bacterium; assembly: GCA_024413635.1. Taxonomy (GTDB): domain Bacteria; phylum Spirochaetota; class Spirochaetia; order Treponematales; family Treponemataceae; genus Treponema_I. The sequence goes on along the minus strand of JAKSTT010000087.1, from coordinate 7,633 downwards.
CGGCAGCTTCTGGCACGAACTGAAATCCCAGTTCAAAACCTTTGGTCCCAACCTGCTGAAATTCCTTGCCTGGTGCGGACTCTGCCTGCTGTACCTGACAGTTTTCGGCATTCCGGCCATAGCCATCGTTGCCCTGCTGTTCTGGCTTCTCTTCGGAAAAATCGGACTGTTACGGAAACTGTTTACACATCTCAGATAGTAGAAATAAATAGTAAAAAGTGTTATACCGTGTGACGCGAATAACACTTTTTACTATGAAACCTACATCAAAAAACATCCAGCCGGGCACCTACAAGCCCAACACCACTGCCACATCCGTTACCACAACCGCATACCGCCAGCAGGAAATCCACAGTCTGCCCCAGCAGGAAGGCTACGGATGGCTGCATGTAGCAAAACGGATTGCACTGCTTATTGCCGGTGCCCTTATCATGTCATTCAACCTGAACACCTTTGTTCCCGCAGCCCAGACGCTTCCCGGCGGCTTTGCCGGTGTTACCGTCCTGACCCAGCGCATTGCCAGTACGTTCTTCAACTATACGGTTTCCTACTCCCTTATCTACCTGCTGTTGAACAGCGTACCTGCCATCATCAGTTTTTTCTTCATCGGCCGCAAATTCACCCTGTATTCCCTGGTCATGATCGTTCTGTCATCAGTATTTACTGATATCCTACCGCTTATCATCCAGCTGCCGCCCCCATCATCAAACACCGTTATCTGCGCTGTTTTCGGCGGGCTCTGCAATGCATCGGCTGTCTATTGCTGTCTTATGGCTGGTGCCACCAGCGGCGGAACCGATTTTATCGCCATCTTCATCAGCGAACGCTGGGGTAAAGATGCCTGGAACTACATCCTGACATTCAATATTCTGGTGCTCTGCGTATCAGGATTCCTGTTCAACTGGGAAATGGCACTGTACAGTATGGTATTCCAGTTTGTATCAACCCAGACCATCAACTATCTGTACAAGCGGTACAAAAAGGCTACCCTGCTGGTAATTTCCGAGCACTGGGAAGAAATCTTTGAGCTGATTAAAGAAACAACCCACCACGACGCTACCCTGTTCCGGGGTATCGGGTATCCGGTGGAGAAAACCCGGCACCTGCTGTACTGCGTTGTTTCTGCCGATGAAGTCCGCCGTCTGACCCCTGCCATCCGCGAAATAGACCCGAAAGCCTTCATCAACATCCTGAAAACCCAGGAACTTCTCGGTCATTTCTATCGTAAACCAAACGATTAAAGAATAATTTTTTCCTACAGGGTTGCATACATTGTATGGTACCGTAATCTGTGTATATCTATACAGACAGGAGCAGTACATGAAACCAACCCCAGTACAGAAGAAACCACCGTTTTCTCTGCACGTATACAATTTCCTCATTTATGCAGTAACCCTTCTGTGGACCTCTTTCCGTCTTTATGGATGCAATGCATTACCAGGCCAAACCAGTGCGTTTACCCCCATGTTTTTGCCAGCTCCGCTGTTCTTCTATCTGATAACGTTCCTTTCAGCATTCTTTCTGAACCGTTTCTGTTTCCGGCATTTACAGGCCTATGACGGCACTCCGGAAAAAGCACCGCCCCTGCGGAAGTATTACGTATTCCAGGCAATTTTCTATATGCTGACCCCATTCTGGCTTGGTCTGGTATTCCCCTTCTTCCTGATTAAGGGAGTACAGGCCGCCGGCATGGTTCATGACCCACTGCGGATTTACCTGGTCTGCATTAACTCTGCATTCCTACTGACCGTCCTGTTTTACACCAAATGGATTGAAAAACTGGAAGACTGGCTGCAGTTTCTGCCCTTTGCGCCATCAGAATTAAAAGCAGGCTTTACCAGCCGCGTTATTCTGGTTACCGTACTCTGTCTGTTTGCCTTGTATGCCGGCTCTGTCGTTACCGTAGCCAACTCTGATGACATCCGCCAGCTGCCGCCGCAGTTCTATACCATTGCATTCATCCGGAAAGCCATGGTGCAGACCATCTTCAGTTTCATCATCAGTATTCTTGATATGAAGTTCCTGGTATCCCACTTCATCAAGCGCCTGAAGAAAATTTCCGCCTTTACTGAACAACTGGCAAACGGCAACTATACCATTGAAAAACTGCCGGTAACCGGTCGCGATGAACTGGGGCTGGTTTTCAACAACGTTAATAAATTCTATGACCAGACAAAGGATCTGCTGGCCGGTGTCAGCAACAACGTCAGCGAAACCGTTATCATCGGTGAAGAAATCAACCGCAGCATGACCGATACCACCAACAATATTTCGGATATTGTCGGCAGCATTGAAAACGTCAAGAGCAAGATTATCCAGCAGACCAGTATCGTGCAGAATGCCAATAAGGCAACGGCAAATATTGTTGATAACATCCAGTCGCTGAATAACAGCATCGTAAACCAGACAGCCGGCGTAGAAGAAAGTTCTGCTGCCATCCGTGAGATGGTTGCCAACATTGAAAGCGTAACCGGCATTCTTGATAAAAACCTGGCCATGGTTGAAGGGCTGAAGAAAGAAGCTGATTCCGGCAAGAACAAGGTTCTGTCGGCCGTAGCCTCATCCAACCAGATTCTTGAAGACTCAAAGGGTCTGATGGAAGCCAGTAAGATGATTGAAAACATTGCAGAGCAGACCAACCTGCTGGCAATGAATGCCGCCATTGAAGCAGCCCATGCCGGCAGTGCCGGACAGGGATTTGCCGTAGTAGCAAGCGAAATCCGTAAGCTGGCAGCCAACTCCAGTTCCCAGGGTAAAACCATCGGTGAACGCCTGGCAGCGCTGAATGAAGCCATTCAGCAGGTAAGTGACGACAACAATGCCGTAAAGACCCAGTTTGATGTTATCTTCAACATGACCCAGCAGGTAGCTGATCAGGAAATGTACGTAAAGAACGCCATGACTGAACAGACGGAAGGTTCAAAGCAGATTCTGGAGGCCATCAAGAATATTGATGAAACAACAGCCGTAGTAACCGGCGGATCCCGGAATGTTATTGAACAGGGTAAACTGGTAGAAAACGAAATGAAGATTCTGGACCAGTCATCAGCCGAAATTGCCCAGGCCATGACCACCATGTCCAACGGTACCGACCGTATCCTGCAGTCGGTACGGAATGTTAACGGTAACTCTGACCAGAACAAGCTGACCGTTCAGAAACTGCAGGCAGAAATGGAAAAATTCAACCTGTAGTTCCGGATGGAACAAAAAAGGCGGCCCGTGTGCTGAAGTGCAACGGGCCGCCTTTTTTTATGCAGAATCAGGCGTCATGAAAGACTGGCAAGAACTGCAAAGTATTCGTCAGTATACTGCTGCATCAGGGTATCTTTATAAGAACCGTCTGTTACGGCAGCAAGAACGCTGGTTCTCAGACGCTTCCAGCATTCAACTTCTTTGGTCGGGATAATCGGATAAAACAGAACACCTGCTTTTTCTGCAGCGGCTTTATCACCGGGAGCATCTCCAACCATCAGGACCTTATCAGCGGCATAGCCCATTTTCAGCATGCGCATAATACAGTCGTATTTACTGCCGTGCTCCTGGGTCATTACTTCATCACAGTACTCATAAATGCCGTTGGCAGACCATTCATCTTCTACGGCCTTGGCGTTGGCAGATGACACTACGGCAATATCCCAGTCTTTTTTTGCCTGGGCAAAACAGTCGCCTACTCCGTCAAAGGCCTTTTTTTCATCAAGGCGCAGGGCTGCAACACTGGCGTTTACGGCAAGGGACCATTCCTTTGCCAGGGTCAGCGTCGGGTCAGACACCACAGCCATCTGGGCATCAAGGCTCTTGTTGCTCAGTTCTGCAGTCGTATCAATCCATGATTTCAGGGCCGATACGTCAACGTTGGCATATCCTTTACCGTTGGCGTATTCCAGAATGGCAAGCAGGCCTAAAAAGCGGTTCTTGCCGCGGGTTGTAGAATACAGGTTCCAGCGGTTCCATTCAGTCAGCAGTTCCTCTGCGTGTTCTTCCATCTTGAACACACTGACGTAACAGGGGCCAAAGCAGCGCAGGTGTTTGATGGTCATGCCGTCAATGGCACAACCGTCAGAATCAACACATAACAGAAAGTCTTTCATGTACAGTCCTTCTTGTCCTTACAGGCGGGTTTCCCAGCGGTCACAGAATACGGTGTCGTTGGCAGTACCTTTGAATTCACTCTTACCGGTGATTTTTTCAATGGTCTTGGCAATGTAGCCGCGGGTGTCACCGTAGGCGTTGATAAAGGTATGAATCTGCGGTACATCAAACAGATGAGTGGTGTAGTTCAGACTGATACCAACGGTTGGAACTTCTGTAACGAACCAGGGCATTTCATTTGAGTGGCTGCAGCTGAAGCGCAGACGTACGTTGTTTTCAAGGGCATAGCCTTTGATATGGATAACAAAGAATACCACATCGTACTTTTTGCGGAATTCTTCCATTGAGCCGCATGACATCATGCGCAGGAACAGAGTCGGGCTTGGTCCTTCTGCAACTTCAATATCATGGAAGTTGGGAGCCACATCAACAGTGAACCCTGCCTTTTCCAGTTCTTCAATGACAACCTGCTTTACGGGGTCGCCCTTGTATGATTTTGAAGAAGGTGTTGACTGGATGAATACCAGACGGGCACGTTTCTGTTTTTCCGGATTAATGGGCAGGTTGTGCTGGGTATCTTTTACCAGGGTAATGGATTCGTCAGCAGCAAAGTCTGCATATTTCTGGTGTTCTGCACAGCCGACAACAGTATCCTTTACCGAAGGATCAGGCAGGCGGTTCTTGTGCAGGTTCAGTTTTGCTTTCAGGCCGAGAATGCGGTGCAGGGCATCGCTCAGGCGTTCTTCAGTAATAACGCCTTTTTCGTAACCGGCTTTCATGTAGTTAAAGTCTTCTTCAGTTTCGCTGGCAAAGAGGAACATATCACAGCCGGAAGCAATGGCTTTTGGAATGGCGATTTCGCGGCGTTCCATGTTGGCAATACCACCCATGTGGGAAGCATCGGTAATGATGACACCGTTGAAGCCCAGTTCCTTGCGGAGCAGGTCATCCAGCAGTTCCTTTGAAAGGGTTGCTGGCATGATTTCTGAATCTTTCAGTTCAGGCTTAAAGTGACGTGACACAGCAGGAGCTGCGATATGACCGATCATGAAGCTTTCTACGCCTTCATCAATCATGGCACGGTATACGTCACCAAAGGTTTCATTCCAGGTGTCATAGGGCAGGTCGTTACAGCCCAGAACCAGGTGCTGGTCGCGTTCTTCTACACCGTCACCGGGGAAGTGCTTGCAGCAGGCAGCCATGTTGCTTTCATGCAGACCGCGCATATAGGCTTTGGCATTATCAATGACAACTTTTTTGTCATTACCGAATGAACGGGTGTTTACGATAGTATTACGCCAGTTCATGAAAATATCGCTTACCGGATTGAACATCCAGTTGGCACCGATTGCTGCAGCCTCACGACCGGCAACCAGACCGGTATAGTATGCTACATCGGTACCTTTGGAAGCACCGGCACCGGCGGCAGAACAGATAAAGGTTCCTTCCGGCAGACAGCCGTCACCACCGTTATCACAGTTGGCTGCAATCAGCAGCGGAATTTTTGAGTTATTCTGATAGTTCTGGTTCTGTGCATATACGGCTTCTTTATTGCCGCCCTGCCAGCGTAAACCACCCTGGTGATAGGTATTCAGGATATTTTTGATGAACTCAGGATCAGGACTGGTGCGCATGAGCACAAACAGCTGGCCGATTTTTTCATCAAGGGTCATTGAGTTAATAGTATTTTCTACCCATTCAATCTGTTCAGCATTGAGATTAAAGGGTTTGGCGGTAAGATCTACCATGATATCCTCCTGTATGGTTTGGGGTAAGTATACCATGGTACCTTGTAGAGACTGTTTCTATTTTTACTGAAAATGAACTATTTTTACGTAAAAAAACCGCCGGTTAAGGCGGTTTTTCAGTGCTGCTTACAGCTTTTCAATTTCAGATTTCAGCAGTTCGGTAGCCGTTTTCGGGTTAGCCTTACCGCCGGATTTCTTCATTACCTGACCCATCAGCCAGCCTACAACGTTGGTCTTACCGCTCTTGTAGTCTGCAATAGCCTTTGGATTTTCGGCAATTACCTGCTGTACGTATTCAGCAATGGCACCACTGTCGCTTACCACAACCATGCCTTTTTCCTGAATGATGTCATCCGGCAGTTTTCCGGTTGCCATCATGTCAGCAAAAACTTCTTTTGCCTGCTTACTGGTAATTTTTCCTTCGCTGGCAGCGTTTGAAAGCTGTGCAATATGTTTTGGTGTAATTTCCAGATCTGCAATGGTCTTTTCCTGTTCGTTCAGAACGGCCAGCAGTTCAGCCAGGATAATGTTGGCTGTTTTCTTAACGTCTTTAGACTGGGCAGCAGCCTCTTCAAACCACAGAGCCAGTGCACGGCTGGTGGTCAGGGTATCTACGTCAAAGTCAGAAAGACCGAATTCCTTCTTCAGGCGGTTACGTTTCTGTTCCGGCAGTTCCCCTACTTTTGCAGCGTGTTCAGCAATAAATGCTTCGCTCAGGGTAAAGGGCTTGATGTCAGGTTCAGTGGTGAACCGGTAGTCTACAAATGAGTTTTTGGTACGCTGGATAACGGTTTTTCCGTTTACGTCATCCCAACCCATGGTGTTCTTGAATCCTGGGTTGAATTCCTGACGGTCGTTGATGAACTCATCAAGCTGGCGCTGGGCTTCGTATGCACAGGCATCTTTAATGGCACGGAAACTGTTCAGGTTCTTGATTTCCGAAATAGGAGTGTGATATTCCTTGCCATCTTCCCAAACGGTCAGGTTGATGTTGGCATCACAACGCATGTTACCTTCTTCCAGGTTACCGTTGGTAACACCTACATAGCGCAGGATTTCCTGAACGGTTTCCATGAACAGGGCTGCTTCTTCAGGGCTGTTCATATCAGGCTTGGTAACAATTTCAATCAGTGGAGTACCACAGCGGTTGTAGTCAATGTATGAATACTTACCTTCAAGGTGCAGTGACTTACCTACGTCTTCCTCAAGGTGGATGCGTTCAATGCGAACCCGTTTGTACTGATTGTTGATGTTGTTGTCGCCGCCGGCAAAGTTCTTGTCTACGTAGCGGGCACCACCTTTACGGGTGTCTTCAGGCATTTTTACGTATGGCAGGTCTGCGTAACCGTCGGTACACAGCGGCAGGTCATACTGGGTAATCTGGTAACCTTTTGCAAGGTCAGGATAGAAGTAGTGCTTGCGGTCAAATTTTGCGTAGCGGGCAATGTTACAGTTCAGGGCAGTACCGGCTACAACACCCATTTCTACGTATCCCTTGCTGATGCGTGGCATGGCGCCCGGCAGACCCAGACAAACAGGACATACACGGGTATCAGGCATACCGCCGTAGCGGTTTTCACAGGCACAGAAGGCCTTGGTTTTAGTAGTCAGCTGGGTATGGATTTCACATCCAATTACAATTCTATATGAATCAATCATGGTTTTTTCCTCGTTTCCTTACGCCTTGTGGTCAACTTCCCAGGCTTTTGCCAGGGCCAGCATTTTACCCTCACCGAACATTGGTCCGGCAAACTGCACACCAACAGGCAGCTGGGTTCCATCTTCGTTTTTGGTTC
>JAKSTT010000086.1 GCA_024413635.1 Treponemataceae bacterium | reverse complement strand
CCTTCTACCCGGTCACCGCGCAGCGCCAGAATATTCCGGACGCCGGCATCCTTAAACTGCTGGAGAACAGCAGCACAGGCATCTTTTGAAAGATGAATACAGGGCAGGTGCACAACACTTTCTACCCCACACACCCGGTTAATGTGGTCAGCGATCAGCAGGGTATTTTCACAGTTTGATGAACCGCCGGCACCATAGGTAACGCTGATAAAATCAGGGTTCAGGTCGTTCAGTTCATTCAGTGTATTAAAAACGGTTTCAATTCCCATGGTCTTTTTGGGAGGGAATACTTCCATAGAAAAAATCTGTTTTGCCATGGCATCAGTATACGGATTTCTGCATAAATATTCAATTTTTGAAGCTATACTTAATTTCTATCAGCCGTTATAGGAATCTGTACTGATTTTTTTTACAAATCCCAAATACCGCGTTACACTAAAAAAAGAAATACGTTTTTCATAACGGAAAAATTAGGAGGGTTTATGAAAAAAATGAAATCTGCAGTAAGCGTTCTGCTTATGCTGTGTCTTGCTGTTTCCCTGGCATTTGCCGGCGGCAGCAAAGAAAAGAAAGATGCCGGATCACTGGTTGTATACGGTTCCTGTGAAGAAGAATACCTGTCTGCTGCCTGTGCCGCTTTTGAAGCCAAAACCGGCGTAAAAACTACCTATCAGCGTCTTTCTACCGGTGAAGTTCTCACCAAAATTGCTGAAGAAAACGGAAATCCATCTGCCGACGTATGGTTCGGCGGTACCACTGACCCCTATAACGAAGCTGCTGCAAAAGGACTTCTGGAACCCTATGCTGCCCAGAACGCTTCACACCTGGTTGGACAGCAGTTCAAAGATGCTGACAACAACTGGTACGGTATTTACCGCGGTATCCTGGGATTCTTCTGGAACACAGAAGAACTGGCCCGCCTTGGACTGCAGCCACCAAAAGACTGGGACGACCTGACAAAACCTGAATACAAAGGCCTTGTTTCATTTGCTAACCCAAACACCGCCGGAACCGGTAAACTGATCGTTAACACCATGGTTCAGATGAAAGGTGAAAAGGCTGCCATGGAATACTTTGCTGCAGTTGATAAAAACATTGCTCAGTACACCAAATCTGGTTCAGGACCTTCAAAACTGGTACCAGTTGGTGAAGTTGTAATCGGTGTAGGATTCCTTCATGACGTTGTATACCAGATTGTAGACAACGGTTATGACAACCTGGGAATGACTGCTCCTTCAAGCGGAACTTCTTACGAAATCGGTGCTACTGCAATCTTCAAGGGTGCAAAAAACATGGACAATGCAAAGAAATTCATCGAATTTGCCCTTTCTCCAGACTGTGTAAACATTGCTCAGGACAACGGTTCTTACCAGTTCCTGGTCATCGACAATGCAAAACCGGTAGAAGCTGCTGTTAAAGCAGGTCTGGACAAGATTCAGACCATCGTTTACGACTTCAACGATGCCAAAACCAATGGTCCAAAGTACTACGAAGAATTCTTCCAGGTAATTTCCAACGACGACCGCGTAAAGACAAAATAAATGAGTCAGAAATCAAGTCTGGACAGGAAAAAGTTCCTGTCCGACCCGATTCTGGTAACTGCCGTTGCGGCAATTTTTGTATTCTTACTGCTGTTTATCGTGTACCCGCTGGCTATTCTGCTGGTGGAAAGTATACAGGTAGACGGCAGTATTTCTTTTGCAACATTCCGCCGCATTTTTGACATGAAGATGTTCCGGACAGCCATTACCAATACGCTGTTCCTGGGACTTCTGTCCGGTATTGGTGCCACACTGATCGGGTTTTTATTTGCCTATGTAGATGCCTACGTTGATGTGGGCTCAAAATTCATAAAAAAACTGTTCGACATTGTAGCGCTGCTTCCTGTAGTATCGCCACCGTTCGTACTGTCACTCTCTGCCATCCTGCTCTTTGGCCGTACGGGTATCATTACCCGCAATGTTTTTCACCTGAACTCCACCAACCTGTACGGCTGGCGTGGTATCGTCCTGGTTCAGGTACTTACCTTTTTCCCGGTCTGCTACCTGATGCTGAAAGGCCTTCTGAAGAACATTGATCCAAGTCTTGAAGAAGCAGCACGCAATATGGGCGCTTCCCGCTGGAAGGTATTCGTCACTGTTACCCTGCCCCTGATGCTGCCAGGTCTGGGAAATGCCTTTCTGGTATCCTTCATTGAATCTGTTGCAGACTTTGCAAACCCAATGATTATCGGTGGTAACTACGATACCCTGGCTACGTCCATCTACCTGCAGTTAACCGGTGCCTACGATAAATCCGGTGCAACCGCCATGGCAGTAGTTCTGCTGGTTATTTCCATGGGACTGTTCGTTCTTGAAAAATACTGGCTTGAAAAGAAATCGGTAGCCACCCTGACCGGTAAGGCAAGCCGTGGCCGTACGCCGATGAAAGATGCGTCAGTCCGCATCCCCCTTACCACCCTCTGTGTACTCATTTCCATTTTCGTACTGGTAATGTACCTGCTGGTTGTATTCGGTTCACTCTTCAAGATCTGGGGACGCGATTACAGCCTGTCACTGAAATGGTTCAAGTACATCTTCAAGAACAAGGGATACCGGGTATTTACCGATTCCATTATGCTGTCACTTATTGCCAGCCCCATTACCGCATTCCTTTCCATGATTATTGCCTATCTGGTTGTAAAGCGTAAGTTTATCGGTAAAGGATTCATGGAATTTGTCGCCATGCTTGCCATGGCAGTGCCCGGTACTGTTCTTGGTGTTGGTTTTATCCGCGGTTACAACAGCGGCGTATTCCACACGGGCTTTTTACAGAGCCTCTATGGAACAGGTACCATCCTTATCATTGTTTTTGTCGTACGCTCACTGCCAATCGGTACCCGAAGCGGTATTGCAGCATTACGGCAGATTGATAAATCCATTGAAGAAGCCGCCTATGACATCGGTGCAGACAGCGCAAAAGTATTCAGTACCGTAACCCTTCCCCTGATCCGGGAATCGTTCCTGTCCGGTCTGGTAACAACCTTTGTCCGTTCCATCACCGCAATCAGTGCAATCATTCTCTTGGTAACACCAAAATACCTGCTTATCACCGTCCGTATCAACGAACACGCTGAAAAAGGTAACTACGGTATTGCCTGTGCCTACGCAACCATTCTGATTCTCATCACCTTTGCTGCAATCAGTCTGATGAATAAAGGCATTGAAATTGCTTCCCGGCCACGTCCCATTAAAGACCGGCCGGCAAAAGGAGATAAAAAATGAAAGAACAGAAAGGCGTTAAGCTTGATCATATTACAAAGATTTATCAGGACCCGAAAACCAAAAAGGACTTTGCTGCCGTAGACGATATTTCACTGGATATCAAGCCGGGCTCTTTTGTGACCCTTTTGGGGCCTTCAGGATGTGGAAAAACCACTACCCTGCGCATGATTGCCGGATTTGAAAGTCCTGATAAGGGAGAAATCTATCTGGGGGACGAAGCCATCAATGCCCTGACACCTAACAAGCGTGATACGGCCATGGTGTTCCAGAGTTATGCACTGCTTCCCCACTACAACGTGTTTGATAACGTTGCCTATGGCCTCAGACTCCGGAAAATGGATAAGGATACCATTCACGAAAAAGTCATGAACATGCTGAAACTGGTAGACCTGGACGGTAAGGAAGAACGCATGACCAACCAGCTTTCAGGCGGACAGCAGCAGCGTGTAGCCCTTGCCCGTGCACTGGTTGTAGAACCGGGAGTCCTGCTCTTTGACGAGCCGCTGTCAAACCTGGACGCAAAACTCCGCGTAGCAATGCGCAGCGAAATCCGTAAAATCCAGCAGCAGGTTGGTATTACTGCCGTATACGTAACCCATGACCAGAGTGAAGCCATGGCCATCTCTGACCAGATCATCATCATGCAGAACGGAAAGATTGCCCAGATGGGTACTCCGGAAGACATTTACTACAAACCAGCCAACGAGTTTGTAGCAGACTTTATGGGAGAAGTAAACTTCATCGAAACTGATAAAGGAAAGATGGTTCTTCGTCCAGAAGCTGCCAGTCTTGGCGATACAGGAATCATTCCCTGTAAGGTTATTCTTTCAACCTTTATGGGAAGCTACCAGTATTACCAGGTAGAAGCAAAGGGCCAGCTGATTAAGATCTGCGATTACAATCCGCGGGGACACAAAGTCTTTAAGGCTGGAGAAAACGCATTCGTCAACTACGATGAAAACGGACTGCACTGTCTGTAAAAACAAAAAGGGGCTGTCCCAGTGACAGTCCCTTTTCTTTTTTATTTTGCCAGTGCCTGTGCCTGCAGGGTAGTAATGGCAATTACGCCAACAATATCCTGCCAGTAGCAGCCACGGCTCAGGTCATTGACAGGAGCAGCCAGCCCTTGAATCAGGCTGTAGGCTTCTGCCTTACCAATGCGCTGAATGAGTTTATAGCCGATATTACCAGCTTCCAGGTTAGGGAAAATCAGAACATTGGCATGGCCGGCAACTGCACTGCCCGGTGCCTTGCTCTGTCCGATTTCCGGAACGATGGCTGCATCAAGCTGCATTTCACCATCCAGGTCTACCGTTGGATATGTTTCCTTAGCAATTTTAACGGCTTCCTGTACTTTCGTTACAAATGGATGCTTTGCGCTTCCAAAGGTACTGTGGCACAGGAAGGCAACCCGGGCCGGTTTACCCATCAGGGCTTCATAAGTTTCTGCAGTATCTGCGCCGATTTCTGCCAGTTCTTCCGGGTTCGGATCCTGGGTTAAGGCACAGTCACCGGCAGCAATAATACCGTCATCACCAAATTCGCAGTCAGGAATATCAAACATGAATACAGCAGAAGCCAGTTTTTTTCCGGGTGCACATTTGATGATCTGCAGTGCAGGACGAAGCGTATTTGCCGTTGAGTGACAGGCTCCGGATACCAGACCGTCTGCGTCGCCCATTTTTACCATCATACAGCCATAGGTAGTACGGTCTTCCAGCAGTGCTTTACGGGCCAGTTCATCGGTCATACCTTTGGCTTTACGCAGATCAACCAGTTTTGCAACGTAGCTTTCAAATTTCGGGTCCTTTTCAGGGTCTACAATTGCGGCACCGTCAATATTCAGTCCATATTTTTCTGCATCTGCTGTAATAATATCTTTATTACCCAGCAGAATCAGTTTTGCCGTCTTCAGTTCCAGAACCTTTGCTGCGGCCTGCAGGGTGCGTTTGTCTTCAGTTTCCGGCAGCACTACTACTTTCGGATTAGCAGCTGCCCGCTCATTGATAATGTCAATAAATGCTTTTTTTGCCATCTGGGATCCCCTTATCAGAATTCAAATCCTTTGAATACCGGCTCTCCGGTATATGTTTTGGCTTCTTCTTCGCCACGCAGGACACGCAGTGCACCATCACGCATTGCTTCATGTTCCAGTTCACCGGGATATACAGAAACCGGCGCAATCCATTCGCAGTTATCTTTAATGGTCTGGATAATGTCATCAAACCGCATAAGTCCACCGGTCAGTACAATGCCGTCAACTTTACCCTGCAGGACGCAGGCCATGGCACCAATACATTTGGTAATCTGATAGCTCATGGCATTCCATACCAGGGTTGCCTTTTCATCACCCTGTTCTACCATGGCATGAACAGTATCAGCGTTTGATGTACCGAACCAGCTGGAAAGTCCACCGGCTGCAGAACACAGTTTCCGCATTTCTTCTTTTGGAGTATCCCACAACAGACGGGAAACATCAGTAATAGCCATGGTACCCATGCGGGTTGGGGTCATAGGGCCGTCACCACCGGAACCGTCATTGGTATCAACCATTCGTCCCTTACGGTGAGCGGTTATGGTCATTCCACCGTCAATGTGGCAGACAATCAGGTTCAGGTCTTCATACTTGCAGCCGATGCGGCGTGCATGTTCGCGTGCTGTTGCCTTCTGGTTCAGGGCATGGGTAGCGCTGGTGCGGTAAATACCTTTAACACCGGTAATACGGGCAACATCCTGCAGTTCATCTACCACAATAGGGTCTACGGCAAACATTTTTCCGCCATACAGGGCATTGAACCGTTTGGCCATCTGTACGCCCAGCATACTGGAGTGATATACGCCGCCTTTTGCTTCACGGGTATCAGAAACAAGGCGGTCATCAATGGTATAGGTACCGCCGGTCAGGGGATAACAGGCACCACCACGGCCGACAATGGCATCTACGCCGGTAAGGTCAAGATTGTTTTCGGTAATCCATTTCTGGACAACTTCACAGCGGTAGTCCAGCTGGTCATTTATGGTGGGAAATCCCAGAAGAATAGAAGAATCGTGGAAGACATTGGCCTTTACCACGCTGGTTTCGTTTTCAAAATATTCAATTTTGGTTGAGGTACTTCCCGGATTGATTACCAGGATTCTGAATGTTTTATCAGCCATACAATTACACTCCAGTAACTACAGTACTACTTCAGTTACTGAAGTATAATTTAATATCTTACTTTGAAAGTGTCAATTCCACCGTATAGAGCAGGCGGCACACAGCCTGTTCAAGCTGGTTCCGGGTAACACGGCCTTCCTTGAGGCCTGCAAGAATCTGTTTGATTACCGGAACGCCACCGGGCATGATGATGTCATTACCGGCAGCAACACCGTCAGCGCCATCAACAACAATATCCATATCGCCCCAGTCGGTAACCACAATACCCTTAAAGCCCCATTCATTGCGGAGTACCTGGGTCAACAGCCAGGAATTTCCACCGGCAAAGGTACCGTTTATCTTATTGAAACTGGACATGATGCAATGGACAGCGCCGGAACGCACGATTTTCTCAAAGGGTTTTAAGTATACTTCGCGGAGAGCACGTTCACTGATGATACTGTCTACGGCATCATAGTGCCTGCGGCTGCTGCCACGGCGGTATGTTTCCTGCTCATTGGCAGCAAAGTGTTTGGGACACACCAGAACAGTACCGGATTTCTGGGCACCAAGGGCCATGGCAACTGCCAGTTCCCCGGCCAGCACCGGATCTTCCGAATAGTATTCAAAGTTACGGCCGCAGAGAGGATTTCTGTGCAGGTTCAATGCTGGTGCCAGCCAGACATTAATCCGGGCTTTTTCACATTCTTCTGCCACGGCTTCACCAAAAGCTTTCAGCAGTTCCCTGTTGAAAGAGCAGGCAGCAATCATCTCCGTGGGCCAGACGGTCTGTCCCACACCAGCAGGTCCATCCTGATACAACTGGGAATAAATGCCTTTTTCCGGAATAGCCGGCGACACATATCCCCGTACACCGGCAGGATGCGAGTTCACCGTTACCGGCTTTCCGTCAGGGCCGTCAATGGTATCCGGATAGTCGCTGCCGGTAATGGCTGCAAAAGGAACACCCGGCCCCCATCCTACACAAAGGGCAGCCAGTTCTTCATCAGACAAGCCGGCTACGGTCTTTCTGATGGATTCCGGGATATAGCTTTCATCGGGGATGGCAACAGGCGTATCATCATCCTGGCATTCACAGAGGATTTCTCCTTCCTTATACATGAGGGTGCGCCACTCTACCAGATGACAGCTGTCATCTCCGACCAGAAAGTTGTAATTGTCAGCTTCCAGTTCAAAAGTGGAAGAATCTTCGTGATATACGGCCATATCCTTTTTATCAATGGTAATGCCGATGATATCTGATTCACAGGGCTGCAGTTCGCGGGTTTTACCAAAGCCTACCAGTACTTTCCGGGGATCCCCGCGTTCTTCTGCTTCTGCAGGACTGGCATATACCAGAACCGTACACTTGCCGCTGCGGGCACCGGTATTTGATACCTTTACACAGAAATCTGCATGGCGTAATGCCGGATCTGAAGGTTTTCCCTGTTCAAGATGGAACGTGGTGTAGCTTAAACCATGGCCAAAGGGGAACAGCGGTTTAATACTATGGGCATCAAACCAGCGGTATCCGTTGAATACACCTTCCTGGTAAACGGTAACCGGCCGTCTGGCAAAATCTCCGGCTGCCGGTGGTTCTTCAAGACCGTAATCGGCATAGGTCAGGATTCTGTCGTTTTCCTTATCAAAGCTGAAGTGTTTTGCACTGGCATACTCTTCGTATTTACGGGCAATGGTAAAGCTTAACTTACCGCTGGGGCTTACGGCACCCGTAATCAGGTCAATGACCGCTTCTCCCCCGCCTTCTCCCGGTAATCCCATAAAGAGGATACTCCTGATGCTGGGGTATTTTTCTGTCCATTCAAGATCGATGGTGCCGTTCAGATTCAGAACAATAATGACTTTTTCAAAGGTGGTACATACCTGCTCTATCAGTGCTTTTTCGCTGGGAATCAGATAGTAATCATCTTCCAGATGGCGGTCACATTCTTCTCCGCCGGAATTACGGCCTATAAAGAGGATTGCAGTATCGGAGTGTTCACGTGCTTTCCGGTAGAGTTCAGCTGGCACCGTGTACTCAACTTCCGGGGGAGTATATTTTCCGAAGATTTCGTACATCAGACCGCTGTTAACCATTTCCTTGAAAGCAGAAAAATCCATTGGCGGTTTGGAAGCAGCTTCTTTTTCTGCAGCATCTCTGTAAAAGGCAGCCAATTCGTTGCAAACAGAAAGTCCTCTGGTACGGCAGGCAGCATCCAGCGGAGTTACCGGCGGCTCTCCACCGCGGGCAGCTCCGGATCCATTACCACTGTAGTATGGAACAACCTGAGCGCGGCCAAAAATTGAAACACTGCATCCGGCAGGTAGCGGGAGCAGCTGACCAATATTCTGTAAAAGGACGATGGAGTCCAGGGCTATCTCTTTTGCAACGGTATTCATACTCCCAGTATACACCTATTTCCGGGCTTTACGTTCCATGATGGCATCAATACTTGAAATAAGGGCACCTCGTACCCCGTGTTTTTCAAGGGCATCAACACCGCAGATAGTTGTGCCGTTGGGTGAACAGACTGCGTCTTTCAATACACCTGGGTGACTGCCGGTCTTCTGCTGCAGTTTTGCGGCTCCTACCATAGTCTGGCTTACCATGCGGTAGGCCAGTTCACGTCCGATACCATATTTAACGGCAGCATCAGCATAGGCTTCCATGAACACATCCATGAATGCAGGTCCACAGCCGCTGATGGCTCCACCGATTCCCATAAGGTGTGATGGCAATTCTTCTACAACACCCAGACATTCAAACAAGTGTACGGTATCTTCATGCTCTTCAGCCGTCAGTGAATGGTCTGATTCAAACAGCAGGACTCCTTCGCCTACCATGGCAGGGGTATTGGGCATAATGCACTGAATGCGGGTGTCAGTGCCGAGAATATCCTGAAAACTTTTGAGGTTCCAGCCGGCTACTACTGAAAGCAGAACTTTACCTTTGAGGGCATCTTTAATTTCTGCAAGAACGGCTTCCATCTGGTAGGGCTTACAGGCGGCAAGGACCGTATCTGCCTGAGCGATTGCTTCCAGTTGGGTTGCGCACGGGGTAAAACCGATGCGTTCTGCATTTTTCTGCAGTTTGTCCTGATGTGGTGCGTAGGCAAAGATATCTTTACCATCAATCTTACCTGACGAAATAAAACCGGAAGCAATGGCCTGTGCCATGTTTCCCATTCCGAT
>JAKSTT010000085.1 GCA_024413635.1 Treponemataceae bacterium | reverse complement strand
TGTCTCCACCATGATAACGGACTTCTGGGAGCCGTTTCCTTATATGAAACTGAGGCCCGTAAAGTTCGCAAACTGAAGGAAATCGGGTTCAACGCCATCAGAACGGCACATAATCCTCCGTCTGCGGCGCTGATAGAAGCCTGCGACAGAGAAGGCATGTATGTCTTTGATGAAGCCTTTGATGCCTGGAGTATCGCAAAACGCACCGGCGACTTCAGCCAGTACTTTGATGCCTGCTGGAAACCTGAACTTGAAGCCTTTGTCCGCAGGGACCGGATTCATCCCAGTGTCATCATGTGGTCTACCGGTAACGAAATTCCTGAGCGTGGCGGCATGCGTAACGGGTATACCATGGCCACCGAACTTGCCGGTACCGTTAAGGCTCTTGATGCATCCCGTCCCGTCAGCAATGGCATCTGTTCCTTCTGGTCAGGCCTTGATGATGAGCTGGCAAAAACCCAGGATCTGACCCAGAACGCCCAGAATACTGTCGAGAACCTGTGGGAAACCATCACTGAACCATTTACCAACGGCCTTGATGTGGTGGGGTACAACTACATGGAAAATCTGTACCAGCACGACCATGAGCTGTACCCGGACCGCGTTATCCTTGGCTCCGAAAACTTTGCCGCACAGGTTGGATATCACTGGCCCATGATTGAATCCCTGCCATACGTTATCGGTGAATTTACCTGGACCGCCTGGGACTACATCGGTGAAGCAGGTCTTGGTAAAGCTGTCTATGTAGAAAAAGATGATCCGCTTATCCAGAGAACCGGCTGGTCCTTGATGCCGGCTTTTGCATCCCCTTTCCCCTGGCGTCTTGCCAACGATGCAGACTATGACATTACCGGGCGGCTTTTGGCTCAGGGGGCCTACAGAAGCGTTGTTTTCGGCAGTGATAAGACACATCTGTATTCGTTCCATCCGGAATACTTTGGAAAAACAGAAGTAAGCACCCCATGGGGATTCCCCGCCGTTACCAGAAACTGGAACTTTGGGTCTTATGAAAACCAGAACATTGAACTGATTGTGTTTTCACGGGCAGACGAAGTTGCCCTGTACGTAAATGGCAGCCTCATTGAAAAGAAACCGGTAAGCAAAGAATACCCCATGCCCAATTCCGTCCGTTTTGAAACCCGCTTTGTTCCCGGAACGGTAGAAGCCGTAAGTTACAAAGACGGAAAGGAAGTCAGCCGGGATGCCCTGGTAACTGCAAAAGCTGCAGCAAAACTCCGGGTTACTGCTGAAAAATCAGCATTGAACCGTGACGGCCATGACGTGGTCTATGTGCAGGTTGATGTTCTGGATGCTGACGGCCATCTGGTTCCTGATGCAGAAATCGATCTTGTGGCAGAACTGGAAGCAGATACTGCTGTTGCAACCCTTGCCGCCTTTGGATCAGGAAACCCCATTACTGATGAGAACTACACGGATAACCGGACAAAGACCTACCGTGGCTGCGCAACGGCTGTAATCAGAAGCGGGTACACCGCAGGAAATGCCGTGCTGAAAATCCGTGCTGTGCAGAACGATGTAGCGGGAGCTGACTGTTCATTTAGCATACGGTAACCCGATGGACATACTGCGATGGGGCTGTACCAGCGGTCAGCGGTAACACTCGGCCAGGTCCACAACCAGTTCCTGGCCCAGCCAATCACGCTCCATGCGGAGAAACGCGGTCCGGCTGATATTTCTGCCACCATAGCGGGCAATGTTATCCGTATATACCTGGCTGTCTATCAGCTTGCCGCCACACTTCCTGAAGTTTTCCACAAAATGAACAAACCCGCATTTGGTTGACTCCGCAATGGTAGTAAACATGCTTTCGCCGCAGAACACACTGCCGATCAATACACCGTAAAAGCCTCCGGCCAGCACTCCGTCCTGCCAGACTTCAAAACTATGGGCTATCCCCTGCCGGTGCAGTTCCGTATACGCCGCAATCATTTCCGGGTGGATCCAGGTTCCGTCCTGGTCTTCACGGTACTGACCGGCGCAGTTCTGGATAACCTGCAGAAAACAGTGGTCCATGGTATAGGTAAAGGGATGGTCGCTTTTTGCGTTGCTTTTCATAAAGCGCCGGAGCCGGTCCGGAACATGCAGTTCCTCCGGCAGCAGCACAAAACGGGGATCCGGACACCACCATAACAGCGGGTCGTCTTCGTTGTACCAGGGGAAAATTCCCTGCACGTAGGCGGAAAAGAGCATTTCAACACTCAGGTCTCCGCCGTAGCAGACAATACCTTCTTCTGATTCTTCCGGATCCGGAAACTGATAGAATTTCATCAGGCAGGAACGTGGGGTTTACGGGCAGCAACGGCTTTCGGGTCCCGGAACTTGAACTCTACGGTTGTCTTTCCATCTTTGGCAGTAACGGCATCGCAGGTTACGGTACCGCCGTCAGCCAGCCGGCCAAAAAGAACTTCGTCTACCAGCGGGGCAGAAATTTTCGTATCTACCATGCGGGCAATGTGGCGGGCGCCATATTCCTTGCTGTAGCCCAGATCTGCCAGATACGAAACACATTTTTTCGTCAGCTTGATCTTTACCTTCTTGTCAGCAAGACGCTTATTCAAGAGGCCCACTTCTTTATTTACAATGTCATCAATCCGTTCACGGGCCAGATGGCCAAAGGGTACAACGGCGTCAAGACGGTTCCGGAATTCCGGCGTAAAGGTGTTCTTTACCGCTTCATCAATAACAGAACTGGTCTGGTTACGGTCACCAAAACCGATAAGCGGTTTTTCCAGGTTTGCACCACCGGCATTGCTGGTCATGATGATGAATACGTTCTTAAAGTCAGCCTTGCGTCCCTGACTGTCTGTCAGCTGGGCATAGTCCATAATCTGCAGCAGTACATTGTAAATATCGTGATGTGCCTTTTCAATTTCATCCAGCAGCAGCACGGCATGGGGCTGTTTGCGGATGGCATCAGTCAGCAGACCGCCTTCTTCGTAGCCCACGTATCCCGGTGGTGAACCTACCAGCCGGCTGACCGTATGCTTTTCCTGGTACTCAGACATATCAAAGCGGATCAGCTCAAGCCCAAGGGTATCAGCCAGAGTACGTGCCAGTTCCGTTTTACCTACACCGGTCGGTCCGGCAAACAGGAATACGCCACTGGGCTTTTCGTTACTGCGGAATCCGGCACGGCTCCGCTTAACGCACTGGGTTACCAGACGGACTGCTTCATCCTGACCGAATACCCGGCTCTTGATGGAATCTTCCAGGGTGCGAAGCTGTTCCCGTTCATCGGTCTTTACCGTCTTTACCGGAACCTTTGCCAGTTTTGCCACCACTTCTTCAATGGTCGGAACATCAATAACGGCCAGTTCATCAGCCGGTTTCTTTGCCTTTGCCAGCTTCCACCGGTTGATGGTCACCATGGCGCCGGCTTCATCAAGTACGTCAATGGCCTTATCCGGCAGACGGCGGTCTGTCATGGCCTGTACGCTTAAATCTACCGCAGCCTGGATGGCCTCCTTGGTAAAGGTTACCTGGTGGTGTTCTTCGTAAAAACCTTTGAGTCCTTTCAGGATCTTAACGGTATCTTCCTTGCTGGGTTCTTCAATGTCAATTTTCTGGAACCGGCGCAGCAGGGCTGAATCTTTTTCAAAGGACTTCTTGAACTCTTCATAGGTAGTGGCACCCATGCAGCGGAAGTTCTTGTGGGTCAGGAACGGTTTCAGCAGATTGGAAGCATCCGGTCCGCTGTTACCGATGGTAGAAGCACCGGCACCGATAACCGTGTGGATTTCATCAATATAGAGAATGATGTTCTTCAGTTTCAGCAGTTCTTTCGTCAGCTTATCAATGCGCTCTTCAAAGTCTCCCCGGTACCGGGTTCCTGCCATAAGGGAAGTCATATCAAGGCTGTATACCTGGAAATCCTTCAGTTTGTCAGGTACATCACCCTTTACAATGCGCTGGGCAATACCATTGGCAATGGCAGTTTTACCAACACCGGCATCTCCCACATGCAGCGGGTTGTTTTTGGTGCGGCGGCACAGCACCTGCAGTGTCCGCTCAATTTCTGCATCACGGCCGATGACGGTATCCAGTTCCTTGTTTTTTGCCATCTCCGTCAGGTTATGAGCCCATTTCTGCAACGGCGACTTACGGCGTGCATCAGTATTGGGTACCCCAAAGGCGGCCATGGCCTGTTCAATTTCTTCATCACTCAAGTCCGGCGGCAGCATTTCAAGCATCTGCTCAATTTCTTCGCCACTGGGGCCATCACCGGTTTCTTCGTTCTCATCCATATCGCGGGGATAATTAAGGTCACTGATGGCTTCCATCAGTTTCAGCTGGGTTACCCCCTGATTCTGCAGTACCCACGCGGCATAACAGTCCTTCAGTGCCATCATGCTTACCAGAAAATCAGTGATATCAATGTATTCCTTTTCGGCTCCGGCTGCATGTTCAGACATCAGTTCAAACATGGTCGTCAGCTGGTCAGACTGGAACGGGCCAAACCGGTCGTTCCCTTTTTTGCTGCCATCCTCCGGTCCGCCGGGAATTTCGATATTTGAAGGAACTTTCGTTTCCAGATATTCGGTCAGAGCCATGCCGACATTCATAACCGGAACATCAAGGATATCCAGCAGATCTTTTACCGTATCATCTACCAGTGCCACACAGAATACGTGTTCCGGCGTTACAAACAGATGATTGTTGTTTTCTGCATAATCAAAGGCAGTCTGAAAAATTGACTGCAGTTTTTTATCTAAAATCATGCCTGTCTTACCTCAATACGAAGGGGAAAGTTGTTCTTTCTGGCAGTTTCTACAGCCACATTCCGCAGACTGTGGGCAATATCCGGTGCGTAGGTTCCTACCACTGCAGATCCCTGTTTATGTACGGTTTCCATCAGAACTACCGCTTCTGTTTCTTTTTTCTGGAATAAGGCAACCAGCAGCCAGACTACAAAATCTTTGGTGGTGTAATCATCATTAAAAAGAACCACCTGACAGTCTGCCGGCCGTTTTATTTTCTGGCGCCGCTGGACAACAGTGCCATTTGCACCCTGTTCATGTGTTTTACTCATATAGTAAATATACTAAAAATTTTGTAAACTACAAAGGCTTCCGCGGCATTGTATCCGCGAGCAAAGGAATATTTTATGGCAAATAATGAAAAACTTGACCTGTTGCGCCACAGTACGGCGCACGTCATGGCAGAAGCAGTCCTCAAACTGTTTCCTGGTTCAAAAGTTGCAATTGGCCCTTCAATTGACAACGGTTTCTACTACGACTTTGATCTGACACGCCCTATCAAAGAAGAAGACCTTCCGGAAATTGAAAAAGAGATGCGCCGTATTCTTAACGGCAATCATGATTTCATCCGTGAAGAAGTTTCCAAAGCTCAGGCTCTGGAACTGTTCAAGGATCAGCCCTACAAAATCGAACTGATCAACGATCTTCCAGAAGGCGAGACCATCTCTATCTATACGCAGGATGGCTACACTGACCTGTGTCGTGGTCCACACGTTGCCAACACCAAAGAAATCAATGCTCAGGCCTTCAAACTGATGCGCACTGCCGGTGCCTACTGGCGCGGTGATGCTACCCGTCCTATGCTGACCCGTATTTACGGTACTGCCTGGGAAAAACCGAACGACCTGAAAGACTACCTGAATATGCTGGCAGAGGCAGAAAAACGTGACCACCGCAAAATCGGCCGCGATCTTGACCTGTTCCATATTGATGAAGAAAACCCTGGAGAAATCTTCTGGCATCCAAACGGATGGACCATTTACAACATTATCCGCGACTACGTTCGTGAAAAAATCCGCAAGGACGGATACGTTGAAGTTAATACTCCGTTCGTAATGCCACGTACTCTGTGGGAACGTTCAGGACACTGGGCAAAATATCAGGAAAACATGTTCATTACCGAAAGTGAAAAACGTCTGTTTGCACTGAAACCAATGAACTGTCCTGGTCACCTGGAAATCTTCAAGAGCCGCCTGCGGTCTTACAAAGACCTGCCAATGCGTTTTGCTGAATTCGGCTCCTGTACCCGTAACGAAGCATCTGGTGCTCTGCACGGTATTATGCGTGTACGCGGATTTGTTCAGGACGATGGTCATATCCTCTGTACTGAAGACCAGATTCCTTCAGAAGTTGCTAAATTCTGTGCCCTGCTGAAGGACATGTACAAAGACTTTGGTTTTACCGAAGAACGTATTGCCGTTAAGTTCTCTACCCGTCCTGAAAAACGTGTAGGTTCTGATGAAGACTGGGACCGGGCAGAAGCTGCTCTGGCAGATGCCTGTGTAAAAGCCGGTCTTGCGTATGAAATCCAGCCTGGTGAAGGTGCCTTCTACGGTCCTAAACTGGAATTCCAGATTACCGATGCTCTGGGCCGCCAGTGGCAGTGCGGTACCATTCAGGTAGACTATCAGCTGCCTTCAGGAGAACGCCTGAACGCTGAATATGTTGGTGAAGACAACGCAAAGCATCACCCGATTATGCTGCACCGTGCCGTTCTGGGTTCACTGGAACGCTTCATCGGTATCATGATTGAAAACTTTGCCGGCGCTCTGCCAACCTGGCTGCAGTACCAGCAGGCTACCATCATTCCGGTTGCCGCCAATGTTGAAGAATACTGCGGTGAGCTGCTGAAGAAACTGGAAGATGCAGACATCCGTGTTAAAGCCGATATGGGCAATGACCGCATGAATGCAAAAATCCGCAATGCACAGATGATGAAGATTCCGTACATGCTGGTTGTAGGTGAACGTGAAATGAACGAAGGTACTGTTGCAGTACGCTTCCGCGACGGACGCCCACAGCAGACCATGAAAGTAGACGACTTCATCGCCTATGTAAAAGATAAAGTTGCTACCCACTTTGTAGGTATTTGATGCAACTCGCAGAATAAACAAAGCCCGCGTACCATCTGGAACGCGGGCTTTGTTTTACTATCCAGCCAAGCCGCCATGGACGGCGGCCAATACGCCGTAGTTTTGCTATGCAAAACTACAAATTAAAAAAATGACAGGAAGTCATTTTTTTAATTCCTCTTCTTCCTCAAGAACGCGGTACGCAACTTTTCCTACCAGCGTCTTGGGCAGTTCTGCACGGAACTCAATATCATAGGGCATGGCATACTTTGCAATGTTCTTCTTGCAGTGCTCAATAATCGATGCCTTGATTTCTTCGCTGGGTTCAATTCCCGGCTTCAGCATGACAAATGCCTTTACCTTCTGGATTTTAACCGGATCCTTAACACCGATGATGCAGCTCATGTGAACTGCTTCGTGTTTATCAAGAATGTTTTCCAGCTGGCTGGGGTACACATTATAGCCGTTGGTAACAATCATTCTCTTTAAGCGCTGCTTGAAGTAGATAAAGCCTTCTTCGTCCATGGTTCCCAGGTCCCCGGTATGAATCCAGTCAAGACCGTCTGCATGGTGCTGCTTTGTCTGAGCCGTTTCTTCCGGATGGTTTACGTATTCCATCATAACCGTAGGACCTGCCAGACAGATTTCGCCTTCTTCTCCATAAGGCAGTTCTTCCTGGGTGCCCGGTTTTACAATCTTGTAGTAGGTATCCGGCAGCGGAATACCGATGGAACCTTCTTTTTCCTTATCAATAGGGGTCAGACAGCTGGCGGTAACACATTCGGTGGTACCAAACCCTTCGCGGACTTTAACCTTACAGTTGTGTTCGGCCAGGAACGCATCAAAACGCTTTTTCAGTTCTATGCTCAGACTGTCACCACCGCTGAAAATACCCAGCAGACAGCTTAAATCTGCGCCATCAAGCAGGTTCATGCGGAGCAGTGCTTCATACAGGCTGGGAACACCGGCAATGTAGTTAGGCCGCTTTTTACGGATCAGATCAGCATAAGATGCAGGAGTAAAGCGTGGTACCAGAATACATTCTGCACCGTTTACCAGCATGGAATGGATTGAAACACCAAGCCCAAAGCCGTGGAACATGGGCATAACAGCCAGCATTTTCTGACCGGCCTTAAAGGTCTGTGCCATTTCTGCAAGCTGTGCACCAAGGGCATTAAAGTTGCCGTTACTCAAAAGAATACCTTTTGAAACACCGGTGGTGCCACCACTGTAGAGCATAACGGCAGGGTCAGCTGCCGTGCGTTTTTCTTCTACAGCGCCGGTATAACTGTCGCCACCTTTCAGAAACTGCTTCCAGGTTACGATAGGAGCATCAGCAGGAATTTTTGGAATCTGCCGGCCCTGGGTAAGGTCGTAGCCGATTTTCATTACCGGATTCAGGGCATCACGGATAGACGCAATAATCAGGTTCTTGATGCTTACCTGACCGCGGATTGCTGCAAATTTACCGTAGAACTGGTCGATGGTAATGGCTGCAACACTGGCAGAATCATTCAGGTAAAAAGCAATTTCCTGTTCACTGGAAAGCGGGTGAATCATGCTGGCAACACCGCCAATCATGTTGATGGCGTAAAACAGCTGTACTGCCTGCGGACAGTTTGGCAGACATACGGTTACTTTATCGCCGGCCTTAATGCCCAATGCCTTAAGGGCTTTTGCACAACGGGTAATCTGCATGGCAAGCTTGCTGTATGTTGCGCTGGAGCCCATAAACGAATAGGCCGTATAATCCCCGTATTTTTCGGCCTGCAGAAAAACCTCATCCACCATGGAACGGTCAGAATATTCAAGATGCGGCTGCACCTTGCCATAAGAACTGTACCATGGAGTTTTCACCATGGTTCCGCCATCAAATGTGCTCATTGTAATTAATCCTTTTTCTTTTTATCGTCTACTACTACTTTTTCATCAGCAGGGCGGTCCAGCAGTTCCGGATGCTCAAAAAGATGTTTCAGTACTTTTACGGAATTTGAAAAATACACACCGTCAGCAATGCGCTCATCAAGGGTCATGCCCAGCTGAATGGTCATGCGCATGTCAACGTTGCCGTTATCATCGTAGAACGGGCGCTTTTTCATTTCACCGATTACCACAAAAATGCTGTTGGAACCGCGGTTACTCAGGTGATGGTATCCAGCCTTTAACTTGATGGAACCAAGATTCGTAATGAAGAATGTTGCGTAACTGGGGTCTCCCTTCATGATGCCGGCAGGAACGTGACCGTGGAAATCAAGGCGTTCTACCACCCACATGATGAATCCGACCAGCCAGTGGGGCATGGCTGCGACAAAGTTCATGGTATCAACAATGTTGGCACCACCACTGCGGACGCTGGTAACCTTTTTCAGGATTGTTTCATGCACCGTATCCAGAGTGGTATCCGGGCCGTAGGGCAGATAGGCTACTACCTCATCTGCATGGTCTGCCAGAATCTTCTTAACGGTAAAGGCAGCAGAAACTTCCTTGCGGTCCCAGTACCGCTTTCCGCGGACAAAACGGTTCAGTAAAGGGCGGTTCCATGCCGTTTTAATCATGGCGGCAACAACAAAATGGAATATTTTGTAGGGAAGTTCAGGATGCTGGTTTTCAGCATTCTTTTTTTCAAGGTAGGCAAGAACGTTGGTTAAATCGAAGGTCTCCATGATGAAGGCTTCGTTATCGGTTCTGTTTTTGTACATGAACGGCATGATGACGTGCATGCCGTCGATTTTGCGGACCAGCCAGGCATCCTTACGGTCACCCCACCGGTCCTTATGCTCGATTTGTTCAGCTTTTTCGTAATCCATAATACCTTATTGTATCATGGATTACGCCAGC
>JAKSTT010000084.1 GCA_024413635.1 Treponemataceae bacterium | reverse complement strand
CCGGGAAGTTCCATTTCAAGGGTATATGCTTCTTTCTTTTCAGAAATATCTACGCGTGGAGAGAATGTTGCAGCACAGGTTGCAGCTTCTGCAACATCGTTGAAGGTACGATCAAGAACATCAAAGATGTCTGATGCCAGAACTGGGTTAAAAAGTGATACGGTATTCATAAGTGAGCCTCCTAAGCTACTAATTTGTTGTTTCTGTTCCGGTTAACTACCGGACATAAACAATATTGCAGATACCGTGCCAACTTTTTTTAAGTGGCTGAAAAAAAGTGTTTTTTGGGAGATTTTAGGGTATTTCGGAGCTCAGGAACCCTCAGAAGGGGCACTGTGTCATAATTCTACTATTTAGCGAGTCATTTTGACACAGTGCGTAGTTCAGTCTTCAGTTTTTGGGTCAACTTCACCAGTCAGCAGTTTTACTTCCTGGTCCCGCTGGGCCGAAATGAGCAATACATTCTGCATGCCCTCTTCTGCCATCTGACAGATTGCCAGCGGTTCCTGATTAGGGCAGTTACGGCTGAATGCCAGTCCTAAAGACGATTCAATAACCGGAATGGTACCGTGTGCTTTTTCACGGGCCATATATTTACTGAATACATAGGTCAGCTGCTTCATCTTCAGTTCAGGTATTTCCGGGGCGGCTACAATAAAACGGGTTTTTCCCATACGGCCGCAGAAGCCATAGGCACCAAAGACTTTCTTTACGTATTTGGAATACCGTTCCAGTGTTGCTTCAATGGCAGCGTCCCCGCCTTCGGCATAAATGGCATCGTAGTTATCAATGTTGAAGGCTACAACAGCGTATTCCAGATCGTTGTCATGCATCTGCTGCAGCATCTGCATGCTTTTTGTCTTTGAAGGAAGCCCCGTAGTTGCATCACGTTCAACCACACGAGCCCAGGAAGCCTGTTCAGACTGTTCTTTTGTAAACTCAGCAAGCCATGAAACATACGTCAGCAAGGAACTGATGACAAATACCAGGATTCCAATACCCAGATAGGTGGTACTGAATACTGCAAAGGGATACAGACCCATATGGTACAGCACTGACCGGAGCCAGTCTGCAATGCAGTAGACAATAAGAATCAGGAAACCAAAGTTGACAATATCAGAATTTCCTTTATCTGCACGCAACCGGCGGACACGCCCGATAATGGCAATTATCATGGCATTAAGCATCAGCAGGTTGAAGGCAGGAATCAGGACCATCAGGTGAACATTGGCACACAGCTGCAGCAGAACCGTTGCCGCCAGGTACAGAATGAATACCAGCCCCAGTGCTTTTGACAGCGTTTTGCCCAGCTTGCTTTTGGCAACCTGGTAATAAAAGACGGCAATAAGCGTAACCGGGCAGATATACAGTGAAAGATAAATCAACCAGGTATTCAGTGTGTAGTTATGACTGATCAGCAGAATGTGCCCGTTGCTGCAGAACATGAACATACCGCACCAGAACGCAAAGTTGGAAATAGCAATAAGTGGATAGATTTTCTTTTTGAGGATCAGACTGGTAAATCCGATGATGGAGCCGATAAGGCCGACAAAAAGAAGGAATACCGAAACCGAAAAAGTAAACTGCTCGCGGCGGAGGAAGTCAGAAAATACTTCACTGGCGGTAACGATGTAGTGGTTCGGCAGGGACGACACGCTGTTCCATTCCGATACGGTATAGGTAATGGTTATGTCACGCTGGGGGGACAGCTTGTCCAGCGGAATCTGATTCAGCCAGATACCGGAAAGGGTGTTGTTTTCATACTGTTCACGGCCGGCTTCATAAATAACCCTGCCACCGGATTCTGCAGTAACCATGCAGTAGTGGGATGTTGAGCAGAGGACCGGGAACAGAATATCCGTTTCCGGTACCGTTGTTTTCAGGACAAATGTATCGCCGCGTCTTGCAACGATAAAGTGGATTTTTTCAGGATTAACGTCTTCTGTAACGATACCCTTGGTTTCCAGCGTCCAGCCGGACTTCAGGGAAAGATGGTCTTTACTGGAAAAGCTTATGTGCTGCAGAATCACAACCGCGATTGTTGCAATTACACAGAACAATGAAAGCAGAACATAATTCAACAGGACCCGATTCGTTTTATTCGTATTCACCAGACACTTCCTCAATATCCAAATACGCCCTCAAGGGACTCATCGTCATCAATCCATTCCTGCACGTTTATGCAGCGGAAATTATCGTGATCATCGCGTACGTATACATTTTTAATGCCGGCATTGATAACCTGACGCTTGCACATGGAACAGCAGGAAGCATGGGCAATATAGGCACCCGTAGAAACTTCAGTGCCGCACAGGTACAGCGATGACCCCAGCATATCCTGGCGTGAAGCACTGATAATGGCGTTTGCCTCTGCATGAACACTGCGGCACAATTCATACCGTTCTCCGCGGGGAATCTGCAGTTTTTCGCGTACGCAGCTGCCGTAGTCGCAGCAGTTTTTTCTGCCGCGGGGAGCCCCCACATAGCCCGTTGAAATAACTTCATCGTTTTTTACGATTACAGCGCCATAGCGGCGGCGCAGGCAGGTACTGCGCTGAGATACCATTTCTGCCAGATCAAGGTAATAATTGTGTTTGTCGCGACGTTCCATATCTTCCCATTGTATAGGGCAACTGCCTAAATATCAATTTCAATAGCATTTTTCCCTTTTTTAGTGTATATACATAGCAACAACTCTCCCCGCATAAAGGAAACATAGTATGGCAGCACTTGAATTTCTCGGTATCTTTAAAGATGGATCATTCTTTCTGGCAGGCGTTCTTGAATCGCTGATGATTTTAAGCTTCGGTATTTCATGGCCAATGTCCATCGCCCGTTCCATCAAATCAAAATCAACCAAAGGCAAAAGCGTTCAGTTCACTATTTTCATCGCCCTGGGTTATGCCTGCGGTATCGCTTCAAAACTGATGGTTCACAATTACAACCTGGCCTTCTGGTTCTATATTCCTAACTTTATCATGGTAACTACCGACATTTGCCTGTATTATAGAAACAGAGCCTACGAACGTTCACAGGAGCAGGCCGGAAACTAATTTTTCAGGAGATCAACATGGCAGATATTGCAGACCTGGTAGCACGTCAGCGTGCATTCTATAACGGAGGCAATACACTGCCGGTTGCCTGGCGTAAAGCCCAACTGCTGGCATTACGGTCAGCCATTATTACCCACTCTGAAGAAATCTGTGCAGCCCTGAAACAGGACCTGAACAAAAGCGAATTTGAAAGTCAGGCCACAGAAATCACCATCGTCCTTGAATCCATCACCTATACCCTGAAACATCTGGATTCCTGGGCAAAACCCCGCCGCAAAAAGCAACCCATTACCCAATTCCCGGGCAAAAGCTACGTACTGCAGGAGCCCTTCGGTCTGACCCTCATCATGTCGCCGTGGAACTACCCCATCAACCTGACCCTGTGCCCGCTGGTTGGCGCCATTGCCGCCGGAAACTGTGCCATCATCAAGCCTTCTGAGTTCTCTCCGGCAACCAGTGCCGTCATGGCCGCCATTGTTGAAGAAACCTTCCCGCCGGAATACATCGCCTGCGTTCTGGGTGCCCGCGAAGAATCAGAAGCCCTTCTGGCCGAACATTTTGACTTTATCTTCTATACCGGCGGCGAAAACGTCGGTAAAATCGTCATGACCGCCGCCGCAAAATACCTGACACCGGTGTGCCTTGAGCTGGGCGGCAAAAGCCCGGTTATCATCGATGAAACCGCCGACATCAACCTGACGGCAAAACGCATTGCCTGGGGAAAAACCATCAATGCCGGGCAGACCTGTATTGCCCCTGATTACGTACTGGTGCAGGAAAGCGTAAAAGAGCCGTTTGTTGCCGCCCTGCAGAAAGCCCTGCATGATATGTGGGGTACCGGAAACGCCGTCCTGACCCACCCGGATTATCCCAAAATCATTACCGACCGGCATTTTAACCGCCTTGCCGCATTCATCAACGGAGCAAATCCTGCCAACGGAACCGTTATCGGCGGCGCCACTGATGCCGCTGCACGGCGTATGGAACCGACACTGCTGATAGACCCGCAGCCGGATTCTCCCGTCATGTCAGAAGAAATCTTTGGCCCTATCCTGCCGGTCCTGAGCTACAAAACCCTTGATGATGCCATGACCTTTATCCGTAACCGGCCCCGGCCCCTTGCCCTGTACCTGTTCTCCAACGACCGGCGTACCCAGAAACTGGTTACCGGCAGCCTGAATTACGGCGGCGGCTGTGTCAATGACGTTATTTCCCACATTGCAACTGAGCATCTGCCCTTTGGCGGTATCGGAAACAGCGGCATGGGTGCATACCACGGAAAAGACAGTTTTACCACCTTCAGCCATGCAAAGGGCGTCATGTATAAATCCAACTGGTTTGATATGCCGTTGCGCTATCTGCCCTACACTGCCAAAAAAATCAAATTACTCCAGCGGTTTGTTCACTGAATGAAAAAACGGAGAGCCTTCAATATCCGCTTTTTCCGGATGCTCCAGTCATACCGGCAGTGTTCCCTTGTCCTCATCACCATGCTGCTGGCCTATGGCTTTCTGTGCTTCATGCACAAATATGCCGTTCCGGGGGTACCCTTTGAAACGCTGGTAGACCTGCCCGGCCTGGACAGGACCCTGTTTGTGGTCAACTGGTTTGTGTTCTTTGGCACTTCAACGTTTTTCCTGTACCTGAGCTATGCCGGCAAACGGACCTATGAACGGGCCTTCTGTATCATCATTTCCCTGGTGTTCCAGGTGCTGGCTACCTACACCATCAACGATTTTTTCCTCATCAAATATCCGCTGTTCATCTGCTATCTGCTTGCCTGTTCAGCCATTTTTTCAGGGCTGCTCAGCATTCTGTTCATGATTGCCGGCAGTGCTTTCTTCCTCTTGTTCCAGTACCATTTTGCGTTTATGGGAGCCGGTGGTGCCGCTTTCCAGGCCCTGAACCCCACGCACCTTGAAACCGTCGGCATGGCCTTTCAATGCGCCTTCTGCATTTTCGGCATGATGGGCGCCCGCTACTTCTTTATCAGCCTGAAAAAATCCCAGGCCAAGGCAAACCACCTGAACAACATCCTGAACCAGATGAGCGACTTTAACCGGGCCCTGCAGGAAAACGCCATGACCACGGAAGAAAAGGCCGCAGAAAAGGAACGGCTCCGTGTTACCCGCGAAATCCACGACAGTGCCGGCTATGTATTCGTCAATATCATTGCCCTGATGGATGCCGTCATTTCCAGCGGCTGCCAGAACCAGAGCGAAGAACTGTTTGAAACCGTGCGGAAACAGGCCAGCGACGGTCTGCAGGAAACCCGGCGGATCCTCCGCAAGCTGCGGGCTGTAGAAGAACGGACCCTGACCAGCATTGAATCCATTTACCGCCTGAAAGTGCTGTTTGAAACCACCACCAATATCAGCGTTGATGTAGAAGCCGGTAATACCCGTAAGGATTACGGTCCCCACATTACCTACATCCTGACCCGCTGTGTGCAGGAAGCCTTTACCAATGCCGTCCGCCACGGACACGCCACCCATATCCTCATTCATCTTTGGCAGATAGATAACCAGCTTTCCATGACGGTTACCGATAACGGCAGCGGTGCCCGCGGCATCGTTAAAGGCATAGGGCTAGCCGGCATGGAAGAACGGCTTTCTGAAGTAAACGGGACACTTCACGCTAGCACTCCGGCGGAAGGTGGGTTTAGAATAGAGATACGCATCCCACTGGATACAGGATTTCAAAAATGAGTGATACCGGAAAAACAAAAGTCTTACTGGGCGAAGACCAGGCATTATTTGCTGAAAGTTTAAAGACATTCCTCAACAATTACGCAGAAGATATGACTGTACTGGGCATTGCCCCCAACGGAAAAGTAGCCGTTGAAATGACAAAGGAACTGTCTCCTGATGTCATTCTGATGGATGTACGCATGCCCGTCATGGATGGTATCCAGGCCGTCAGAGCCATTAAGGAATTCCGTCCGGACATCAAGATCATCATGCTGTCTACCTATCACGAAGACGAATTTGTCCGCGATGCCCTTATGGCAGGTGCCAGCGGTTACCTGCTGAAAGACATTTCCCCAACTGAACTGATTATTTCCATCCGTGCATTGAACTCAGGAATCCTGCAGATTTCTCCGGAAATCATCAAGAACCTGGTGCAGCAGAAATATGTAGAACCGGTACCCGAAAAAAAAGCCACCCCTGAACTGGAGTGGCTTGATACGCTCACCAAACGGGAACGTGAAATTTTTGCCCTGCTTGTTACCGGTGCTGATAACGATCAGATAGCAGAAGAACTGCATCTGGCAGAGCAGACGGTACGCAACCAGATAAGCACCATTTACAGCAAGCTGGGTGTCAAAAACCGTTTTGAAATCATCCAGCTTGCCAATAAAGTCCGCTGATTACTTCACGCTGCCCAGAATACCTGAAACAAAGTATTTCTGGCAGGTAAAGAATACTACGACAATCGGCAGGGTAAACAGGGTAATAGCCAGCATCAGCATACCGTAGTCGGTGGTATAACCGGCAGTAAGACCGGTAATCAGCAGCGGCATGGTCTGGGTATCCTTACTCTGCATCATGATCAATGGCCACAGGTAGTTATTCCAGCTGTTCATGAACGTTACGATGGCAGCGGCTGCAAAAGTCGGCATCATAATGGGCATGTAAATCCGCCAGAAAATACCCCATTCTCCCACTCCGTCAACGCGGGCAGCCTGTACCGTTTCAATCGGGAAACTTTTGGTATTCTGCCGGAAGAAGAAAATGAGGAACGCCGTAGAAATAAACGGCAGGATAAAGCCCCACATGGTATTGATCAGACGGAATACGCTGAACATCTTGAACAGCGGAACCATCAGGGATGCAAAGGGCAGCATCATGGAAAGCATGAGCACTGCCATAAGCCGGTCCTTGGCCTTGTCGCGGTATACCTGGAATCCGTAGCCTGCCATGGAGCAGACAATAAGACTCAGGATGGTGGTTACCACCGTATTCCGCAGGCTGTTCCAGAAAGCTCTTCCGAACTTAACCGTGGTAAACATGTTGGTAAGGTTTTCAAACAGATGGGTGCCAAAGGTCAGCTTTCCGCCCAGAACTTCTGATGACAGGTTTGTTGCCGCAACTGCCATGAAGTAAAACGGAAATACTGATACAAAGCAGACAATAACCAGAAACAGATATTTCAGGACTGTCAGTCCCTGGATTTTCTTAGTCTTCATTTCTGTCTCCTATCTTCATCTGGATGAAACTGAGTATGGCAACCATCAGCAGGATGACCCAGGATACGGCAGCAGCATAGCCAAACTGGGGGTTCAGCCTGAATGACAGGTTGTAGATGTACTGGGACATACTCAGGGTACTGGTTCCCGGACCACCGTTGGTAAGGTTCCGGACTTCATCAAAGATCTGCAGGGTACCATTGGTAGACATAATGGCGGTCAGCAGGATTACCGGACGAAGCAGCGGAACGGTAATTTCAAAGAACTGTTTTGCAGGGCTGGCACCATCTACAACTGCGGCTTCAAAAATTGAGTTATCGATATTCTGAAGACCTGCCAGATAGAAAATAGTATTGTAGCCGGTCCAGCGCCAGGTAATGACGATGATGATGGCGGCCTTTGCCCAGAACGGATCCATCAGGAAGTTCATAGGCTCGTGAAATACGCCCATTGCCAGCAATACCCGGTTAAAAAGACCGTCTAAGGCAAACAGACTTTTGAAAATCAAGGCTGAAGAAACCAAAGACGTAACACAGGGCAAAAAGACCAGTGTTCTGAAAAAGCCTTTCAGCTTTAAGGTAGGCTGATTCAGGATTGATGCCAGAATAAGGGCAAGAATCAGCATAACAGGTACCTGGATTACCAGGTAAATCAAAACGTTTTTTACAGAGGTAACGAAATATTCATCCTCAAACATGCGGATGTAATTTCGCATACCGGTAAAGTGCAGGTTGTTACCTACACCACTCTGGAGACTCAGGATGAATGAGTACACCATCGGATAGAAACTTAAGATGAAAATCAACAGCGAAGCAGGAGCTACAAAAAGCCATCCCCACATTTTCTGCTTTTTCTCAAGTGATTTCTGTTTCATAGCAAACCTGCCATCTAGTGAAGGGGTAAAAAAAGAGGACCCTCTCAGTGATCCTCTTTTTCAGTACGGACTACCGGTTATTCTCCAATCTGGAATTCTACGGTTTTCTGTGCGGTTTTCAGTGCTTCCTTAATGTCAGCACCTTTTACGATGTCAAACAGAGCGATGGTTACTGCATCGCGTGCTTCGTAGTTGTATACACCGTATTTAACGCGTGGAATTTTTGCAGCGTAACCGATAATGTCAGCGTAGATTGCCTGACCGCCGAAGAAGTCCATTCCCTGTGAGTACACTGGAGAGTTAGCAGCAGGAATCCAGGTACCGATGGCACCAGAGGTTGGCAGAATGGTGTCATACAGGTCAGTGCTTCCGGCAAAGGTTTTGTTCAGGAAGTCAAATGCTACGTCAGGGTGTTTGCTGTTAGCCATTACCATCCAGCTTGAACCACCGTTTGAAGAGTAGTTAACTGATTTAACGTTAGCAAAACGTGGGGTGTTTACAACTGCCCACTGTCCTTCTGAACCTTTTGCACCGTTGATTGAACCGATGATCCAGCAGCCGTTGATGGTTCCGGCAACCTGCAGGTTCTGGATGGTAGCTACGTAACCGTTCCAGTCAGTAGCCTGCAGACAGATGCCTTCGTTGATCATCTGGGTGTACAGTTTCATACATTCCTGCAGGGCAACGTTGTTTGCCAGGTTGGTTTTTCCTTTTTCATCAAAGTACCAGGTTCCAGCTGACTGCATCATGATGGCGATGAAGTCTGCGCTGTCCTGAGGCATTGAACACAGTGGCAGACCGGTCTTTGCCTTTACGATACGGCCCAGTTCAATAAAGCGTTCCCAGGTAATGTCGTTGAAATCTTCTACTTTCAGGCCGGCTGATTCGATTACATCGCGGCGCAGGAAGGTAGCAGTAGCACCGTTATCAAATGGAACGGTGTAGTTTTTGCCGTTTACAGTACCAAAGTCTACTTTGTAAGAAGCAAACTGGGTAACGTCAATTTTTCCGTTTACCGGCAGGAATGCCTTTGGATAGTTGGTGATGTTTTTTTCAGCAGCGCCATCCTGCATCAGGATGATGTCCGGCAGGCTGTCGGTAGCACCGGCAGTAAGAGCGGTAATAAGTTTCTGCTGCAGGTCATCCCATGGGGTTTCTACAACTTCTACGGTTACGTTAGGATTAACTCCCTTGTAAATCTTGGCAGCTTCTTCCATTGCGTAAATGTTGAAAGCAGGGTCCCAGCACCATACGGTCAGTTTAACCGGAGCGTTAGGATCGGTTACGGTTTCTTTTGCACCACCGGCAAATACCAGTGAACAAGCCAGAAGAGCCAGGCACAGTACAGAAAGTACTTTTTTCATATGTTCCTCCATTTTGGGGTGTGACAGCCGCATTCAAGCGAGCAACAGTTGCTGCTGTCACCCCGTGTATATTTCGAGTATAGGGCTACCCCGGCAGAACGAAAGTTATAAAAATACCCGCAATCGTAAATTTTTCCTGGTATTTAAGTACTATTTGTTGAATAAATCACCCAACCCCGGGTCGATAGTCATGAACGGAACCTGATGATAGAAT
>JAKSTT010000083.1 GCA_024413635.1 Treponemataceae bacterium | reverse complement strand
GAACAGCAGTCACTGCAGATTACTTCAGCTGCTGACTACGATACCCTGAACGCAGTTGAATGCAAGGAAGGCGGATACTTCTTCAGTTCTGAATTCCTGTCAGCATTCCTGAAAGGCCAGATTTCTGTTGAAGAATTCAAGAACATCTGTGAAATGGATGCAACCCTGGGTAACGGCGGTCTGTACGCAGCTACCAAGAAAATCTCTGATGATTTCAAGGCAAAGGGAAACACCATCTTCCAGTTTACTGCTGCTGAATAACAGCTGACAGGTATCGGGGCTGTCCAAAACATTGTCATGCTGAACTTGATTCAGCATCTGAGATCCCGAAACAAGTTCGGGATGACATCTTTGACACAGCCCCTTTTACAGAGGTGCATCTTGTAAATACAGGTGCCCCTCTGCGAAAGGAGAACATAAGTATGAACGAAAATAAACCTGCAGCTCTGGTAAAGAAATTCCTCGGCTGTCTCTCTCTTCCGGTTGTCTGTTATGTACTGATCTGGCTGCTGTGCCGGTCAAACGGTGCATCAGTATTTGTTGGCGGTATCGGCAGTAATGTGGCCACCTTCTTTAAAAGCGTGTGCTATTTCTCACTGCTCTGTTTTGCAGTTTCCATCAACCTGCATACCGGACGCATGTGTTTTGATACCGGTTCCATTATTCTGCTTTCCACCATCGTCGGTTTCATTGTAAACATCCAGACCGGTGATCATCCGGTAATTGCATTTATTGCGGCCATTGCAACCGGCACCATCCTCAGCACCATTTCCGGTGTGCTGTATATCCTGCTCCGCCTGCCGTCCATGATCGTATCCCTGGGAACCACCCTGATTTACGAAGCACTGGGCTACTGGCTGGTACGCAGTTTTGCCTATAACGGTAACGTTGAAATGCTCTCACTGAAAAAGGAAATGACCCCTGCCATCATTGCCATTGCCAGCAACATTCCTCTGATGATACTCATTACCCTGGTTGCCACCCTCTGTATGATCATCATCTTTGAATACACCAAAATCGGTTACGACTACCGTTCCCTGCAGAGCGGCCAGAAAATTGCCACTGATACCGGTGTTGATGAAATCAAGAATGCCCTTATCTGCTATGCCATCAGCGGTGCCCTGCTGGGTTGTGCAGGTATCATCAACTACTCTGCCGTAAAAGCAGTACAGCCTTCGCTGAACTTTGGTTCTGTAGCCCTTATGTTTGACTGTTTCTGCCCCATGTTCTTCGGCGGATTCCTGATGCGGTATACCAACAAGAACCTTGGCATTCTTCTGGGTGTTATCGGCTACGCCTTTATCCAGATTGGCCTTGGTCAGGTGCAGATTGCACAGAACTGGAATATCTTTGTTATTCCACTGATCAATGCCACCATTTTCGTACTGTTCATGATTTTCCAATCTAATGAAGGCCGCCTGAGAGCAGCCATTAAAGGAGCAAAGAAATGATAAACCTTAAAGCAAACCCCTTTTTCCTTGATGATGAAGGTGTAAAATGGGTACAGGATACCCTGGCCGGCATGACCACTGAAGAAAAAGTTGGTCAGCTCTTCTGTCCAATGGGATACGCCAGTGATAAGGAATCACTGAACCACATGCTCAACGAACTGCATATCGGCGCAATGATGTACCGTCCTGGTCCAAAAGAAGATATCCGGAATACCCACAAAGCCATTCAGGATGCGGCAAAAATTCCGCTGCTCCTGGCAGCAAATACTGAAGGCGGTGGAGACGGACTCTGTGTTGAAGGAACCTCTTTCGGCCGCCCTATGGCTGTAGCCGCTACCGGAGATGCTGAAAACGCCTACCGCATGGGCTACGTTGCCTGTAAGGAAGGTGCTTCTGTCGGTCTTAACTGGTCATTTGCACCAATCATTGATATTGACTACAACTTCCACAACCCTATTACCAACCTGCGTACCTTTGGTTCTGACCCTGAAATGGTAAAGAAATGCGGCAGTGCGTACCTCCGCGGTGCCGATGAAGCCGGTGTTGCCGTTTCCATCAAGCACTTCCCCGGTGACGGTTGTGATGAACGCGACCAGCACCTGGTAACCTCAATCAACGATAAATCTGCCGAAGAATGGGATAAAACCTACGGATACGTGTATAAATCGCTCATTGACCAGGGTGCAAAGACCGTCATGGTAGGACATATTGCACAGCCTGCAAAAGTT
Organism: Treponemataceae bacterium; assembly: GCA_024413635.1. Taxonomy (GTDB): domain Bacteria; phylum Spirochaetota; class Spirochaetia; order Treponematales; family Treponemataceae; genus Treponema_I. The sequence goes on along the minus strand of JAKSTT010000083.1, from coordinate 7,551 downwards.
GCCGCCATCAACCCCAACGCCACTGCACGCGAAAAACTGCTGCCGGCTTCCCTGAACAAATACCTGCTGACTGATGTACTCCGCGGTGAACTGGGATTCAACGGTCTTATCACCACTGACGCATCTGTAATGATCGGCTTCATGAGCGCCATGCCACGTGTAGAAGCCGTTCCATACGCCATCATGGCCGGTAACGATATGTTCCTGTTCAACAAGAGCATTGATGAAGACTACCAGCTGATGCTTGCCGGCGTTAACACCGGTAAACTGACCATGGAACGTCTGAACGAAGCCGTTACCCGCATTCTGGCAACCAAAGCTTCACTGAAACTGCACATCAAACAGAAGGAAGGAACCCTGGTTCCGGAAGCTGCCGAAAGTGACGCCATTGTTGGCTGTAAACAGCACAAAGACTGGGCAAAAGAAGTTGCCGATAAAGCAATTACCCTGGTAAAGGATACCCAGCACCTGCTGCCGATCAGTCCGGCAAAATACAAGAGAGTATACCTGAACGTCATTACCAAGAATCCGGAAGGTATTACCCCACTGGTAGAAAAATGGAAGGCCATTTTTGAAAAAGAAGGCTTTGAAGTTGCTGTCCGCGACCGCTCTGTTTCCATTGAACCGATGAACTTTGCCGGTATCGGTATGACCCCTGAAAAAGGCGCCCTGCTGGGTGAAATGTACCGTCCTACCGCTGCCTTTGCTGCAGACAAGGACCTGTACGTATACATCGTGAACGTTGAAAATGCATCCAACAACACCGTTGCCCGCATCAACTGGAACGTAATGTTTGGTCTTGGTGATGATGCACCATGGTTCGTTGAAGAAAACGTTCCCTGTCTGATGATTTCTACCGCCAACCCATACCATCTGTATGATGCACCAATGGTGAAGACATTCATCAACAGCTACAACGACAACCCTGTTTTCAATGAAGCCCTCATGGACAAACTGATGGGCCGCAGTGAATTCAAAGGTGTTGCACCATCTGATCCATTCTGTGGAAACGATAACCTGCGGCTGACTGCTGAATTCTGATTGCAGTCATAAAAAGTAACGGAATTTATTCCTTTTTTATTCAAACTCTGAACGGGACCGGTATGTAATTGCTTTACTACCGGTCCCGTTTACAATAGTAGTACCCGATATTGTTTAGGAGTGAGTATGAAATCTAAAAAGGGTACCTTCTTTCTTACCGCTGTATGTGCAGCTCTCGTAATTCTGACAGTAACCGGTTGTGGTGGTCCTGCCGCCAGTTCTTCCGGCAATGGTAACGTATCATTAAAAATCGGTGTTCTCAGAAGTGAAGCAACTTCCGATGAAGCCGTTGGTCGCGAAAACTATCTGGAACATCTGGGTAAGCTGATGAATTTTACCTGCGTATACCTTACCAATGATGATGATCATGCTGATGACGTTGAAAACATCAAGTATTTTGCAAAACAGGGATGTAACGCCATTCTTGCCATGACGGCCAATGATCCACGGGCAATCCTTGAAACCTGCGAACAGCTGGGACTGTATCTTGCCTTTTCAGCACATCATCCTGACTTTGAAGATACCGATTACTCTGTTACAAAGGATTTATCAAAAATCATCAATGACTACAGCAAATATCCTCACTATGTAGGCAGCTCCGGCCCGTCAAACTACGGTGAAGTTCTTGCCGGCTACCAGATGGGAACGGCAGCCCTGAAGAAGGGATACAAGAAATTTACCATTTTCTCCGGTTCTGCAGCCTACGGAACTGCAATGCATGCACTCCGTATAGCAGGTCTGTTCATTGCCATGCATGAAGATGACCCGTCTGTTTCCTATGCCGGCATTGAATGTTCCTGGGATAACTGGAAACGGGTAACGCTTGCCATCACTCAGGATTTCGGTATTAACCTGAAGGGTTTCAAGAGTCAGATTTACCAGATTGTCTACTCCATGGGTGGCTACGGCTTCTACATGGGAGATTCCCAGGCTGTTGTTGATCTTATCCGCCTTTCTATCGAACCCAGTGACTGTGTTTTCTGCTCAGGTTCTACAGACGCTGTCGTAGGCTTTGCCGGACCGGCATCAGCAGGAAGACATTACGTGGGCAATGACTCCATCAGTGATACATTCAAACAGATGTTCCTCAGTGATACCCTGGTCTTTGATATTGCAAAATATAATTCATTCAATGGAACTACTCTGGCACTGCTGCTGAAAGCCGTATACGATGACAAGGCACCATGGATTAACGGACAGCCTATGTCCATCGAACAGCAGTGTCTGCAGGTTACCGGACCGGATAACTATGATATCCTGAACTCGATTGAATCCCCTGATGGCGGCTATTTCTTCAGTGCTGAACTGGTTTCTGCCCTGATTAAAGGCACAACACTCAGTTCAAACAGTTCCGGCTATACCAGAATCGGTCTGCAGGAGTGGAAGGAAATCTGTGAATCTTCTGCCACCCTTGATAAAGGCGACCTGTATGATGTTACAGGTGCATTAACCAAGGCATACAAGGCTGGAAACAATACGATCGTACGGTTCAAATAACGGCTATTTGAACACAAAGCGTATTTTCGGTATGATGGCAACATCTTTTTTCCATTAGAGGTTCTTATGTCATTGTTGAGTGTTTCGCCGGTTGACGGCCGCTACGAAGGCAAAACAAAATGTCTGCAGGGGTATTTCAGTGAAATGGCACTGATGAAATACCGCATCTACACTGAAATCAACTATCTGATTAAACTGCTTGATACCCCCATGCTGAAAGAGCGGGTTACCAAGCCGGTAGATCCTGCAAAACTCCGCGAAATCATCAACATTACCGAAGACGATGCTGCCATCGTTAAGGCCATCGAAACAAAAGGCTGGAACGGAATTCCTGCTACCAACCACGATGTTAAGGCCATTGAATATTTCATTAAATCAAAGATTACTGAAATGGGCCGTGAAGACATTCTGGAATACGTTCATTTTGCACTGACTTCAGAAGACATCAACAACATCAGCTATGGACTCATGATCCGTGATGCCGTAAACGATGTTGTACTTCCACAGATTCTTGATATTTACGGAAAACTGTACGGTCTGTCAGTAGAACACAAAGACCTTTCCATGCTGGCCCGCACCCACGGACAGCCGGCAACTCCTACCACCTTCGGAAAGGAAGTGCTGGTATTCGTTAACCGCATGAAAGAAGAACTGGTGCAGCTGGGAAATATCGATATCTGCCTGAAGCTGAACGGTGCTACCGGTGGTTTTAATGCCCACAACTTTGTATTCCCTGAATATGACTGGATCAACTTCAGCCATGAACTGATCAACTCTTTCAATGACAGCATTACTCCCCTTGATAACCAGTACATGCATGTAAAACCGCTGAAAGTACGTTTTAACCCTATTACCGCTCAGATTGAACCACATGATTCTTACCTGCGCGTATTTGACGGCGTAAAACGCATCAACAACATCCTGATTGACTTTGCCATGGACGTATGGCGCTACATTTCTGACGGATGGATTAAACAGCGCACCGTTGCCGGAGAAATCGGTTCTTCGGCCATGCCGCACAAAGTTAACCCCATCGACTTTGAAAACGCCGAAGGAAACTTTGGCTTTGCCAACAGCATGTTTGAGTTCTTTGTACGCAAACTGTGCGTCAGCCGCCTGCAGCGTGACCTGACCGACTCTACCGTTGAACGCAACATTGGTGTTGCCTTTGCCCACAGCATGATCGGCTATGCAAGCCTGCAGAAGGGATTAAGCAAGATTGAAGTAAACGCTGAAAAAATTACCGAAGCCCTGACTGATACTCCTGAAGTTATGGCAGAAGCATATCAGAACCTGCTCCGCATGAGCGGCGTTGATAAGCCCTACGAACGCTTAAAGGAAATTACCCGTGGCAAGAAGGTTACCATTGCAGACTTCCATGGTCTTGCAGAAAAGCTGGATGTTTCTGATGAAGTAAAGAACCGGCTTTTAGCCTGCACCCCCAACAGTTACGTTGGTCTTTCTGCAAAACTGGTAGAACAGTTCGAACCGAAAATCAACTGATAAGAAAGCCCGCGGACCTTCTGGAACGCGGGCTTTTCATTTTAGGCAGCAGCCAGATGATGACTGCGGTCAACTTTCCGCTTGCAGATTAGGAACGTGATGAGCTGTGCCACAAAGGTCACTGCCCAGCTTATGGGATACATGTAGTATAACCACTGGGGAGTATGGAACAGTTCAAAACGGAACAGGGTAAAGATGAACAGCAGGCGGAGACCACAGGCTCCCAGCAGCGACATGATCATAGGAATAATGGAATAGCCGATACCACGGAGGGAACCCACCATAACGTCCATCATACCGCACAGATAATAGGTGCTCATGATGATTTTAAGGCGTACCATGCCGGCAGCAATAACTTCAGGTTCCGGAGAATACAGATACATGACAAAGGGACCGCCCCACAGGAATGCCATACCGCCAAGGAACCCAGCCACAATGGCACACAGCTGACATTCAATGGCAATGGTATTGATCCGTTTTAACTCTCCGGCTCCATAATTCTGGCTGGTAAAACTGGTTGATGCCTGATGGAATGCATTCATGGCATTCCAGACAAAACCTTCAACGTTACAGGCAGCGCTGTTGCCAGCCACTACTACCGCACCAAATCCGTTGATGGAACTTTGGATGACGGTGTTTGAAAAACTGAAGAGCATTCCCTGCACGCCGGCAGGCATACCAATCTGTACAATTTCCCTGGTTCTTTCCAGATTAATGTGGATTTTTCTGAAAACAAGACGGATGCTGGATTTTTCACGGGCAAGACAGCGCAGAACAAGATATGCTGCCAGCGTCTGGCTGACAATGGTAGCAAGGGCTACACCGGCTACATCAAGGCGGACAACGGTTACCAGGATAACGTTGAGAATAACGTTTACGACGCCGGAGATAAGCAGAAAGAAGAGGGGGCGCTGGGTATCGCCGACGGCACGCAGGATGGCAGCACCAAAGTTATACAGCATGGAACTGATGATGCCCAGAAAGTATACGCGGAGATACAGGGCTGCCTGCGGGAGGACTTCCGGAGGGGTTGCCATCCAGGTAAGGAAAACGGGAGAACCAAAATAGCCGATGACTGTCAGAACCATGCCGGAACCAATGGCAAGCCCGATGGTGGTATGGACAGCCTGTTCAATGGCGGCGTCATTTTTTGCGCCAAGATACCGGGCAACAACGACATTGGCACCAACAGAAAGTCCCATGAAAACGTTCAGGATAAGATTTACCAGTGAGGCAGTACACCCGACGGCTGCCAGGGCAGTAGGTCCGACAAACCGGCCAACGACAATAATATCTGCTGCATTGAAAAGAACCTGCAGCCAGCTTTGAGCAATGAGCGGAAGGGAGAAAAGAAGGATTTTCCCCAGAAGTGGTCCGTGAACCATGTCGATAGTATGGGATTTTGTACTTGCCATACATCGCATCATATCACTATTGTACAAGTGATGAAACAGATAGAACCCATTGCCATCATACATACTGATTTTTCTGAAAAATTCGGCATTCCCCGGCAGCCACGCCTGGTAGCAGACCTTACGGCCACCATCGAATTTCTGCCCGCATTCCAGCAGCCGGAAACAGTCCGCGGACTGGATGGATACAGCCATATCTGGCTTTTATGGGGATTTTCTGCCAATGAAGGCTCCGGGTATAATGCGACGGTCCGCCCTCCCCGCCTTGGAGGGAAAACCCGCATGGGCGTTTTTGCCACCCGTTCACCGTTTCGGCCAAACGGCATCGGCATGTCAGCAGTCAAACTGGAACGCATAGAGGATAACGGTACCGGCGGCGTACAACTGGTCGTTTCAGGTGCCGACATGCTTGACGGCACCCCTATCTACGACATCAAACCCTATGTTCCCCTCAGCGACTGCATCACTGAAGCCACCGAAGGTTTTACCGCCGTCACCAAGGAACACACCCTGCAGGTTGTATTTCCGGAACCGCTTCTGCTTCAGGTGCCAGCCGATAAACGCGCTGCATTATGCGGCGTTCTTGAGCAGGACCCGCGGCAGACCTACTTTCAGGCCCCGGACCGGGAGTACGGTCTTGCCTTTGCCGGCATGAACATCAAGTTCACCGTTGACGGCGACGTACTGACCGTTAAGGCTGTAGAAAAATAAAAGTGGTATTACTTCCCGGTGGGAACGGCCGGGTTCAGTGATTTGTTCCGGTAGTTCAGGTCAGTGCGGAGGGAATAGCCCTGCTGCTCCCAGAAAGCGTTGCCCGTATCGTTGTCCCTGAATACCAGGGCAAATATTTTCTGGATACCTTCAGCTTTCAGAGCAGCTTCTGCAGCTGATACCAGCTGGCTTCCAATACCGCGGCGCTGGTACTTTGGGTTTACGCACATATGATTGATGGTACCTCGACGCCCATCGTGACCAGTGAGGATAACGCCAGCAAGAAAACCGTCATCGTCAACAGCTTTAAAGCAGGTAGTGGGATTCCGCTTCAGGAACCGTTCAATACCGTCACGGCTGTCATCTACCGGATTCAGCGCCCGCTTGGACATGCCCACGCTATTCCACAGCGCCATCAAATCATCATAATCTTCTATAGTCACCAGTTCTAATTTCATATTCATGCTTCCGAATTTTTAAACTTCATCATCATTTCATTGGTTAAGCTTACATTGGTGGGCTGCAGTTCGATGTCTTCCCGGGCAACCCAGTGAGCTTCCTTCAGTTCGTTTTCGTCCATGCGGATAGTGGTATCTCCGTCAACATCGCACCAGTAGCCCATAAGGATGTCGTTGGCCAGGCCCCAGGGCTGGGATTTGTAATAGCGGATGTTTTTTACCTTAACGCCGGCTTCTTCCATAACCTCGCGGGCTACGGTTTCTTCCAGGGTTTCGCCGATTTCCGTAAAGCCGGCAATGAGCGCGTTGTGGCCAAAGCCGGTGCGGTATTTGGTAAGAAGCAGCTTATCGCCATTGGTAACGCCCACAATAACCGCCGGCATGATGCGGGGATACATAGTGTAGCCGCAGTGTTCATCAGAGCAGACCATGGCGCGTTCTTTTGCAGAATGGAGAGTCTTGCAGCCGCAGCGTCCGCAGAAACGGGTATCGCGGTACCAGTCATCAAGATGCTTGGCTGTCATCATGGCCATAATTTTGTACATATCGTCTGTGGGTGTATCGCGGATCTGGCGGAGGTCTGCAAAATCAAAGCCAGGCAGCTGCAGATCAGGATTCTGAAGCAGGAAATATGATTGTACAGTCTCTGCAACAGATGAATTGGAGATGGAAAAAAGATAGCGTAAATCGTCGCGATCTACTCCAGCTGAACTGACATCGCTAACCTTCGGAAAAGAAAGACAGCCGTCTGCGGTAGATGCCATGACCTTACCTTTGGAAAATAACATGACAATATCAGTATCTTTCGGTTGTGCCAGTTTCCACTGGTTATCAAGTTTATATGGTGCAATATCCTGGATCATTGAAACACTCCTCTAAAGTCTCCACGGCAGTGGTCGCACATGGATGTGCGATATCGAACCTCCTCT
>JAKSTT010000082.1 GCA_024413635.1 Treponemataceae bacterium | reverse complement strand
CGTCCTCGCTATACTCTCGGCATATCGTAAAAACTAACTCTAAAGCGGAGGTTTTACATGGCTGGACGACCAGTTATCAATGTTGAGAGATGCAAAGGCTGTGGTCTTTGCCTTCGTGCATGTCCAAAGAAAATCCTTGAAATGTCAAAAGACACCAACGGTCAGGGTGTGAACTATCCTGTCTGCTCTGATGAATCACTATGTATTGCCTGTACATTCTGCGCAACCATGTGCCCAGACTGCGCCATCGAAATTGAAAAGGACTAACCCATGAGCAATAAGATCTTAATGAAAGGTAACGAAGCTATTGGTGAAGCCGCTCTCTTAGCTGGCTGCCGTTTCTACTTCGCCTATCCTATTACCCCTCAGAACGAAATCCCTGCCTATCTTTCAAAACGCCTTCCACAGGTTGGCGGAACATTCCTGCAGGCAGAAAGCGAACTTGCTGCAATCAACATGGTTATGGGAGCTTCTGCTGCCGGTGCCCGTGTTATGACTTCTTCTTCTTCACCGGGTATCTCCCTGAAACAGGAAGGTATCTCATATCTGTCTGGTGCCCAGCTGCCAGCCGTTGTAGTAAACATGATGCGCGGTGGTCCTGGTCTCGGTAACATTTCAGGTGCACAGGGTGACTACTTCCAGGCTACCCGTGGCGGTGGTAACGGTGACTATCACGTAGTAGTACTCGCTCCCGGAACCGTTCAGGAACTGGCTGACTACACCGTAAAAGCATTTGAAATTGCTGATAAATACCGCTGTGTTGTAATGCTCCTTGGTGACGGATACCTGGGACAGATGGCAGAACCTTGTGTTCTTCCTGAACCGGTAAAAGACATCCCTGCAAAACCATGGGCACTGACCGGTAAAACTGCAGACCGCGCACAGAACAAACTTGCTTCCCTGCGCCTGGGCTATGATACCCAGCTGTCTGAACACACCCATGCGCTGTTTGAAAACTACGCAGAAATTGCCAAAAACGAAACCCAGTACGAAAACTTCATGTGCGATGACGCAGATGTAGTGCTCTGTGCATACGGTACTTCAGCCCGTGTTTGTAAAAAGGCCGTAAAAGTACTGCGCGAACAGGGTGTTAAAGCTGGTCTTTTCCGTCCTATCACTCTGTGGCCATTCCCTGAAGACGCTCTTGAAGCAGCCTGTGCCAATGCTAAAAAAGTACTGACTGTAGAAATGAGTATGGGACAGCTGCTGCAGGATGTCCGCCTGAACTGCGGAAAGAAAAAGGCTGACGTAGACTTCTATGGTGAAGCCGGCGGTATCATTCCTAAACTTGATGTAATCGTAGAGAAGGTAAAGAGCTATGTCTAAAGTATATTCATTCCCAAAATCAATGAAAGACCAGAAAACCCACTACTGTGCCGGTTGTGGTCACGGAATTGTACATAAACTGGTTGCCCAGGTAATGGATGAAATGGGCATTCAGGAAGATGTTCTGCTGGTTTGTCCGGTTGGTTGTGCCGTATTTGCGTATAACTATCTTGACGTAGACGCAGTAGAAGCTGCCCACGGACGTGCTCCTGCCATCAGTACCGGTCTGAAACGTGTTCATCCGGACAAAACCGTTCTCTGTTACCAGGGTGACGGTGACCTGCTGGCAATTGGTACTGCAGAAACCGTACATGCAGCAAACCGTGGTGAAAACATCACCGTTATCTTCATCAACAACGCTATCTACGGTATGACCGGTGGACAGATGGCACCTACCACTCTGGTTGGTCAGGTTACCAAAACTACTCCATACGGACGTGACCCTGAACAGGTTGGTTATCCAATCCGTGCTTCAGAACTGCTGAATACCCTGGTAGAACCAAAATATATCGAACGCTGCGCCGTATACGATGTTAAACACATCAACCAGGCTAAAGCTGCCATCAAAAAGGCAATTACCTATCAGCGCGAAGGCAAAGGCTACAGCTTTGTAGAAATCCTTTCCATGTGTCCGACCAACTGGGGTGTAGAACCTACTGTTGCCGCTGACTGGGTACGCGATGCCATGGAACCATACTACCCGCTGGGTGTATTCCGTGATATTCCTGCCGGTGTTGTACCGGAAGCTGCAACTCCAAAAGCTGGTGTTGTAGGTCCTGTTAACAACCCAAAACCAGAAGCTAAATAAGGTACGGAGATAAAAAATGACTACAGAAATTATTTTTGCAGGCTTTGGTGGTCAGGGTGTCATCCTTGCCGGAAAAATCCTTACCCTTGCCGGAATGAGCGAAGACAAATACGTTTCACACATTCCATCTTATGGTGCTGAAATGCGTGGTGGAACTGCCAACTGTTCCGTTATCGTTTCTGATGACGAAGTTGCAAGCCCGGTTATTGAACATCCGGACGTTGTAGTTGCCCTGAACAAGCCTTCCATGACCAAGTTTGAACCACTGCTGAAAAAAGGCGGTCTGTTGATTTACAACTCAAGCCTTATTGATATTCTGCCAACCCGTACCGACATCCGGACTCTGGCTCTGCCTGCCAACGAAATGGCCGCAGAAACCAACAATGCCCGCGGTGCCAACATGGTTGTCCTGGGCTGTCTTGCAAAAGTATGTCCCGGTATGATCAGCGGCATCAAACCTTTTGAATTCGCTCTTGACGAAGCCATCAGTGCCCGCAACAAGAAATTCAATCCTATCAACATTGCAACTATTGAAGCTGCATTCAACAAGGATTACGAAATCAAAGGCTGATAGCTGAACCTATTACATTGTCCTGTGTGGCAGATGTCTTTCCCGTCGGGAAGGCATCTGCCTTTTTTTTGCCCATTCGTACAATTCACCACAAAATCATACAAAAATGAGCCGTTGCCGGCAGAAATAAAAAAAATAACAGATTCACTCCGGGTTGGATTACACTGAAGCAGTATAGGAGTGTATTTTGAAGAAGTTTCGTTTCAGAATTACCTTGTCAGTAAAATTCATGTTTTGGTTTGCGGTAGCCTTTATCATCAGTGGTTCTTCCCTCATCAGCAATATCATGCTTCCGTTCCGGAACAAAACCAAAGACATGATCAATGATAGTCTTGCAAACTCTGCCAACGTTGTTATTGCTAAAGTTGACGGATTTATCGAGCGTGAATATGCTATTCTGGAGTCCCTTGCATTGCTTCCTCAGCTGTCAGATCCTGCTGTTTCCATGGAAGAAAAGGCTGAAATCCTCTCGGATGTAGCCCATGGTAAGGACCGGTATCAGAATATTGCGTTTTATAACGAAAAGGGTATGTCTATTTCCCATGAAGGTACGCCTGTAGATGGCAGCAGCCGTCCGTATTTCACTGAAGCCATGAAGGGGAAAAATCACGTAATGCCTCCGGTAATCAACACCGTTGACGGCTCCCTTTCCATGTTCTTTTCGGTTCCTGTCTTCAATGCACAGAAAAAGGTTATCGGCGTCATCCTTGCTGTCGTAAAAGGCGATGAACTTGCTCATCTGGTAAAGGATGTCGTTATCGGCGAAAATTCCCATCCGGTTATTTATACCTATGGTGACGGAAAGATTCTTTCAAGTGCCGATATGGATGAAGTTATCAGAGGTGCTTCAGTCCTGGATTCCGTATCCCCTGAGTATGATGCCATCATGGCCCGCGCAAATAACCGTGAAACCGGTGTTGATACCTTTATTGACCCTGCTTCAGGCAAGTCATTCCTGATTTACTATGCGCCAGTTGGGGAAGGTACTGACTGGGGAATCAACTGCTTCTGTCCTGAACATGACTTCAACGGATTCCTTGATGTCGTTAAACTGCGCGGAAGACAGTACCTGATTTCAAATATGGCATTCTGGATGATCATCATGGCTTTCATCGTTGTGCGCAACCTGAAGAAACTGAAAGTTGTAACCAAAGCCCTTGAAGAAGTTGCTACCGGTGATGCTGACCTGACCAAACGGCTTACCATCAAGGCAAATGATGAAGTTGGCGACATCGTAAAGAGTTTCAATTCCTTTACGGAAAAACTGGCTGCAGTAATCCGTGAGGTAAAGGATTCCCAGGTTGCCCTGTCCAATGCCGGTGCCATCCTGCAGACTTCTACTACAGAAACCGCCAGTTCCATTACTGAAATTATTGCCAATATCGACAGTGTAAATAACCAGATTCTCCGTCAGAACGGTTCCGTACAGCAGACTTCTACGGCAGTAAATGAAATTGCCGCCAATATCCAGTCTCTGGGCCGCATGATTGAAGTGCAGGGTAATGGTGTTGCAGATGCATCAAGTGCCGTAGAGCAGATGATCGGTAATATCGGTTCCGTTAACCACAGCGTAGAAATGATGGCAAACTCATTCAACAACCTGTTGGTTGAAACCCAGAACGGTGCTGCCAAACAGGATGCCGTAAATGAACAGATCAAGCAGATTGAAAGCCAGTCTGAAATGCTGCAGGAAGCCAACGAAGCTATCGCTGCCATTGCAAGCCAGACCAACCTGCTGGCAATGAACGCTGCCATTGAAGCTGCCCACGCCGGTGAAAGCGGAAAAGGTTTCTCGGTTGTTGCTGATGAAATCCGTAAGCTTTCAGAAACTTCTACAGCCCAGTCACAGACCATCGGTGACCAGCTGGCAAACATCCAGACTTCAATTCTGAATGTTGTTGCCGCATCCCAGCAGTCTTCTGAAGCATTCAACATCGTATCCCAGAAGATTACTGATACGGATCAGCTGGTTCGTCAGATTAAGAGTGCCATGGAAGAACAGCAGCAGGGTAGTCTGCAGATTGGTGACGCACTGCACAGCATGAACGACAATACGTCTGAAGTACGTCAGGCTTCTGCTGAAATGACTGCCGGTAATGAACAGATTGTCCGCGAGGTTAATAACCTGCAGACCGTTAATACCATGATTACCGAAAGCGTTGACGAAATGTCCATCGGTGCCAAGAAGATCAACGAAACCGGTGTCATGCTGTCTGAGGTATCAGCAGAAGTTACGGAATCAATCAATAAGATCAGTGATCAGATTGGCCGGTTCATCGTATAACTTTAATAATACTAAAGTACTTGCATAAATACTTAAGATTTGCTACTTTATGAGTAGACAAAGGCAGGATTCTGCGGAGTCCTGCCTATTTTTTTTATAGGAGTAAGACACTATGTCAGAAAAAAACAGAATCGGAATCAAAGTACGCACAATCAGGGAAAGCCGCAAGCTTTCAATTGAAGATGTTTCAGAACGCACTAATCTCAGCGTTACCAGTATCGAGAGCATCGAAAAAGGCGAACTTATCCCAGGTCTTACTCCACTAATCAAAATCGCCCGCGTACTAGGTGTCCGGCTAGGAACTTTCATGGATGACCAGGAAGATCTTGGCCCTGTTGTTTCACGCTCCGGCAGTAAGTCAGAACAGACGGTTACCCGTTTCAGCGACCGCAACAATGCTGCCAGCTCAGACCTGGACTTCTATGGTCTTGCCCAGAATAAAGCTGACCGCCACATGGAACCATTCATCATTGACATTAACCCTGCCAGTGAAGAAGAAGTAAAACTTTCTACCCACGAAGGTGAAGAATTCATCTATGTTCTGGAAGGTGAAGTTGAAATCCGTTACGGAAAAGATACCTATGAACTGAATGTTGGCGACAGCATTTACTATGATTCAATTGTTGCCCACCATGTACACAGCCATGGTGAAAAACCGGCAAAAATCCTGGCCGTCATTTATACCCCGGCGTGAGCCACTGGAGCATACAAAATGCAGATGTTTGAATGTACATTAAATCAGTTGCTCCACGACAGAGCAAAAGCTGACCCTAACCGTGACTTCATGGTCTATGCTGACCGCGACTTACGGTTTACCTATAAAGAATTTGATGAACGCGTTGACCACCTGGCCTGCGGTCTGTATGCCCTGGGCGTACGCAAAGGCGATAAAGTAGGTATCTGGGCTACCAACGTTCCAGACTGGCTTACCTATATGTTTGCCTGCGCACGGTTAAGTGCCATTGCCGTAACCGTAAACACCAGCTATAAACTGCACGAACTTGAATACCTGGTAGACCAGGCTGACTTGAGCACCCTGTGTCTTACTGACGGTGTTAAAGACAGTAACTATGTCCAGATGATCAAGGAACTGGTTCCTGAACTTGATGAATATGAACGCGGTACCTTAAAGAGCAAGAGGTTCCCGTTCCTGAAAAACGTTATCTTCATGGGCCCGGAAAAATTCCGCGGTCTGTACTCAACTCCGGAACTGCTGCTCCTTGGCCAGCATGTTGACATCAATGAAATCCGCAAGATTGAGGCCGAAGGTGACTGCAATGACGTTGTAAACATGCAGTATACTTCCGGAACCACCGGATTCCCGAAAGGTGTCATGCTTACCAGCCGTAACATCATCAATGACGGTTTCATCATCGGTGAGCGTATGCGCTATACCTGTGAAGAAAAAGTATGTCTGCCGGTTCCGCTGTTCCACTGTTTTGGTGTTGTACTTGGTGTTATGGCAATCCTTACCCATGGTGCTACCCACGTTCTGCTGGAAAGTTTTGATCCTCTTGTAGCCCTTGCCAGTATCCATAAGGAAAAATGTACGGCTATTTACGGTGTACCGACCATGTTCATTGCTGAACTGAACCACCCCATGTTCAACATGTTTGATATGTCTTCGCTCCGTACCGGTATTATGGCCGGTGCCGGTGTACCGGTAGAACTGATGAAGACCGTAATCGAAAAAATGCACATGCCGGAAATTACTTCCGTATACGGCCTGACGGAAACGTCACCGGGTATGACCCAGAGTCACTGGTATGACACCGTTGAAGTTAAAGCCAACACCGTAGGTGATGCATTTGAAGGCATTGACGTTAAGGTTCTGGATCCTGAAACCAACGAAGAATGTCCTGACGGCGTGCAGGGTGAAATGTGCTGCCGCGGATGGAACGTTATGAAAGGGTATTACAAAATGCCTGAAGCAACGGCAGAAATCATCGACGCCAACGGATACCTCCATTCCGGTGACCTGGGTGTTAAGGATGCTGACGGAAACTTCCGCATTACCGGCCGTATCAAGGATATGATTATCCGTGGTGGTGAAAACATCTATCCACGTGAAATTGAAGAATTCCTTATTCAGATGCCGCAGATTAAAGATATTCAGGTAGCAGCCGTAAAAGACAAGAAATACGGTGAAATTACCGGTGCCTTTGTTATCCTGCATGAAGGTGAAACCCTCAAGGAAGAAGACATCATTGAATACTGCCGTGGAAAGATTTCCAAGTACAAATGGCCGCAGCTCATTATGTTCATGGACACCTTCCCCATGACGGCTTCCGGAAAAATCCAGAAGTTCAAGCTGACTGAGATCGGCACCAAGTACCGTAAAGAAGTTCTTGGTCTTGAATAAGCCGAAAAACTCTATACATTAGCAAAAAAAGTGACTGTCTAGCATATTTCAGACAGTCATTTTTTTTGCTGCATGTTTTTTTTGCGTCATAATGAAAAGTAAAGTAGTATAAAAGTGTATGTACATCGTTCAATATGACATTTGTGCCCTGGTATTGCTGGTATTTGTCTTTATTTCCAATAAAGTGCAATGGAAAGTAATTGATGCCACCAACCGGGCGTTCCAGCTTCTGATTGTCTCAACCATTATCTCTGACCTTATGGACATTATATTTGCCTTTATGGGTAATACGCCCGGAAAGGTAAGTGCTGTTGCAAGCTGGCTGGTCAATGTGGTGTACTACATCTTTGACTGCATGATTCCCATGGCATGGGCCCGGTATACGGTGTACATCACCCGTCCGCCGGAAGTCCTCAGGACAACACGGTTCAAGCTGCACTTTTATCTCCCCTATGCCATTGCCTTTATTGCAGCCGTTACGTCACCGCTGACCCACTTTATCTTTACCCTTGATGCCAACAACCAGTACACCCGGGGCCCCGGTATTGCCCTCATGTACATTATCCTTTCCTATTACATCATTCTGGGAACCTACAACCTGATCTGCGGCCACAAGCGCATCGGTAAACGCCGTTTCTTGCTGACCGTTTCCTTCGTCATTACCTCCATGACCATGGTCCTTGTCCAGCTGCTGGTTCCGCATCTGCTGGTGCAGCATGCCGGTATTGCCCTTGCCGTTCTCATGACGTTCAGCTCCCTGCAGAATCCGGCAGATTTCATCGATACCGTTTCATACCTGTATAACCGTAAGTCCTTCGGCAGTATTACGTCCCGCTATTTTGACCGCACCGGTGGCTTTACCGTTATCCTGATTTCCATTGACGACATTGACTTCTTTACCCGCACCTTTGGCGGTGACGGTATTGAATCTGTTATCCGCGATGTGGGTATATTCCTGAAGGGCATCATTCCCTATGCGGAGTTCTTTTATCTTGACCCGGGACTGTTTGCCGTTACGGTACGTGACAACAACCAGGACCATATCCGCCGTCACTGCGACCTGGTTGAAAACCGGTTCATGCACAACTGGAAGAACAACCATCTAGAGCTGCGCCTGAACGTCCATCAGTGTGTTATTGAATGTCCTATTGATGCAGAAAGTCCGGAAGTGCTCATTGACATCATCAATTCCATTGCACCGGAACTGCAGCATAATCCGGAACGGTTCCTGTATGCCAACCAGATTGATGTAAAGACCCAGAAAGAAAAGACCCGTATCCAGCAGCTGATCAAGACTGCCATTCCGGAACACCGTCTTGAAGTATATTACCAGCCCCTGTGGTCTACCAAAGAGCAGTGCATCATCGGTGCAGAAGCTCTGATCCGTATGCGCGATGACGAAGGAAAATTCATTTCCCCGGAAATCTTTATTCCTATGGCTGAACAGGACGGCAGTGTTCTCCGTATCGGCCAGTTCGTTTTTGAAGAAGTGTGCCGCTTCCTGTACCAGTGCCGGGCAACTCTGGGCAAGGTACGGATGATAGATGTTAACCTTTCCGTTGCCCAGTGTATGCAGTCTCAGCTGACGGAAGACCTGACCGGAACCATGGAACTGTATGGGCTGAATCCGTCACAGATAAATCTGGAAATTACGGAAACTGCTGCAGCCCATACGCCTGAAATGCTGCTTATCAATATGAAACGCCTTGTTGAAGCCGGTTTCAGTTTCAGTCTTGATGACTACGGTTCAGGATATGCCGGCATCAACTATCTGCTGCATCTGCCGTTCTGCATGATCAAGATTGATAAAGACATCGTCTGGAGCTCCATGAAGGATGCCAATGCCTACATCATGCTGACCAGTACCATTGATATGCTGAAAAAACTGAACATGAAGATTGTTGCAGAAGGCGTAGAAGACCAGAAAATGGTAGATCTGCTGACAGAGCTGGGTGTTGATTACCTGCAGGGATATTATTTCTCAAAACCAGTGCCAATGCAGGAATTCTATGATATGGTTAAGGTCGAACCGGCTCCGGTAGAAGAACTTATCAACAGAACCCCTGCACCTGTAGATCCGGATGATGAAGAGATCGAAGAGCTTGAAGAACTCGAAGAACTTGAATCTATAGACTGATTTCAATTAAGGAACGAATCATGAAAAAAACTTTTCCTCTTACCAAGGCTCAGTTGGGTAGTGTTTCCAAAGAGTTTAAGACCCATTTTTATCTGTATGATGAAAAGGCAATCCGCGAAAATGCCCGCCGTCTGACCAGGGCATTCAGCATTCTGCCTGATTTCAAAGAGCATTTTGCCGTAAAAGGATGTCCTAACCCCTATATCCTGAAAATTCTTGCTGCAGAAGGCTTTGGCGGTGACTGTTCAAGTCTGCCGGAAGTTATTCTCTGTGAACGTGCCGGTATTCTGGGCGAAGACATTATGTTCACCAG
>JAKSTT010000081.1 GCA_024413635.1 Treponemataceae bacterium | reverse complement strand
TTTATAGTTTGTGGTATTCTATAAGTGGGTGGGGGCTGCACAAGCTTCTCATATTGCAAAAACGTATACAGTTGCCGCCGGCAATGTTTCCGGGGCCCAGCCGATACGCCGCCAGTTTTTACTGGGGCACGGCTGACTGTTTTCGCAGCGTCAGGCAAAAGACTTAACTGTGGGTGGGACCAAAAGGATAGGTTAAGTCTTGTGCAGCTTTTTATGGAAACAAGACTTCTTCAATATTTTCTGGCGGTAGCACAGGAGCAGAACTTCTCCCGTGCAGCAGATGTACTGCACACCAGCCAGCCAAACCTCAGTAAACAGCTCTCAGATTTAGAGTCGCAGCTGGGCAAGCAGCTTTTAATACGCGGCAGCCGCCACGTTACGCTCACCGAAGAAGGCCAGTTACTGAAAGAACGCGCACAAGAGATACTCTCCCTTATCCAGCAGACCACTACCGACGTCCAGACCCTCAACAGAACCATTACCGGCACCATCCGGCTTGGTTCCGTAACGCCACACCTGCTCTCATCCCTTGCCCCCATCATGCAGACTATCCGTCAGAACCATCCCGGCATCTCCTTTGACCTCACCACTACCCCAACTGACCCGACCCACCTTGATTTTCTCTTTACCACTACCCCGGAGGAAAACGCCCTTCCCCTTCACCTGACCGAAACCACCGGAGTTCTGATGCACGCTGATAACCCACTGGCATCCCACACCGCCATATCAGCCGATGACATCAAAGGTGCACCGTTCTGGCTGACCCGTCAGCAGGTGAAAAACCACCCGCTGGCAGACTGGCTGGGTTTTTCACCCGAAAACCTGGACACCCTGGGAATCTGCGACTCACCGGAAAGTGCTGCAGCCATGATTACCGCCGGCATGGGAGTAGCATTTACTTCCCCGCCACAAACCGGAATCAGCTCAGCACCCCTTATCTGGCGGCCACTGAACCCGCCTCTGGAACAGCCGGTGTACGTTACCTGGAGCAGAAAGCAGCCGCTCAGTAAGGCAGCCGCTCTGTTTCTGGAAACCCTACAGGAGGCCAGTAATCGACCGAACAAGCCGAATACAGTAAACTGACAGCATGGGACACCTTTACTTTGTCCGCCATGGACAGACCGTTTGGAATGTGGAAAATAAAATCTGCGGTGCTACGGAAAGCCCGCTTACTGATACCGGCCGGCAGCAGGCCCAGCAAACCGCTGAAGCCATCATTGCAGAAGGCATACACTTTGATGAAATCCGCTATTCACCCTTAAGCCGGGCACGTGACACCGCCCTGATCATTGCAGATGCAACCGGCGTACCGGCAGTGGAAGAACCACGGCTTTTTGAACAGAATTTCGGAAAATGGGAAGGTACCGCACGGGATGGAGCAGAATTCCGGGCTGCAAAGGGACAGCTGGTACAGAGTTTTGGCGGCGGAGAAAGCATGCTGCGGCTGTGCCAGCGTATCTACAACCTGATCGATGAACTGAAAGCCATGCCTGAAAAGACCGTACTGCTGGTTGCCCATAACGGTATTTCCCGGGCAGTACACTCATACTTTAACGATATGACCAACGACGAATATGCCGCATTCGGCATCAAAAACTGCGAAATCCGCCGGTATGACTGGGAAGACCGCCCATGAACCTGTCCCATCTGCTCAGCGGCCGCACCACCGCCACCCCGCGTACCTGGGAAGAATCCCTGCAGGGGTTTACCGCTGTCTGGACCCTGTCACCGGACCAGTTTACCGTTACCATTACTGATCCTGCAACCGACGAACCCTATCTTCCCTTTGAGCTGAAGCACAACACCGGCGCCTTTGTCAGCGAACTGCGGGCCACAGTACTGAACCGGGCTGCTACCATCATTGCTGAACTCACCAAACCGGACAGTCTTAGGGAACGGGTTATCCGCTACTGCATTGACACCTATGGCACCCTGCCGGAAACACCCTGGGATGATGACGCCATTACCCTGAACAAAATCATCACCCACCCCAGCGGCCGTGAAACACAGAAGTGGTACGGCCTCATCATGCACATCAAGCGGAAATCCCTGGGAGAAAAGGATCCTGTTCTGGCTCTGGCAGAGGTAGACGTCATGAACGTAAAGGCAGGCCCCAAAGACGTGGCAAAAGCTGACGGCAAAACCATCTTTCCGGCCTACCACATGAACAAACAGAAATGGCTTACCATCATGCTGTCCGGCAACCGTGACTGGGCCACCGTGCAGGAACTGCTGGATAAAAGCTACAGACTGGTCAAATAAAGGAAAGGACACCGATTATGTCACTTGCAATCATTTTATGGGGACTTCTTATTTTAGGACTGCTGGCCGCCAACATTGCCGGCTGGTTTTATCTGGTTTCCCGCATCAGCAGATTCCGCTGCATCCGGAACCGGCGTACCGGCTTTCTGGTCCTTCTTGGAGTAAATCTCCTGCTTTTTGCCTGCATGGGATTCATGAACCTGCTGGTGGTCGTACTGCATCTGCTTTTTGTCTGGCTGGCAGCAGATTTCATCGCCTTCTGTATCCGGAAAGGAAAATCCCCGGAGCCTGACAAACCGTATACAGCCGGCATCGTTGCCCTTGTCTGTACCACGCTGTGGCTTACGGCAGGCTGGTACTGTGCACACCATGTATTCCGTACCACCTACGACATTACATCGCCAAAAGTCGACCAGCCGCTGAAAATCGTACTCTTTTCGGATTCCCATATCGGTACCACTTTTCACTGGCAGACATTCAACAGGCACATAGACCGCATCAATGCAGAGGATGCCGATGTGATTCTGATTGCCGGCGACTTTGTTGATGACGAGACGACAAAAGAGGACATGGAAAAATGTTCCGAAGCCTTAGGCCGCCTTACTGCCCCCCGCGGAGTATATCTAGTATTCGGCAACCACGATAAAGGCTATTACGAAAGCCGACACCGGGGCTACACCTTTGAGGACCTGATACGGAATCTGGAAGCCGCCGGTGTACGGGTACTGCAGGACGAAACCGTGGACCTGACGGATACGGTAACCATAGCAGGAAGAAAAGACCGGAGTTTTACCGGACGAAAGGATATGAAAACCCTGATGGAAACGGTGGCAGAAAACCGTTATGCCATCGTCATGGACCATCAGCCCAACGATTACGCTGCAGAAGCCAGTGCCGGATCTGGTCTGGTAGTTTCGGGCCACACCCATGGCGGACAGCTGATACCGATTATCCACGCCGGCGAATGGATTGGCGCCAACAACCGAACCTACGGGTACGAACGCCGTGGCACCACAGACTTCATCGTCACCTCAGGAATCTCAGACTGGGCCATAAAATTCAAGACCGGATGCATTTCTGAGTACGTCGTCATAGACCTGCACCCATAACGCAAACGCCACCAGCTGAAAACCGGTGGCGTGCAATTACTGATCAGAAAGAATGTTTCCAGACTACCGGAACACGAATAATCTGCAGAGCGTTTTTCTGCTCATTCTCATCGTCATGGAACAGTTTCAAAACAGAAACACTTACCAGAATGCTGTCCTGACTGTTTGGTGTAAAGGTTACCATTGGCTCTACACTTACAGCTTTTATACCGGAGGCATCATAAGTAGTAAGGCCAGCAGTAAGCGCAGGCTGGAACTGTTCAGTAATCTGGTATCCCACATGGGCTGCAAGATCATTTTTCGGAGAATTCGTTCCGGCGGTGATAGAAGTGGCCTTATCCCCAACGGCAAACTGGCCTTCAAAAGCAGCAGTGAATGCATCCTGTTCAAATTGTGCAGTAGCCAGAATTACCTTTCCGGTAGAGAATCCGGTAATCCGCTGAAAATCGTTCAGATAGGCACTATAGCCTCCACCTACCACCAGATCCAGACCAGTCAGACTGGCAGCATCATATGAAACAAACAGGCCAACCAACGAAGTATTAAATTCTTTCTTTTCGCCAGAAGCATCCGTATACCAATCCTTTGGATGCAGAATGTTGTTTATGGTACCGGCAACCGTAACATTTTCAGTACCAGTCCACTCAAAGCCGGCAATGATATTCGGCATCACCTCTGCATATTTTTTGCCATCTGTATGGGTCCAGTTATCATATCCATCGTTATATAAAATGGCGCCGGAACCAAAACCTGCAGACAGCATCAGACCAGAAACCGGGAATACATCAACAGCAATCACTGCATCATCTATGATACCTGCATCCAGATAATAGTCATATACCGGCATATAGGCACCTGCCGTCTTATACGCCTTGGATGACAGATGAACCAGTTCACCAGGTTTGAACTCAATATAGTTGTACCCTGCCGCACGTGACAGATACCCATAGTTATATGGCTTACCACTATGTACCAGTGCAGCCCTTGATGGATTCACTTCGTGATTATTGGTAAGAGATGCCTGGTAATATAACTCTGCATCAACCAGTTCATTTTCAATACTTACCGTAAAGGTATTATTGAAACCACCAAAAGTAGTATTGGTGTAATATTCCCTGGATATATCATTCCAAAGGTTTTTCCTCTGCTCAACAACCACTGATGTCAGCTTATTTTCAAAGGTAATTTTTCCTGGAATTCCTTCTGCGCTGATGCTACTGGCAGCGACAACCAAACCAAACAGACATGCTGCAAACTTTTTCATATACACTCCTTTTAAGCAACTATAAGAAATAATAAAGGATAACAACCCATAACGCAAACCGCCCACTGATTTTTCCCCACAAATCCGCATTCTTTTACCACAGTAGCTGCATTCCGGGGGATCAGGTTGCTCCCCTATCCGGGCCATGGTACAGTTTTCTCAGTACTATAAGTATCAGGAGAAAACTGTGCGTAATTACTATGCGGCAGCATCCTTCATCGGATGTACCGTTCTTTTCATACTGTTCATCCGTATGAAAGAGCTGGAAAGCCCCACCAATTATAAAAAGAAGTTCAGGGCACTGCTCATTTACGTAACCAGTGCCTGTATTGATGATATGCTGTGGGGACTATGCTTCAGGGCAGCATTCGGAATCAATCAGGCTCTTTTTTACGTCGTAGGATACGCTTATTTCATCCTGACCATGCTGAGCAATAAAGCATGGCTGGAATATGCTGCAATCCGCATGCAGGACCGTAAAGCCGGCAATCTGATAACTGCCTTTGGATGGCTTTCATTTTTCCTGCAGATGCTGATACTGGTTTCCAATGTCTTTACCAAAAACGTGTTCTACATACGGGCTGATAATTCGTACATCGTCGGTATTTCACGTACCATCATTTTTGGTCTGCAGGGCTTTAACGGTCTGATTATCCTGATAGACAACCTGATACACCGTCAAACGGACGATGAGTTCAAAAAAGAAGAACGCCACTACAGCATCGTTATTGCCGTGCTGGTAATGCTAACCACCTTCTCTACCTGGTACAGTACCGACTCTCCCATGTTCTCGCTGGGATACATGATTGTCTGCGTATCAATTTACGTTCTGGACATTACCCAGCTCTTAGTCATCAAGAACCGCAGACTGACCAACCAGCACAAGGAAATCCTGCATGAACAGGATACCGTACACGAAGTATACATTCAGGCCCAGAAAGCCAATGATGCAAAACGCGCATTCCTTGCAACCATCAGCCATGACATGCGCTCCCCCATGAACGCCATTATGGGCATGACCCGCATTGCCAAGGCAAACCTGCATGACACGGAAAAAGTAGCAGACTGTCTTGATACGGTTAACGCTGCCTCTGAGCAGCTTTTGAACCTGATTAACCAGATTCTGGACATGAACCGCATTGAATCCGGTAATCTGAGCCTGCACACAGACTTTATTTCGCTTTCAGAACAGTTTTCTACGGTCATCGATATTGTTTCAACCCAGATGATCCAGAAAAAACTGGATTTCAATACCAACATCCTGAAACTGATACATGACGATGTATTTGGGGACGCAAAACGGATCCAGCAGTGCTGCGTTGCCCTGCTTTCCAACGCCATCAAATACACGCCTGAAGGTGGCCGCATTACGTTCTCCGTACGGGAACTGCCCAGCGACACTGATCTTGCCGGCACATACCAGATAACCGTTCGTGACACCGGTTACGGTATCAGTGATACCGAACTGCCCCACATTTTTGATCCGTTCTTCAGGTCTGCCGATCCGCGCATTCAGGCAGAAACCGGTTCGGGTCTTGGGCTTTCCATTGTAAAGAACATTACCACCATGATGAACGGAACCCTTTCTGTTGAAAGTGAACAGGAAGCCGGCACCACCGTTACCATGACCCTGTCACTGGCTCTGGCAGATGAAGATGAAGTCCTGAACCCCAAAAATCTGGCTGGCCACACTGCCCTGATTATCGACAGCAATCCGGTATCCTGCGAAAGCATGCTCTATGCCCTGAGCAACCTGGGCATGACCGGCGACTACTGCAGCACCATCCAGGAAGCCCTGAGCAAAATCAGCGACCGGCAGAAAAACAACGATCTGTACAGCTGTATTATCCTGGACTGGAAAATTCCCAACACCAACGGTCTTGAAACCGCCCAGACCATCCGTCACGTACTTGGTGATACCATGCCGCTGCTGATTGCCTCTGCCTACGACTGGGCAGATATTGAAGACGACGCAACCAACTGCAAGATCAACGGCTTCATCAGTAAACCGCTGGAACGCACCCGTCTGGAAAACACCCTGGCAACCGTCATTCTTGGCTCCATGACCGCAAAACAGCGGGTACACGAAATACGGAACCGGAAGCCGAACCTGTCAGAAATGCGTGTGCTGCTGGTAGAAGACAATGACCTGACCCGTGACATTGCCGTAGAACTGCTGCAGATGCATGAATTCAAGGTAGAATATGCCATCAACGGCCGTGATGCGGTAACCATGGTAGAAAACTGTGATGACGGTTATTACGACTTTATCCTGATGGATATTCAGATGCCTATACTCAACGGATATGAAGCAACCCAGCAGATTCGTGCCATGGAACGGGAATACGCCAAGAAAATACCGATTATCGCCATGACGGCCAACGCCTTTACCGAGGACAAGAACGCTGCAAAGAGCGCCGGTATGAACGACCACCTGGCAAAACCGCTGGATATCCCGCAGCTGATAGAAACCCTGAAAAGATACCTGTAAGTAATACTCTCTTCCTGATAGTGACCTTAATTTGACATTTTTCCATAAAAATGTCAAATTAAACGTTCATTACAAATGGAGAGTATGAAAAATGCCTAAATGTATCCTTCGCTTTGTGGCGCTACTGTGTCTGGCAGGCCTTTTCACCAGCTGTATGTTCTTTCCAAAAGCAGATCCCAGCAAACGGTTTGCCGGTATTTCAGCAGTAAAGACAGATAGTGCAGAAGACATCCTGAATGACATGGAAATTGAGGATGATGAAATTTTTGCCGTAAAAGTTTCCCAGGAAGCCTCAGTTACTGCAACGACCGAAGCAAACCTGTTTGGTGTATACCCAACCTATATCCTGGTAAAAGTACGGCCGGCAGATGCAAAAACTGCATCAGTTTCCATTTACCGCCGGCGCAATGCAGATTATGACCCGGAACTGATTGTTGACCACGTAAGTGCCGGACAGTCCGTTTTTGAAGATTACATTGAATCCGCCCGTGCCTTTGAAACCTACGAATATAAGACCATCGTTACCCTGAAAAACGGTACCGATATTTCTTCTGAATGGCTTACCGGTTACGGTGCACTGACACCGGAACGCCTGTTCTTTGTCATGAACGATGAAGTTGGCAGCTCACACAAAAAGTTCCCGGATTTTGGCAAGGCTAAAGTTACGACCAACAATGCTTCAGGATACAGAAACGGTTCTGCCCGGTATGAAGTACAGATTAAGGGACTTGGCGGCACTGCCTATATTACCTATGACAACTACTGTGACTACCGGCTGAATATTTCCGGCAGCTGCAACACCGACTCTGACATGAGCGGAAACGGCAACATGTGGGGAACCCTGGTTGTATCGGGAATGTATCACGGCTCCTGCAACTATGACAGCATTACCGTCCGGAGCAAGAATGCAGCAGCCGGTACCTATCTGGTAACTACGGCCGGTGTACAGAAACGCCTTATCTACAACATCAGCGATACTGCCCCCAGTAAATCAAACCTGATTACCCTGACCGCTTCTACCAATACGGAACCGCAGGAAGGTGAAGTTCCCAATATCCTGGGTGTATACCCTATTACGTTAACCTGGAATGTTGATGAAGATTTCCAGACCGGTTCCACCCTTAAGATTCTGCGCAGAACCATGGAAGAAAACACCGGCCGCGTCATTTATGACGCTCCTGTTGAAAACGGCAGCGTATTTGCAGACCTTTTTGACGGGGACATGCAGCAGCCACAGACCTTCTACCAGTATCAGGCTCAGCTGTACAAGGGCGGCAGCCTGCAGGACAAAACCCGTTGGGAATCAGGTATCGGATATCTGCCACCCATTACCATGACGGTAACCGCTTCCCAGGGAACCAGTCCGGAAGGCTCAGAACCCAATGAATTCGGAATCTTCCCGATATCAGTAACCTATGACGTACCGTTGGAATCTTCGCTGCTGGATAACGCAACCTACACGCTGGTGCGCCGCCTGAAGGATTCTGATGAAACAAGAACCGTACTCTACACCGGCAGTGAACATTCCGGCAGTCTGACAGACGTAAACAATGAGGCCATGTTCGGCCAGGAATTTGAATACTGCATTGAGATTACCAATGCAGATGGACAGCTGATCCGCAGATCAGAGTGGGTAACCGGATACGGTGACCGTCTGCCGCTGGGCATGGAACTGACTGTTTCTGATAACGCAGACAATCTGGATAACCTTACACCAAACCGGTACGGTGCCTATCCGGTAACCCTGCAGTATGCGCTGGTTTCTGTTGATGACTCCCTGACAGACCTGACCTACACCCTGCGCCGCCGTAATGAAGAGACCGGCGTAGAAGAAATGCTGATGACAGAAGCGGTAGAAGGCTCACAGGGAGTATTCACCGATACTACTGCAGATGCCCGCCGGGTACTGAACCGCAGCTGGGCATATGCCGTTGAGCTGCATGCGGGTGATATCCTTATGTACCGCACCGACTGGATTACCGTTGAACCGGTTCTGGTTCCGGCAACCTTGACCCTGACAGCATCTGACAATAAAGAAAACATGGACATTGCCGCCGACCGTTTTGGCGTTACACCGGTAACCCTGACGTGGAACTGGGAAAGTGACGCAGAATTCCTGGAAGACAGCTGTTATGTAAAAGTATATTACAAACCGGCAGACGACCTGACGGGCACTGCGATACCGGATGCACCTGCAGGTCTCGAGGGACAGTACACCATGAGCCCAGATACTGCAGCCTATCAGTACAAAGCTGACCTGGTATACCCTAACGGAAAGAAAACATCTGTCATTGCAACCACCGACTGGACAGAAGCAGTAGACCCATACATCATTTCCTTTGGATTTGATCCCATTACGGTTTCAAACAATGACGGAAACCTTACGCTGGAACCAAACCAGTATGGTGTAAATCCGTTTACCATCAGCTGGAACTGGAACTGCGAAAAACCGTTCCTGCAGGAAGGCAGCTACTTTACCCTGACCCGCCGCAGTGCAGACAATGTTGAAACGGTTCTGCTGAATAAAGAAGCAGGTTGCCGTGACCCACAGCTGGTATACACAGACCTGATTTCTGACGCAAAACGCAGTGGCAACCGGATGTTTACCTGGAAGGCAGATCTGTATACCGCTCAGGATGAACTGCTTTCTACCACCGGCTGGAGCGCTGCCGCAACCAGCTGGATTGTACCGGTAGACTGTTCCATGACCG
>JAKSTT010000080.1 GCA_024413635.1 Treponemataceae bacterium | reverse complement strand
TACGAGCGTCTGGTTTACACCCAGAATGTCGGGAGTTCGATCCTCTCATCGTCCACCTCACAAAAGCTTCAAGGTTTATGCCTTGGAGCTTTTTTTTATCTTCCAAGCGGGTACCGTTGATACCCACAGTTAAACCTTCCTTCAGAAAAAATGTGAATTTACTGCAGGATAAGTGTTCGCCCATCTCCTGCCACCAGTTCAATCCGGACGGGAGTATTGCTGTCGCAGTGGACGGTTACCGTTTCCGGCGAACAGTCTACCGTGAAGGTAATAACCTGGTGATTGTCATCCGTCAGCCAGCTGATGCCGTCATCATCAAGATAGGTGGCAGTAAAGGTGCCTTGTGCCAGCGGGTAGACCGTAAAGGTGATGTTTTCCATGGAACGGCGGCGGAGAATAGGGGTGCCACTGGCCAGAGGCAGGACGCTGCCTGCTTTTACAAACCATACGGGCTCTCCGTCTTTTGGAGCGGGGAGGGTGACGGTGGTGCCGGGAAGAAACGTGCTGTTCTCATCTGACTGCCGTGCACTGTACCAGCGCTCTGCTGTTTCGGGCAGGGTTACGGTAACGCTTTCTGCTCCTTCGTCAAAGACCGGGCAGGAAAGGATCTGCGTTCCGAACATGAAACAGTCTGCTTCCGTATCGTAATCATCCTGTTCCAGAAATACCGGATAGATTACCGGCTTGTTCTCTCGGGCGCTATCCCATACCTGGGTATACAGATAAGGAATCAGCCGGTTCCGTACATCAAACAGTGTTTTAACTGCCGGTATCAGATCCGGATACAGCCAGGGCATGGTGGCACTGCCATCGTTGTTCCAGCTGTGGAGCACAAAACGGGGCGTAAAGATACCGTACTGAATCCACCGGAGGAACAGTTCCGGTTCGGGACGGTTACCGGCAAAACCGCCGATATCCTGTCCAAAGTTATAAAAGCCGCTTAAACTCATGGTCATGGCCATGCGGTGGTTATAGCGGAAATCTTCAAAAGTAGTATTGTTGTCTCCGGTCCAGGTGGTGGCAACGCGGCTGAGTCCACCGATGCCGCAGCGGGAAACGGATGCAATGCGCTGACTCTGGTCCTGGCTTGCACAGCTTGCCAGGGTCATAAGGAAACTGAACAGGGGCCGGATGCGGTGTGCCGGAACGGGACCGTTCCCGAAACCGTAGGCAAGTACTTCCTTATCGTGAATATCGTATTCGTTGTTGTCATTCCACATGTTCCGGTAGCCTTTATCAACCAGCTGCTTCTTTACACAGTCTGACCAGAATGCAAAAGCTTCTGGATTGGTAAAATCCAGGTAACTGCCGTAATCATCCCAGAAGGGGAACACGGCGGGAGTTCCGTCTGCGTAGTGGAGGAACCAGCCTTTTTCTGCAATCTGGTTGTACAGGGGATGGTTTACCAGGAACGCTGGCTTTACGTTGGGAAGAAAATCGACGCCGTTTTCAGCAAAGTGGGCGGCAAGACCTTCCGGTGAAGGCACCTTATCAGTGTTCCAGTGGAATACGTACCGCTTTTTGCCGATCTGGGTATAGCCGGAACTGAGGTAAAAGCCGCCGGGGGTAATGCCGTGTTTCCGGCATAACTGCAGGAACGTGCGGAGCTGGGCATCGGCATCGGGGGCGTCGGTATAGCTCATGGTACTGCCGCAGTAGGCAAAGGTCCACTTAGGAGGAAAAGCAACGGGGCCGGTGAGGGCACTGAAGCGCTGCAGAATCTGGGGAATATCGCCAAAGATAACGTAGTACACCAGATTTTCTTCATCGCAGGTAAAGCTTTTGAACGGAGCGTAGTAGTTGTTGATTTCTGCGCCAAAGTTCATGGTGCCGTTGCTGTAGGTATCATAGTAGATGCCGTAGCAGCCTGCAGAATTGCGGCACATATAGAACGGCAGCTGCTTGTACAAGGGGTCTGAAGAACGGGCATCAAAGCCCATGGCGTCTCCGGCTTCCATGCGGTAGCTGCGTTTATTCTTGTTTACCGGTCCGGTTTTGTCGCCCAGTCCGAAAATTTCTTCATCCGGTTCCCGGGTGATGTAATGACAGCTGCCGTCTCCCAGTTCGCCGTCAAAATTGTAGGCAATGTATTCCCGGTCCTGGAACAGCAGCTTTCCGTTGCGTTCGTATTTCATTCGGAAATTGAACAGGTCGATGGAGATGGTTACGTCATCGATGGTGAATGATTCCTGCCCCTTTGCCGTCGTCAAAACTTCAGGAGAAATCTGAATCATATCGTCAGTGGACAACTTGTCCCGTCCCTTTGGGCTTGTGCTGATATAGCCGTATCCCGTCTCGGGATCAGTCCTGCGTTTCGGCTGCACCGTATAGGTGGGTAAAAGGTCGGTGTCGTCATGAATCATGGCGACACGCAGCAGGTGGTCAAAAAAATCCAGACGGACAGTTATTCCGTCAGCAGTATAGATGCGGTAGGTATCTGACGCCTGTGCCAGAGTAAAAGTATGTCTGAATTTCATTTTCTTAGTATTTTGGCAGTTTTGGTAGTTTTACTTCGTTGCGCAGGATTTTGCGCATGAGGATGCCGGAAACGCTCAGGTCTGATTCCGTCCAGCCACCAACGGCTGCTTTATCCTTATTCATTTTAAGGACGCCGGAATCTTCTCCTTTGTTGTTTACAGACCAGTTGGCCCATGACAGGTTGTTGTCGTTCAGGTAGCGCATCCACTGCAGGGTTTCTGTTTCATAGACACCGCCGTCACCGGTTGACTGGGTGGTACCCCATTCTGTAATGAAGATTGGAAGCCCGGCTTCAAGACACTTGTCCAGGGTTTTCCAGTGTTCTGCGGTGTGGGAACCGGCGTAAAAGTGATGGGCGTACATAATGTTGTCGCCCTGCAGTTCATGGCCGATGACCAGGTCTGCACGGCTTGACCAGCCGGGGGTGCCGACAACGATGATGTTATCCGGGTCGTACTGGCGGATGGTGGCGATAACCTGTTCTGCGTAGGGCTTGATGTTGCCTTCCCAGGTAACCTTGTCGCTGTTCGGTTCATTGCAGATTTCCCAGATAACGTTGGGCAGGTGGCCGTATTTCTGTGCCATTTCTGCAAAATATTCCTTTGCTTCTTCTACGTGAAGCAGGGGATCGTGGTCGTTGAGGACATGCCAGTCTACCAGTACGTACATGCCGTTTTTGATGCAGGCTTCTACGGAATCATTGACCTTCAGCTTGATGGCTTTTCCGCTCAGATAGCCGCCTTCACTGATGTACATGGCTGCACGCCACAACTGGGCATTCCAGTCATCCCGGAGCCAGGTAATGACTTTTTCATTTGCATATTTTCCGTACCACTGAAGTCCGTGGGAGCTCATACCGCGAAGCTGTACCGGTTCTCCTGCTTCATTGCACAGGGTGCCGTTTTTTACCTGCAGCTGACCATAGCGTTCTACAACGGTCTTGCCGTTTTCAATGGCCAGATGGGTATCGTTTTTGCCGGCACGGACTGTTTTGCCGCTGCCGCAGGAGGGCAGTGCCAGAATCAAAAGGGACAGGGAAAGAATTGAAGTAATGATTTTAGTCTTTTTCATTCTTCTATTATGTAACTGAAATCGATATAATTCAAACATGATCTCTCTCATCGCTTTCATCAAACGTGAGGCAGTCCTCTGTGCTGCACTCTTACTTGCGGTTATTTCAGCCTTCTTCGTAACCCCTTCGGCTGCCTATGCATCATATATCGATTTTCATACCCTTATGCTCCTGTTCTCCCTCATGTGCGTCATGGCGGATTATCAGGGAATGGGGCTGTTCCGTACCATCGGACAGGCATTGCTGGGAATAACCGGTTCAACCCGCGGTATCATTCTGGTGCTGGTATTCCTGCCCTTTTTCCTCAGTATGATCATTACCAATGATGTTGCCCTGATTACCTTTGTACCCTTTGCCCTGACCGTGCTGAAAATGAGTCACCGTGAAACGCTTATTGTGCCGGTTGTCGGTCTTCAGACCATTGCGGCAAACCTTGGAAGCATGCTGCTGCCCATGGGAAATCCGCAGAATCTGTATCTGTATGCCAAAAGCGGCATCTCTCTGGGGGAATTTGTCATGATCATGATTCCCTATACCGTTATTTCCGGCATTCTGCTGCTGGGCTGCTGTCTGGTTGCCGGACGGAAAAAGCTGAGTGATGCCGTAAACAGCGGTTCGGAAAGTCCTTCCCGGGTTGGTTCTGCACAGGGAATAACGGGCGTGTCTCTTTTGATGGCGACGGTTCTCTTTTTCATGGCTTTCTGTACCATCATGAAATGGTGCCCGGTCTGGCTGCTAGCCCTCTGCGTGCTGCTGTACTATCTGATTGCCGACCGCAAAGTGCTTGCCCGCGTTGACTACTCCCTGCTCCTGACGTTTATCGGATTCTTCATCTTCATCGGAAACATGAAACAGCTGCCGGCTTTCAGTACCTTCTTCCAGGGAATTGTCGGGGGCCATGAAACCCCGGTAGCCATTGCAGCCAGTCAGATTATTTCAAACGTACCAGCTGCACTGCTGCTGTCAGGCTTTACGGAAAATTATCGTTCCCTGGTTATCGGTACCAACCTGGGAGGTCTGGGAACCCTCATTGCCAGTATGGCAAGTCTGATTTCATTCAAGCAGATTGCCCGCGAATGCCCTGAGAGCAAGGGCCGGTATTTCATCTGGTTTACGGTCAGCAATATCGCTTTCCTCGTGGTACTGGGAGCAGCCTGGTTTTTCATCAGATAATTTTTCATAAGGGTGCCATTTTCTGTCACTAACAGCTCCTATAGTTATGGTATACGGGAGAATTGTTATGTCAAAGAACACCTACATCAATTACTACAACAGCGAACTGGACTCTTTCAGCCCCATGACTGAATCTGAAGAAAAGGAACTTATCCGTCTGGCTCAGAAGGGGAACCTGACTGCCCGTAACAGACTGGTAACGGCAAATCTCCGCTTTGTCCTGAAAATGGCATCTGCATACCATCCGAAAAACCTGACGGTAGATGATCTGGTTGGGTACGGCAATATCGGACTGATTGAAGCCATTGATAAATTTGACCTGAAGGAAGAGGTCCGTTTTCTGACCTTTGCCCGCTGGTGGATCCTCCGGGAAATCAATGATGCAGTCCGCGATCTGGACCGGACGGTACGGATTCCTGGATCCCTGCAGGCAAAAGTGGCTTCCGGTGCAAAACGGGAAGAGGAACTTACTGCTGCCATTTCTGCCTCATCCTATGAAGGTTTTGAAGACATTGCTGCTGACAGCTGGTATGATCCCCAGAAAACTGCAGAAAAGCAGGAGCTGGTACGCATTATTGCGGATTTTGCAGACTGCCTTTCTGACCGTGAACGCTTTGTGCTGTATGCCCGTGCCGGCATTGGCTATGAAAAACCGCTGTCCATGGCGAAAATCGGCGAACAGCTGGGTGTATCAAAGACAACGGTGCAGTACATGATTGCAAAAATCAGGGATAAAGCCTGCCGCAGCAGGTTTCTGGGCCGGTTTGACGGCTGGGTTGACGATACCCTGGCTGCGTAATCCGCAAACCGGTGACACTAAACCGAAAAAATCACGATTGAAATGTAACGGGATGTGCTCCATACTGAACGAAATATCGAAAAGGAGTTACATCTATGAAATGGTTACGTCATAAATATCAGCCGGTTAAGCCTTTGGGACCCGATGGCCGCCGTGCTTCCGGTTCTGCTGAACATATCTGCCTTTCCCGCACTGCTGCAGGAGAGGGTATTGTGCTTTTAAAGAATGAAGGGGCTGTCCTTCCGCTGAAAACCGGCCGGAAGATTGTCCTTTTGGGTAAAGCCAGTGAAGAGTACATTAAGGGAGGCGGTGGTTCCGGTGATGTCAGTACCGCCTATGTACGTACCCTGTATGAAGCTTTTGCTGAAAAGGCTGCAGAAGGAAAAGTATCCCTGTATGACGGCCTGCACCAGTTTTATGCTGACAATATTGCCGGTCAGTATGCACGGGGACAGGAACCGGGCATGACCCGTGAACCGGCTCTTTCTGCAGACCAGATTGCTGCCGCTGCTGCCTATACTGATACCGCTGTTGTCTGCATCTGCCGTTTCAGTGGTGAAGGCTGGGACCGGTTCTGCCTGGACAGTGCCAATGTTACCCAGACTGCCGATGAAATTGCCCAGAGTGAAATCTGGGATGGTGAAAAAAAGGAAAAGGAAGAAGGTAAAGACCTGTTTGAACGGGGGGACTTTTACCTGAGCAATGCCGAAGAAGCCCTGGTTGCTGCTGCAAAAGCGCATTTTAAGAACATTATTGTTCTGCTCAACGTCGGCGGTATGGTGGACAGCAAGTGGTTTGCCGGTGATGCTGCCATTGCCGGTGTCCTGTATATCGGCCAGGGCGGTATGGAAGGTGCTTCTGCTGCTGCAGACATTGTCTGCGGTGACGTGAACCCCAGCGGACACCTGACTGATACCTTTGCCGTTGATCTTGCCAGTTATCCTTCTACCCCCGGATTCCATGATTCCAGTGAATACGTTGAATACACTGAGGATATTTTTGTGGGATACCGCTATTTTGAAACGGTACCGGGAAAAGCTGCCGAAGTAGTATATCCATTTGGATACGGTTTAAGTTACACCACTTTCAGTGTTGTCCAGACCGGGCAGACTGCTGACGGTGATACCCTGTCCTTTGACTTTACCGTTACCAATACGGGCTCTGCTGCCGGTAAGGAAGTTGTACAGCTGTACTACGGCGCACCGGAAGGAAAACTGACCCGTCCGGCACGTGAACTGGGGGCTTTTGCCAAGACGAAGCTCCTTGCACCAGGTGAAAGCCAGAAACTGACTCTGACGCTGAAAACCGGACGCATGGCAGCCTATGACGATGAGGGTGCCGTATGCAGATCGGCCTGGGTACTGGAAGCCGGTGACTATCACTTCTTCTATGGTGAAAATGTCCGCGACGCTGTAGAAACCTCCGGCGTATACACCGTACCGGAAGTTCGCGTAGTAGAACAGCTGTCTGCAAAACTGACTCCGAAAAAACTGACGAAACGCATGCTGTCTGACGGCAGCTTCAGACCGGTTGCCACCGGCGAATATGATGTAATCCAGCGGCCGGCCTACATGGATAACCCTGATAACATTGAAGCCATTATTCCGGAAGTACGTTTTGAACACCGGTCATCATTCAAGGAGCTGTTCAACCCACAGGGCCCACGGTTTGAAAAGGTTGCTGACGGCAGACAGACCCTTGATGAATTCATGGCTGAACTGAGCACCGAAGAACTGGTATGGCTTCTGGGTGGTCAGCCCAATACGACGGTTGCCAATACCTTTGGTATGGGTAACATCCGCTCAAAAGGCATCCCCAATATCATGACTGCCGACGGCCCTGCCGGCCTCCGTATTTCCCGTGAACTGGAAACCTTTACCACCGCCTGGCCCTGTGCCACCATGCTGGCCAGCACCTGGAACACTGAAGTGGTAGAAGCAGTGGGAAAAGCTGCCGCCATTGAAGTAAAGGAAAACAACATCGGTATCTGGCTGGCTCCCGGTATGAACATCCACCGGAGCCCTCTCTGCGGCCGTAACTTTGAGTACTATTCAGAAGATCCGCTGATTGCAGGTTCCATGGGTGCTGCCATGGTTAAAGGCGTTCAGAGCCAGCACATTGCAGCAACTCCAAAACACTTTGCCTTCAACAATAAGGAAACCAACCGTAAATTCAGCGACAGCCGTGTTTCTGAACGTGCCGGCCGCGAAATTTACCTGCGCGCATTTGAGCAGGTAGTTCGCGAAGCAGATCCATGGCTCATCATGTCGTCGTACAACATCATCAACGGCAAATATGCTTCTGAAAACCGGGAACTGCTGACTGACATTCTCCGCGGTGAATGGGGCTTTAACGGTCTGGTAACTACCGACTGGTGGACCCGTGCTGAACACTGGCGTGAAATTGCTGCCGGTAATGACGTGAAGATGGCCAACGGCTATCCGGAACTGGTTCTGGAAGCCCTGGAAGACGGACGGCTCAGTCTTGATGATGTGAAGACGTCAGCCCGCCGGGTACTGGAAATGATTCTGAAACAAGACTAAGCAGGTGCGGCTTTTCCGCGCATACGGCGTTGCCGGGGCGGCTCTCTCGCTGCGACGTACGGCAGTACGCCTTCGCTCGGGAGCCTTCCGGCGCCTTGTCTGCACGAAAAATCCACCCCTGCTTACTAAGCTGCCTTTTCCGCGCATACGGCGTTTCCGGGGCGGTTTTGACAGCCTCTGCCTGACTGGTAGTATTTTCAGGCAGAGTTGTTCCGCTTACTTACCGATGTAAGCCAGGGCGCTTTCGCCGGCGATTTTTCCGTAGATACAGATATCAGCTACAGCGTTACCACCAAGGCGGTTTCCACCGTGAACACCACCGGTAACTTCACCTGCGGCAAAGAGACCTGGTACTACGTTACCACTGTTATTGATAACCTGAGCGCTGGTGTTGATCTTGATACCACCCATGGTGTGGTGGATTGCTGGTCCTACTTCTACAGCGTAGAACGGACCTTTGGTCAGAGGACGTGGCATTTCGCTTGCCTTGCGGCCAAATTCAGCGTCAACGCCGCTGGCCTGGATCTGAGCATATTCTGCCATGGTGGCAGCAAATGCATCAGCAGGAATTCCCAGTGCATTGGCCAGACCTTCTACGGTGTCAGCCTGAGTCAGCAGACCGTTCTTTACGTATCCTTCAATGGCTTTCAGAGATTCACGTACATCCTGGTCAAATACCAGATAGGCGGTTTTACCGGTCTGGTTCAGGATGTCTTTTGACATAACGTCGCGGGTAGCCATTTCAGTACCGAAGCGTTTACCTTCGCGGTTAACCATGATGGCACCGTTTCCGCGTACTGCTTCAGTAATCATGGTTCCGTTGCCTGGAACTACGGTCGGGTGGGTCTGGATTTCATCCATCTGGATCAGGGCTGCATCAAATGCGGCTACCATACCGAATGCATCACCGGTAGCACCTTTATGGTTGGTGGTACCGAATCCTGCCAGCTCAGGTTTGTATGAAACTACCATGTCGCTGTTGGCACCGAAACCACCGGCAGCTACGATTACTGCCTTTGCCTTAATGGTGTAGTCACCTTCTTTTGAAGATACTTTTACACCGGCTGGTTTGCCGTTTTCATTGATGATGGCAGTTACTTTAGAATTGGTGCGGATGTCACAGCCAGCTTCTTTTGCAGCGTTTGCCAGAACTGGAACCAGGTGTGCACCAACGGCAGCACCACCCTGTGGACGGTGGGTACGGCTGTTTGAAGAACCAGCCATCTTACCAACGTCGGTCAGGTCAGCGCCAACAGAAATAAGCCAGTCTACGGTTTCTGCTGATTTTTCTACCATGTTGCGTACCAGTTCAGGATCGTTCTTGTTGTAGCCGCCTTTCATGGTGTCTTCAAAGTAAGAATCGTTGCTGTCTGCAATGCCCAGTTTAGCCTGGATAGAGGTTTCACTGGCGTTGAGACCACCGGTAGCACTGATGGTGTTACCACCCAGTACACCCATTTTTTCAAGGATAATGGTTTTTGCACCGGCTTTTGCAGTAACGATACCGGCAGTCATACCGGCACCACCGGCGCCGATGATTACAACATCACATTCGGTATCAGAAGCAGCTTTTGCAGCAACAGCAGTTCCGCTGGCAGCTGCCAGTGCGTTGCTGATAGCTTTTAAGGTTGCATCACTGGTAAGGGTTGCACCACTTATGGCATCAATACCGGTGGTTTTCTGGCTTTTGTTGAATGCATCAACCATAGCCTGTGCTGCAGGTTTTGCAAAGTCGGTTTCTTCTTCAGAAACTACTTTTGCTGTTGCTTTACCGCCGGAAATAGTTACTGATACAGTTACTGGACCGTTACGGCCGTCTCCGGTACCGGTCCAGGTACCGTCTGCCCAGGCTGCTTTTTTTCCGCAGCTGGTAAATCCGGTTACCAGAAGGGCTGCAGCAGCAAGTACTGCAACCAGACGAATTACGTTTTTCATTGAAAACTCCCTTGTCTGCCCTGAAAAGGCAGATA
>JAKSTT010000008.1 GCA_024413635.1 Treponemataceae bacterium | reverse complement strand
ACGTCATCGGGATACTGCTGGTAGTGCTGATGAAACAGCTGATAGTACTGTTCCTTGTACGTAATGGCTATGGCCGATGCAGTCTGTGAGGGACCGCGGACGGTGGCGCACATGGTGAGTACTAGTACTGTCAGGGCAAGAAACTTCTTCATCTCTTACAGTATCGGAACCCAACCGGCAGAGTGTTAGCATGAATTGTTGAGTAGAAGCGTTCCTGTAAAAAAAGAACCCTTTACCAGACAACCTGCCCCGACCCACGCAGACTTCGCCCGGGAACCGGTAGCAGTTAGAAAGCCTTGGCGATGCTCAGATGGTGGGTTGGGTCAGAACGTCTGGCGCGGCCTCTTTTTTTACAGTCCGTATACGTCTTTTATGATGCTCAGTATCTGGCTGTGGATTTCGTCCGGCGTTTTTGTGGCGTCAATGCGGATCACCTGCATCCCTTCTCCCAGTTCCGTGCCATCGTACATCGTCATCACTTCTTCGTACTTTGCCCGGGTTTTCTGCTGGTATTCCATCTTCTCAAAGATTTCCAGCTGTTCGCCGCGGCCGGTAACCCGCTTCAGACTGATTTCCGGATCAATATCAAAATAAAAGAGAATGCGGGGCAGGGGAAACCGGCTGTTCAAAAGCAATGGCAGCTCCATACCGCAGGCGGCACTCTGGTATGCCAGGCTTGAAAAGAAATACCGGTCAGAAAAACACAGGGTGCCACCATTACTCAATTCAGCAATGCCACCCTTTCCAAAAATGTGCTCGTTTCGGTCTGCCGCAAAAAGGTATGCCTGGGTCTCCGGTGTTGCGGGCACTTCACCCTTTAACACACGGCGCAAAAAGCGGCCGGTTTCGCCGGTAGTCGGCTCTGCATCAAAATGTGCCGGGGCTGCATTTCTGTCCTGAAAAAAGGATTCCAGTTTTTTCAGCTGGGTAGTGGTTCCCGCTCCATCAATGCCTTCAAATACAATAAAATTCTGCAGTACGTTCATCCTGATAATCCTTTTTTCTGCCGATACAGATAGAGGAGTTCTGTTTTCAGACTCCCCATTAACCTGCATTTTTGGTAAAATTATATAGGGGATTAGGGCAAAGCGTGAAGTCGCGGATAGCAAAAATCAGTTTAACCACAGCTTCAATTCTTCTCATGCTGGCGTTGGTGTTTTCCACCGTTAACCCCATTATGTCCGCAATCCAGAACCGTCTGCAGGCAGTAAAGGAACAGGTTTTTGCCCTGATTGAAGAAAAAGCAGCACTCCGCATCACCTATGACACCATTTCCCCCAATCTGCTGGGAGGCCTCCGCCTGAAGGGTGTCAGCGTGTCAGATTCCCTGACCGGAGACACCATCCTTTCGGTACAGCAATTGTCTGTATCCTGGAAACTGGGTCGCATCAACTTCAGGGATGTCAATGATATCCTTTCCCATATCAGGAATGTAACGGTTGAAGGATTTACCCTGGACTGGGATAACGAGGCCCAGACTTCACTGGTACAGAAACTGGCAGGTCCTCCAAAGGAAAAAAGTCCGTCAGGAAACAGCAGTTTTTCGCTGCAGCTGCCCTTTACCGTAACCTTAAAATCCCTGACCCTTCGTTACCGGCAGCCGGGCTTTTCTGCAGAAGTCATCCTGCCGCAGCTGAAACTGACTCCCGGACGTTCCGGCAGTACCGATGTTTCTGTAAACGGTACGGCAACAGTTCTTCATGCTGATGCATTCCATGTATCGTTCAAGGCCCGTGGAACTCTTGCAGAAACCCTGACCGGATCCCTTGTCCGGCTGGAAATTACCAGCGATGAAGGCGACCGGATCCGTCTTGGAACTACGGCCCTTTCTGCCAGACTGCAGGACGACCGTGTTGAAGCAACACTGGTATCTGCAAAACAGCCTTACAGCCTGACTGCATCCTATAACCTGAACACTCAGACCGTCAGTGCCAGCCTCATGGCCGACCAATTTAAACCGCTGCATCTGGTTACCATCAAAAGCAGTAACGACCTGCTCCGGAAACTGCAGGATCTGGCGGTGTCCGGCTCCTATACTGTATCTGCAGACCTGCATGACCTGAAAAATTCCGTACGGTACCAGGCTCAGGGGAATGTTCAACTGCCTGCAGCCCTGCTGAAAGGTGGCCTTACCGTATCCGTTGATGCCAGCGGTGACGGAACAAGGGTTGCTGCCCGGCAGGTTTCAGTACGCAATCCTTCCATGGACATCAGCTATACGGGCTCATTTACCTTTGCAACCCTTATCCCGGAAGGTGAATTAAGCATCAACCGTTTTGCACTCCCTTCCGGCCGGGATCTGGAAACCTTGTTCTATATTGACCGGCTTCCCAGTGGCTTTGTCATGTTTGCGCCTCAGGTCTACGCCGGAGAAACTGCCCTTACGGCAGTGCAGGCAGAAGTTCTGCTCCATGACAGCAGCGTAGACTTTACCATCGAGGCTTCTGATTACTCCCACTATGAACTGGAAACACCCGGCGTCATTTCCCTGCAGGGCTTTGCGTCCTGGGAAAACGGCGTTGACGTTCAGGCAGCCGTATCACTGAATAACCTGTTCGGTGACTCCATCGTAGAGCTGGTAAACTGTGCCCTGCCGGAAAAAGCTGCCCTGGGTGAGGGCATCAGGAATGGCGTTGCGCCTTTCATCGTTTCACTTGACGTATATGCCACCACTGACTTTAAGGGCATTGTATATAACGTTCCGGTTGCGGTTGTTGCAAATACCAGCCGTGCAGACCAGATGCTGCTGCTTTCACTGGGTGGCAATGAAACCACCATTTCTGTTTCGCAGTGTAACCTGCTGTACGGCGGTCAGGAAATTTCTGCAACCATCAGCGCAGACGCCGATGCTGATTATAACCAGGTATTCTTTGGAACCAGCCTGACGCTTAACGGCATGCCCTATTCACTGTCTGGTGTCTTTATGGACCGGCAGGTTGTTTCCCTGCAGGGGGACTATGGTCTTGATGCCGAAATTTCCTTTGGTAAAAAGGGTATAACCGGTTCTCTGCTCTTTCAGAATTTACCGGCCGTTGTCGGCTCATATACTTTCCAGGCGTCAATGGATGCCGGTTTTGAATACCGCAGCCTGAAGGATTTTTCCGTTTCCTTTACGCAGCTTGCCCTGTCAGAAACTTCCGGAGCCATCCGGGTGCAGCCCGCCGTGGCTCTTTCCGGTTCTCTTGACCAGTGGGGCATGACCGTCAGTCAGATTACTTTTTCTGACACGGTAGATGTTCTTTTGGGTAACGGATACCTTTCCTGGACGCTGGAAACAGATGAAGATACGGGTACTACCATTCTTTCAGGCGGTGCTTTGGCACTGTCGGTTGCCAACAGTTATCAGTCTGACCGGGTGGCCCTTACGGCTACCTTCTCAAATCCGCTGAAAAATACCTTCAGTTCAGGAGCCCTGCTGCGGGACAGTTATATTGAAGCCCAGGCAGACCTGGATCATTTTGCAGTGGCTCACCTTCTTGACGGCCAGGCTCCGGAAGATACGGTAACTGCTATGGTTTCCCTCCAGGGCTCCCTGGAAAACCCCAGTATCTATGCAACGGTTCCCAATGCGGCGGCAAAATTCGGCGGAAGCCAGGCCAGCGCCTCCTTTGAAGCTTCCCTGGAAGATAAACTGGCATCCGTTATGAACGGGTCTTTCCAGTACTCTGCATTTACCATTGACCAGACCGATGCCTTCTTTGACCTTGCCTCCGGAGAACTGCAGGTTTCTGCAGAAGCCGGTATGGACGCCTTTGTCCGGGCTTCTACGCCTTTTACCCTGAATGCCCGGCTTTCGGATGCTGATATTTCTGCTGAACTGCTGCTGCAGTACCTGGAAACCAATATCGCTTCTCCGGTAGAAAATTATCCGGTTGTCCTGCAGCGGAGTAGTGGAGTAACCGCCCTGACCGCCGGTCAGCATGAAGGCGTTCAGGCAGTCCTTCTTGAATCCGGTGATTTCTATGCCAGCGCAACCGCAGAATTTCCCGTCCTGTTTACCGCCAGCGGTGCTGTTTCTGACGGCAATCTGAACATCGGCGTTGATGATATATCCTTTGATCTTTCACTTCTGTCCAATCTCATCAATTTCCAGTATTTCAATCTTGCCCAGGGAATGGTAACCGGTCATGCCGGCATCAGTGGCCGTACAACGGACCCCCATTTTGACGGTGAACTGTATGTAGAAGATATGTCCGTGGGAGTCCGTGCCTTTATCGATAATCCCATCAATTCGCCGGTAGTCCGCATTACGGCCGAAGAAAACGCCATTTACCTTGAAGGTGACAACTTCCTGTGTGATGAAACGCCCATGACGGTAGAAGTCGGTTTCTTCTTTGACCGCTGGTCATTTGAGAATCTGAAGGTGCATCTGGCCATGGATGAGGGCTACTATACGGCAGGAAGATTCAACCAGTCATTCCTTGATATTACCGGTGACCTGAACGGGGACCTGGAAATCATGTATTCCAGGGAACTCATTACGGTTGATGGTACGCTGTCTGCCCGTAATGCCAATGCCGTCATCAACAATAACTTCCTTTCTGACGGCGCAGAAGACGACGGTAATGGATACAAAATCCAGTGTAATATGGTCATCAATGTAGAAAATAAGGCACAGGCATATTATCCGTCCCGTCAGAACCCGCTGGTACGCGGTCTGGTTACGGCATCAACGCCACTGGTATTTACCTACGATACCATAGGGGGTACCTACAGTATTTCCGGAGATCTGGCCCTCCGGGGTGGAGAAATCCTCTACCTGAACCGCAACTTCTATCTGAGGGAAGGTTCCATCCGCATGAACGAAACCGAATCAGGCTTCAATCCGCTGGTCAACCTGCGTGCAGAAACCCGTGAACGTACCGGAAAAGGAGATCTGGTCCGCATTATCCTTTCGGTTCCCAATCAGCGGCTCCGTCAGATCAACCCGGTCCTGTCCAGCGATTCCAGTCTGTCCGAGCTTGAAATCCGTACCCTGCTGGGTGAAGCCATTCTGGTAGAATCCGGTACGTCTACCGGTGCCATGTTGAGCCAGCTGGCCGCATCCGGTGTAGACTATCTGCTGCAGAACAGCCTGATCCGTGGCCTTGAGAACCGGTTGAGAGATTCACTCCATTTTGATATATTCTCAATCAGATCGCCAGTATTCCAACAGGCCCTCATAAATGCCCTGGGAGAAAACGAAAACGTAGAATCGGTAAAAATCGGTAACTATTTTGACAATACGACTGTTTATATAGGTAAGTACATCGGTACTTCTGTCTATATGGACGCCATGTTCAGCTTCAGATATGACGAAAACAATGCCGGGGAAAGAAAGTCAAACTTTGTCATTCAACCGGAAATCGGTCTTGAATTCCCGGCTCCCTTTGCAAATATCCGCTGGAGTATTGCACCCGATCTGACAGAATCAGTACAAAATTTGTGGGTTCCTAATACCTCACTCAGTTTGTCCTGGAAATTATCTCTATAAAAAGAGGCATTCTATGCGAGCTAAAAAAGGCATTATTGCAGTAACTCTTCTTTTCCTGCTCTGTGGCACCCTGTTTGCCCAGGCTGAAGACTGGTACTACGGTAAAACAATTAAAAAAATCTCTTTCTCCGGTTGCAAAGTCATTTCTTCTGTAGAACTTGATGGGGTTGTTGCTCCGTTTAAAGGTCAGACCTTTACTGATGAAAACTGGATGGACCTGCTGAACCGGGTATACGCACTGGATTATTTTGATGACATCAACGTTAGTCTGGAACCCAGTGATGATTCCTACAGCCAGGTTATCATCAAGTTTTCCGTTATAGAAAAACCGGTAATCGCAAGCATCCGTTTTGAAGGCAATGATAAAGTCCATAACACTGAATTGCGTGAAGCCATAACACTGAAAAAAGGCGATATTTTTGTAGGCACCAAAGTACTGGTAGATGAACGGAAAATCCGTGACACCTATCTGGAAAAGGGGTATACCGCTGTAAAAGTAACGTCTGATTACACTGAAGGTAAAAAGGGTATCGAACTGGTATTTACCATTTCAGAAGGAACGGCAACAATCATCCGGAACATTTCGTTTGAAGGCAACCAGCTGTTTACCGACAAGACCCTGAAAGGTCAGCTGTCCCTGAAGGAATCAGGACTGTTCACCAGGGGTGCCTTTAAGGAATCTGCACTGGAAGCCGACCGGCAGACCCTGCTGATGTATTATCTGGACCGCGGCTTTGTTGATGCTGATATTGTTGATATCCGCCGGGAAACGGTCTGGAATGATAACAAGCACCAGGAAGAAATGGACCTTACGTTTGTTGTACGCGAAGGCACCAAATATACCTTTGGCGGTCTGACACTGGTAGGAAACACGCTGTTTACTGACAAGGAACTGATGTCACTGGTAACCCTGAGAACCGGTTCCGACTTCAACACTACCAAATACCAGAACAGTATGAGTGCCATCGCTGACCTCTACTATGAAAACGGATATACGTCAAACAATTTCATTCCCCAGCTTGAACGGAATACTGATACCCGTGTCATTACCTGTTCCCTGACTATCGTAGAGCGGCCAAGAAGTCACATTGAAAACATCCTTGTCCGGGGAAACAGCAAAACGAAAGAGTATGTCATAACCCGCGAAATTCCACTGGAAGCCGGTGATATTTTCAGTAAGACAAAACTGATCAATGGTCTGCGTAACCTGTACAACACCCAGTATTTCTCTTCAATCGATCCGGAAATTGTACAGGGATCAGAAGAAAATCTGGTAGATCTGATTATTAACGTAGAAGAAGGTCAGACCAACACTCTGGAAATGGGTATTACGTTTACTCCTACTGACATCGGACAGGTAAAGGATGACCATATGGAATGGTGGCAGAAGATGCCGATTTCCGTTTTCCTGGAACATTCCAACTTCAACGTTGGCGGTGAAGGAAAAACCATCTCTGAAAAACTGACCCTGGCTTCTACTACCCAGGAAATCGGTTTCGGATACTCCAATGCATGGGCATTCAATAAACCGGTTACCTTCTCTGCAAACCTGAACGTTTCCCATTCAGAAGAAACTGCCCTGCAGAAAATGTATTACGGTAGTGGCGTTGATACCACCCATACCTACATGACCTATGAAAAAATGGCCATCGAAAGTGCCGTATCT
The DNA here is from genome assembly GCA_024413635.1 of Treponemataceae bacterium. GTDB lineage: Bacteria > Spirochaetota > Spirochaetia > Treponematales > Treponemataceae > Treponema_I. The sequence continues at coordinate 26,253 of JAKSTT010000008.1, read as the reverse complement.
CTTGGACGCCGCTGGTATCCCATGTTCGGTATCTTCTCGGTTACCGGTGGTGTTTCATCAGAGCTGGTACGCAATGATTTTGATTCCGACCTGTATGAGCCCGTTGATTCCGTTATCCTTGAATACAAGAACCGCCTTGGTATGTTCAATACCGTATGGGGTGCTGTCAGCATTGATGACCGTGATATTTACTATGATCCTTCCAAGGGCTGGTTCGCCAGTCAGAAACTGGCATTTACCGGTCTCCTGCCTAACGAAAGCGACTATTTCCTGCGCAGTGATACCAAAATTGAAGGCTATCTGCCAATCTGCAACATTCCGATTGGTGACAGCTTTGACTTCAAGCTGACCTTAGCCGGTTTCTCATCCCTGACTAACCTGACACCATTCTTTGGTGATGAGATCAGTCACAGCAGTACCTTGTTCATTGACGGTATGTTCAATGGCCGCGGATGGTCAACGCTGGCTGGTACCAGAGGTCACACCATGTGGTCAAACTCAGTTGAACTCCGTTCTCCGATTGTTGCCGGCATGGTTGCTGCAGACTTCTATTTTGATGCCGTTGTCCTGAAGGACGATATGCAGGCACTGCTCAATAACACTTCTCTGGAAGATTTCTACTTCAGTTATGGTCCCGGTATCCGCTTCAGTATCCAGCAGTTCCCGCTGCGCCTGCTGTTTGCCAATACCTTCCAGATTAAAGACGGAAACATTGAAATGGAAAAGAAGGGTGCCTTTACCTTGTCATTCAACATTGCGAACCGCTAAAATAGAACTACTTGATTCATAGAGGTTATATGAAAACTGTAAAAAAACTGCTTATTGCCGGTATTCTTGCGCTGATTCCCGTCGTATCAGCTTTTGCCCAGCAGGATCTGACACGCTTTGGTGTTATTGATACTTCACGGGTATATACTACCTATTTCCGTTCGTCAGCCGGTGTCCGGAACTATGACAGCAAACTGACTGAATTCCAGACTGAAGTAAAAAAGAAGACTGAAGAACTGGAAGCACTGCAGAAAAAGATTGTAGAAGCTAAAAACAGCGGAAATGAAACCCAGGAACTGAAACTGCAGGCTGAATACCAGAAAAAATATGACTTTCTTACTGAATATTCACGTACTAAACGGGTAGAACTTGATTCATTGAAGAAGAAACTTGAAACTTCTGATGAATTCTATGAAAAACTGTACAACGCCATTGAACACATTGCTGAATCAGAAGGCTACAGTATCATTCTGAGTCTGCAGGATTCCAACTCTATCCTGTGGTACAGTCCTACCGTTGATATTACGGATAAGGTTATCAGCCAGCTCAGTTCAATCCTGTAATCAGGGGCTGAACAGACATGGCAGAAACAACCCCTTTAATGGCCCAATATGCGGCCATTAAAGCTCAATATCAGAACGAAATCCTGTTTTTCAGACTGGGAGACTTTTATGAGATGTTCAACGAGGACGCCATACTTGTCTCCCGTTTGCTTAATCTGACCCTTACTCACCGGGTAGATTCCCCCATGTGCGGAATCCCGTATCATGCCCGTAAAGTCTACATTGCCCGCCTCCTGCGGTTCGGCAAGCGCATTGCCATCTGTGAACAGATTACCGCACCATCTGCCAAAGGTATCGTAGAGCGCAAAGTTATAGAAGTTATTTCACCCGGTACGGCTGTTGAAGAAGAATATCTTGAAAGCGGCGCCAGTAACTTTCTTGCTTCCCTCTGTATTACAAAGGACAGTGGAACCAGCCGTATTCCAACGGTTTCCTTCAGTTACTGTGATGTATCTACGGGAGCCTGCTATGCCGTATCTTTCCCTGCAGCACAGCTGGCAGAGGAACTGTCCAAGGAACTGGGCAGGGCTAATCCCCGTGAGATGATTGTCGCTGCCAGTCTGGAATCAAACCAGGAACTGCAGAATGTCCTTGATCAGTTTCCGTCCATGCAGGTTAACTGGGAACAGGACTGGCATTTTGAACGTGAACTGTCCTACAAACGGCTGCTGGCCCAGTTCAATACGGCAAACCTCAGTGCTTTTGCCCTTTCTGAAAAATCCCCGGAAGTTTCTTCCCTGGGATACCTGATTGAATATCTTTCACGTACCGCCAATACGGCAAATCCGTCAGACGTTCTGCCACAGATTACCAATATCACCATTCTGACCGATTCACGCTATGTAACCATAGACGAATCTTCCCGCCGTAATCTTGAAATTACGGCTAACCTGCGTGACGGCTCCCGTGAATACAGTCTGCTGGAAACCCTGTGGTATACCTGCACTGCCATGGGAAGCCGTATGCTCCGGAGCCGCCTGGCCTATCCCCTGACCGACGTTGCAGCTATCCGCCAGCGTCAGAACCAGGTTTCTTTCTTCGTAGAAAACACTGCCGTACTGACCCGGTGCCGTGCAGCTCTTGATACTATTCTGGATGTGGAACGACTGTCTGCAAAAATCGGTATGCTGAAAGCCCATCCAAAAGATATACAGGCACTGAAAAACTCCCTGGAGGGCTGGCTTGCCGTGCGGAATGCGGTAGGTACTTCTGTTTCTGCCGGCGGCCCTGATACTGCACTTGCCGTTGAAATGATTTCAACCATCAGCCGTGCCCTTCTTGATGATCCTTCTACCAGCCTTACTGATGGCGGTATTATCCGCGAAGGCTGGAATGCAGAACTGGACCATTACCGGCAGGTACAGGGGAACTTCAGTCAGATTCTTGAAGAGTACATTGAAGAAGAAAAACGGAATACGGGAATCCAGACCTTAAAGATCAAGTACAATAAAAACGTGGGCTATTTCATGGAAGTCAGCAAGGGAAAACTGGATGCCGTTCCAGACCACTTCATCCGTACCCGCGCCCTGACCAACGGTGACCGGTATACCAGTGTACGGCTCCGTGAACTGGAAAAAGAACTGGTCAGCGCATCGGATAATATTACCCTGCTTGAAAAACAGCTTTTTGAACAGCTTCGGGACAGTATTATTCCCCATATTCCCTATCTGCTGTCTGTGGCATCTGAAATCGCTGTTGTCGATGTAGCCCAGGCGCTGGCTCAGGCTGCCATTGAACAGCACTGGACCCGTCCGCTGGTTGATGACTCTGATGATCTTGAAATTGTAAAAGGACGTCATCCGGTTGTTGAATACCATCTGTCTGCCGGTGATTTTGTTCCCAATGATACCTGTCTGACGGACCGGACCTTTGCCCTTATTACCGGACCTAATATGGCCGGAAAAAGTACCTATCTGCGTCAGAATGCCCTGATCGTGCTCCTTGCCCAGATCGGCAGCTTTGTTCCAGCCCAGCAGGCCCATATCGGCGTCACCGATAAGATTTTCTGCCGTGTCGGTGCCTCTGATAACCTGGCCCGCGGCGAATCAACCTTCCTGGTAGAAATGTCAGAAACAGCCCGCATTCTCCGCAGTGCCACCGCCAGAAGTCTGGTCCTTATGGATGAAGTTGGCCGCGGTACCTCAACGGAAGACGGTCTTTCCATTGCCTGGGCAGTGTCTGAATACCTGCTGGAAAAAATTAAGGCAAAGACTTTTTTTGCTACCCACTACCATGAACTGACCCGGTTAAACCATGACTCCCTGCAGCTACTCTGTATGGATGTGCTTGAAAGTGAAGGGCAGACCGTGTTCCTGAAAAAAATCAAACCCGGTGCCTCTGCCAACAGTTATGGTATTCACGTTGCCCGGCTGGCAGGTGTACCGGATCCGGTCATCCAGCGTGCACAGCAGGTGCTTGAATCGCTGCATCCGGAAGAAAAGACCCATGACGGCCTTGATTCCCTGGCAGCCGGCGGTGTTCCGGTATTTGCAGAAACCGCTTCTCCTGCCATGGCTTCCGGTCCCGGTCCCAACGGACTGTTCTCAGATGAAGAACTGATCCTTGATGAAATCCTCAGTACCGATGTGAATAACATGACCCCACTGCAGGCTCTGGAACTGGTTTCCCGCTGGAAAAAAGCACTTTCTACCTGAGTATCTGCCGTAAAAATGGCAGAAATTCCCGATGATGACCAAATATTCTCTGCATGAAGTTTTTATATCTCCTGCAGGAATATGCGGGACGTTCTGTGTCCCGGCTCTGCTTTTCATCATTATGCTGTATCTGTCATGGTTCCAGTACCTACCAGCCTCTCTGCAAGACCTGCCGTGACCGGTATTCCCGGGAACTGGCAGCATCCTTTACCGGAAAACGGTGCCGGTACTGCGGCCGCCTGTTGATTTCCGAGGAACAGGTCTGTACGGAATGCCGCAAAGAAGAGGCCTTGTTTCCCCGGTATTCCATGCTGCTGTCGGATCCGTTTCCGGTGTTTCCGTATCTGGGTAAACGGAAACGGCTGCTTACTACCTGGAAAATAACCGGCCAACGGTCCCTGTCCTTTCTATATGCCAGATGGCTGTACACTGTTCTGTCCCAGCGGTATGCCGGGCTCCCTGTGGTTCCGGTGCCACCCCGGCGCAATAAACTGAGGGAAACAGGATGGGACCAGATTGAACATCTGTGCCGGATACTGGAGGCTGTGTATGGCGTTACAGTACTGCGGGTTCTGGAACGTACCACCACGATACAGCAGAAAAAGCTGAACCGGCAGCAGCGGTTAGGCTCAGAAGGTGCCGGATATGTTCCGCTGCCAGAAAATAAACTGCGGCGGGTCATGAAACAAAAGCCGGTTCCCAAAAGGGTAGTGCTGCTAGATGACGTGATTACGACGGGTGCTACGGTTGTGCATGCAGCCCTGGCATTACAGCAGGCGGGGGTAGAAACTGTTATTCCACTGTCGCTTTTCTATGTTCCGTAAGTTGACGTTTTTCGTTATTTTGTGGTACTATGAGTAGAACATTATAGTACCCTATAAATAGAGTCGTTCGAACGGCTCTTTTTTTATATCCGGACGGTAAAACGCCGGGTAGTAACTGTGTTACGGAGATATTTTGGAATACACATCATTACACACAATTCAGTATTACGATGCCCTTTCCCAGCTTATTGAGGGTGCCGGATACTATCTGGTGGACCTGAAGGTTGTACCGCTGAAAACCGAAAAAAAGGTGACTGTCATCATCAGCAGAAAACCGGAAAACGCTGAACAGTCAGCAGGTGGCATCGGTACCCAGGATTGTGTAAAAGTAACCCACCTGATCGAGCCTGAACTGGACTCATTCTTTGGTCCTGAAGGATATTCAATGGAAGTAAGTTCCCCCGGAATGGAGCGGAACATTAAGAACGCTGCAGAATTTGCCTTTTTCAAAGGCCAGATGGCACGCGTATGGGATAGGGATGTTTCAGACTGGGTCAGCGGAACTATCGTTGACAGTAACGAAACATCAGTTACACTCGCAGTTGAATCAGAAAACAGAACATTCAGCTATGAGGGTATCGCAAAAGCAAAACTGTTAAACTCGTAAATAAATAGTACAGGAGGCATCCGTTCATGTCACAGGATATGGCTGAGGCAGCTCAGCAGCTCATTAACGAAAAAAATTACACAGAAGATCAGGTTCGCAATATTATTGAAAACTCAATCAAAGCTGCGTACAAACGCAAGTTTGGTACTGCAGAAAACTGTATCGTTGTCATCAGCGATGATTTCAGTGATGTTTCGACCTATTCACGCAAGGTAGTTGTAGACGGCGTATACGATCCCGTTACCGAAATTGAGCTTGAAGAAGCCAAGGAAATGAGTGAAGAAGTAGAAGAAGGCGATGAAGTAGATATTCTTCTGGATCCTAAAACTGAATTTGAACGCTCAGCTGTTCAGACCGGTAAACAGACTGCTCACCAGGAACTGGCAGAAATCCACAAGGACAGCCTCTATTCTGAATACAAGGATAAGGTTGGCGAAATCATCATCGGTTACTACCAGCGCCAGCAGCCAAACGGTACTATTTACGTAGACCTGGGAAAAGTAGAAGGTATCCTGCCTGCTAAATTCCAGAGCGAACGCGAAGTATACCACAAGAATGACCGTATCAAGGCTCTTATCGTTGACGTTAAAAAACCAGCTTCAGGTTCCGGCGTTCAGATTGTACTGTCACGCACTGATCCTGACTTTGTACGCAATATTCTGGAACTTGAAGTTCCTGAAATTTACGATGGTACCGTAGAAATTCACAAGATCGTACGTGAAGCCGGTTACCGCACCAAGATGGCCGTTTCTTCACGCCGCGAAGATGTAGATCCTGTTGGTGCCTGTGTAGGTCTGAAAGGTGTGCGCATCAAGAACGTTATTACCGAACTTGAAGGCGAAAAAATCGATGTTCTGAAATATGATCCTGATCCACGGGTATTCATCAGAAATGCCCTGTCTCCAGCAGAAGTTACCGGTGTTGTAATCCTGGATGAAGACAAACGTCAGGCTCTGGCCGTTGTTGCTGATTCCCAGTTCTCACTGGCCATCGGTAAACAGGGTCTTAATGTTCGCCTTGCTAACCGTCTGACTGACTGGAGTATTGACGTTAAGACTGAAGAACAGTACGAAGAAATGTACGGTGAACTTTCTGAAATGCGCATGGCCGCTGCTCAGGAACTGTTTACTGATGACTATAACGAAGACTATGATGAAATCACTTCTGTTGCAGAACTGCCAGGCGTTGATGAACGCGTAGCTGCCCTGCTGAAGGATAACAACATCATTGAAATCGAGTCATTCGTACAGGCTGCAGAAGCCGGTTCACTGGCTAAGATTGAGGGCTTGTCTGCAGAAGACATTGACGGTGTAATGAAACTGATCAATGACTCTGTTGAATTTGTAGACGATAATGTAGCCGAAGCCGCTTCAGAGGAAGCTCCTGCCGCAGAAGAACCAGCTGCAGAAGAACCTGAAGTTGAATATTTTGAGTGCCCCGAATGTGGAGCACGCATTACTGCTGATATGACTGAATGTCCAAACTGTCATATCGGACTCAGTTTTGAATATGAAGACGCAGAATAATCGGAGAGAACGATTAACACTGTTCTGATAACGTATAAGGAAAACAAATGGCAGAAGATTCAGAGAACAAACCCAAACTGATCATCAACAAGAAAAAAAGCGACGCTCCACAGGAGTCAGCTCCTGCTGCACCTGAGAAGAAAAAAGTTGTTGTGGTAAAGAAAAAGCCACAGGCAGCTCCTTCTGAAACAAAAAGCGAAGCTTCTCCGCGCCCTGTTGTGCGGGTAGTATCCGAATCTTCTCAGAATAAAGCAGCCCCTGCAGCTGAACCGGCTCCTGTAAAGGAATCTGCTCCTGCACCAAAAGCTGAAACTCCAAAAACTGAGAGTACCGAACGCAAACCACGCGGTGTTTCTTCCATTGAGCTGAGTCCAGCCCGCCCCAACGTAAAAATGGGTAACCTGGCTGACAAAGGCCGCGGACAGAACCGCTATGGTGACCGTAACGGTCAGGGCGGTAACCGCGGACAGGGCGGCTATGACGGAGAACGCAGACCACGTGATCCTAACCGTTCATACAACAATAACTATAACCGCAACGGACAGGGTGGTGGATTTACCGGTGCCCAGGCCCGTGAAGGATTCCAGAACCGCAACTATGGTGACCGTAACAATGGTCAGGGTGGCGGATATAACCGTGGTGGCCAGGGAGGCTTTAACCGCGGCGGTCAGGGCGGATTTAACCGTGGTCCTGGTGGCCAGGGCGGACAGGGTGGACAGCGTCCATACGGTAACCGTCCGGCCGGTGGTCCTGGCGGACGCCCCATGGGTAACCGTCCGGCAGGCTTAGGTGGACGTCCGGGCTTTGCACCGGCTGCTCCGATGCCGGATCCTAAAAAGGTTCCTGCAAAGAAAACCTTTACCAAGAAAAAGACCCAGTATTCACGCAAAGACCGCGAAGAAGATCTGGACGACAAACTGTACTATCAGAAGAAAAAGGCTCAGGCTCAGCTTGATGCCGTTCCAGAGAAAATCGAGATTATGGAAACCGTATCAGTTCAGGATCTGGCAAAGAAAATGAACCTGAAGGCTTCCGACATCATCGCCAAACTGTTCTCCATGGGTATGATGGTTTCCATCAACCAGTCCATTGACGCTGATACTGCAACCCTGCTGGCTTCTGAATACAACTGTGAAGTTCATATCGTATCCCTGTACGATGAAACCGTTATTGAGTCTGAAGCCGATGAAGAAGGCGCTGTAGTTCCACGTCCACCGGTTGTAACCGTAATGGGACATGTAGACCATGGTAAGACCAAGACTCTTGATGCCATCCGTTCTGCCAACGTAGTAGCAACTGAGTTTGGTGGTATTACCCAGCACATTGGTGCTTATCAGGTTGATACTCCACGCGGACAGATTACCTTCCTGGATACTCCTGGACATGAAGCATTCACCATGATGCGTGCCCGCGGTGCATCCATCACTGATATCGTAATTCTGGTTGTAGCAGCAGATGATGGTGTCATGCCACAGACTGTAGAAGCCATCAACCATGCAAAAGATGCTAAGGTTCCAATCGTAGTTGCAGTTAACAAATGCGATAAGCCTGAAGCAAATATTGACCGCGTAATGACTCAGCTTTCTGAGTATGGCCTGACCCCGGAAGAATGGGGTGGTGAAACCCAGTTCGTACGCATCAGTGCACTCCGCAAGGAAGGTATTGATGACCTGCTGGAAGCTGTTCTGCTCCAGGCAGAAATGCTGGAACTGAAAGCCAACAACCAGTGCCGTGCTGAAGGTAAGATTATTGAAACCCGCATTGACCACGGTCGTGGTGTTGTTTCTACCATCATCGTACAGCGCGGTTGTCTTGAAATCGGTGACCCCTATGTTGCCGGTATCTATTCTGGCCGTGTCCGCGCCATCTTCAATGACCGCGGAGAAAAAATCCAGAAAGCATATCCTTCAATGCCAGTAGAAATCCTGGGTCTTGAAGCAATGCCAAATGCAGGTGATCCTTTCCAGGTAACTGAAGACGAAAAAGAAGCACGTGCAATTTCCCAGAAACGTCAGGAACTGAAACGTGTAGAAGCAGCCCAGGCTGTTAAGAAAGTTACTCTTGATAACCTGTATGCCAATATTGATGACGGTAAGATGACCGAACTGAAAGTCATCATCAAAGCCGATGTTCAGGGTTCTGCAGAAGCTCTGAAACAGTCTCTTGAAAAGCTGTCAACCAAAGAAATCCGCCTGAGAGTAATCCACTCTTCTGCCGGTGCCATCAACGAAAGCGACGTTATGCTTGCTTCTGCTGACGGTAACGCAATCATCATCGGATTCAACGTACGTCCTACTCCAAAGGCAAAAGTACTGGCAGACCAGGAAAAAGTAGATATCCGCAAATACAACGTTATCTACAAGTGTGTTGAAGAAATTACCCAGGCTATGGAAGGTATGCTGCAGCCTGATGTTAAGGAAGAAGTTATCGGTCAGGTTGAAGTACGCGATACCTTCCGTGTTCCGAAAGTTGGCGTTATTGCCGGTTGTTACGTACTTGAAGGTACCGTTAAACGTACTTCTACCGTCAACATCATCCGTGACGGCATCGTAATCCACAACGGAAAGATTTCTTCCCTGAAACGCTTCAAGGACGATGCAAAAGAAGTTACCTACGGCTATGAATGTGGTATCGGTATTGAAGACTGGCACGACATTCAGGTTGGCGATACCTTTGAAGTTATCGAATTTGTTGAAGTTGCACGCAAACTGGGAGCAACACTTGCAGAAGAAGCTGCTAAAGCAGAAAGAGAAGGAAAAGCCGAGTAATGTCAGAATTCCGTCTTGTACGTCTTGGCGAGCAGATCCGCGACGAAGTTTCAACCATGATTATGCGGGGACAGATTAAAGATCCCCGTGTATCAACCTTTTTAAGCATTAACCGGGTAGAAGTTACCCGGGACCTGGCCTTTGCAAAAGTGTATGTTTCAAGCTTCATGAGCGATAAACAGACCAAGCTGGGCGTTAAGGGGCTTGAAAGTGCTGCAGGGTTCATCCAGTCAACCCTCAGCAGGAAACTGCGTCTGCGCCAGTTCCCGAAATTACAGTTTATTGCTGACTCAAGCATCAAGGAAGGATTCAATATGGTTCACAAAATTGATGCTATCGTCGCCCATGATCAGGAAGTTGCGGCTTCTCAGCCTCAGGCTTCTGAAGATACCGAAAGCGAGTCTACTGAAGCGTAATGCACAGCAGCATCGTTCTTTTGGCAAAACCTGCCGGAATTACCAGCTTTACCTCGTTATTCGGGGTAAAGCGGGCATTATCCACTAAAAAAGTGGGCCATACCGGCACCCTTGATTCCTTTGCAGACGGACTGCTGGTGGTACTCACCGGTTCCATGACCCGTCTGGTTCCCCACATTACGGCATTATCTAAAACCTACCAGGCGGTCATTTCCTTTGGTGAAGAAACGGATACTCTGGAAGTAACCGGTCAGGTGGTACAGACTGCACCGCTTCCTACAAAAGAAGCGTTTCTTGCTGCAGTAGAGCAGTGGAAAGGTGACATACTGCAGGAACCACCGGTTTTTTCTGCCCTGCATGTAGACGGTGCCAGAGCCAGTGATCTTGCTCGCCGGGGACACGACATTACCCTGGAAAAACGTCCCGTCTCCATATATGAAAGCAAGGTCCTTGATATGGAACTGGTAACGGAAAACGGCGTGGACTATGTCCGCCATGCATTACTGGAATCTGTTGTATCCAAAGGTACCTATATCCGTGCCCTTGCCCGTGATATTGCCCGCTCAGCCGGTAGTTGTGGACATCTTATCGGTCTCCGCCGGACCGGTGTCGGTATTTTCAAACTGGAACATGCGGCAGGCTACGAGTCCCTTCCTCCCATGACCATCGCCCATGCCCTGGCGCAGAAAGACATTCTTGAAGATGATCCGCACATTAAGCAGGTTATGGATTCTCTTTTTACCCCGGCCGCCTTGCAGGGGATTATTGACCGTGCAGTTTCCCTGGACCGGGAGACTGCAGTACTCTGCGGCCTGCCACCAGTGACCCTGAAAAACAGTTTTCATGAATCGTATAACAACGGTATCAGGATTACCCCGGGATTTTTCCTGGAAGGCCGTCAGATACTGGACCAGTATAGGGCAGCTGCTCCTGCAGAACCGCCAAAATATGCGGTATTCCTTGAAGATACTGATGAATTCTGTGGACTGGTATCGGTCATCAATAACCATTTCAAATATGAATTCGTCAATAAGGACTAAGCGTGGATTTTTTTACCTGGCATGACATTACCACCGGTTCTCATCCCCTGACACAGCCCAGTGTCCTTTGTATCGGAGCATTTGACGGTCCGCATAAAGGCCATCGTGATCTTTTTGACAGTGTCCTTGCCTATGCAGACAGGCAGCAGCTGGCATCCGGTGTTGTTACTTTCTCTACGCCTCCCAAGGCGGTAAATGATCCCTCTCACTTTTCCGGCTGTCTTTCTACCCTTGAACAGAAAAAAGAGTATTTTGCCAAAGCCGGTTTTCAGTTTCTTGTGGTCATCGATTTTACCGAGGAAATAAAGACCATGGACGGTCTGGCATTTCTGGAATGTATACGGAAAGCCTTTGACATCCGGTGCCTTTTCAGCGGCCAGGATTTCCGCTGCGGCTATCGGGCTGCCACCGGATTTCAGCAGATCAGTGATTTCTGTCGTCAGAATCATATGGCATATCAGGTTATTGCTGATACCAAAGCCATTGGTGCCGGAAAAATCAGTTCAACCGGCATCCGCCAGTGCATTGCCGCTGGAGATTTCAGCCTGGCCCGGGAATTGCTGGGGTATGACTGGGTTCTGGACCTTCGTGGTCTTCCTGTTACAAGAGAGGGTACCATAGACCGTTCAGCCATCATTCAGGTACTGCCGGCAGACGGTCTGTATCCCTGCATGGTAAACGGAGAAATTTCAGCAAACCTTGAAATTACTACGCAGAAGGTCGCAATCCATACCAATCCATTGACTTTTGTGCAGAATTTTGCAAATATAGTATTTGTATAAAGATGCTGTTTGGGGGACAACAAGCGCGTCTTTCTTTAGAAGAACAATCGGGCTGTTTTTTCATGGGTTGCTGTGCGGCTCATACTGAACGGTTGCAGAACGTTTTTCGGGTGATACGCCTAAATAATTTATCAGGAGGCATGAAAATGCTGTCAAAAGAAGAAACCACTTCAATCGTTTCTCAGTTCGGTGCCAACGACAAAGACACCGGTAACACCAAAGTTCAGGTAGCTCTGCTTACCGCTCGCATTAAGCAGCTTACCGAGCACTGCAAAATGTACAAAAAAGATGCAGGTGCTAAACGTGCTCTTACCAAACTGGTAGGTCAGCGCCGCTCAATGCTGAAATACCTTGAACGCAAAGATCTGGACCTGTACCGCGCTCTGATTAAAGAACTCGGTCTCCGTCACTAAGATTGAGAAAAAGCCGGCTGTTCATGTGATTTTTCATACTGAATGACCGGCTTTTTTTTCACCTGAAACAGGCAGCATATTGCTGCATAAAACGGCGTTGCCGTTACATAAAAGAAAAACTGCCGTAGCGGACACAGAATTTTCTGAAACAAACCGACACCCTGATTTGTTGCAGTAAATTCTGTTCCACGGCAGAAACAAGGAAGTACCCATGGTACAGAGAGTTACTTACAAAATTGGTGATGATGAACTGATTCTGGAAACCGGACGTCTGGCAAAACAGGCTAATGGTGCTGTATATGCACAGTTCGGTGGTTCAGCCGTTATCGCTACTGCATGTGCTTCTGGCACTGCACAGGAAGGCCTTGACTTCGTTCCTGTTACCGTTGACTACAACGAAAAATACTATGCTGCAGGTAAAATCCCCGGTGGTTTCGTAAAACGCGAAGGCCGCCCAAAGGATAAGGAAATCCTGGTTTCACGCCTTATTGACCGCCCAATGCGCCCACTGTTTGAAGTTGCATTCGGCCGCGAAATCCAGATTGTTCCAACCTGTGTTTCTGCAGACGGTGTAAACCCACCAGACATTCTTGCCGTAATTGCTGCTTCTGCAGCCGTTACCATTTCTGATATCCCGTTCAATGGTCCTATTGCTGCTGTACGCGTAGGCTATGTTGACGGCGAATACGTACTGAACCCAACCTATGAACAGATTGAAAAGGGTGACCTGGAAATCGTAGTAGCCGGTACCAAAGACGGCTTTACCATGGTTGAAGGTGGTGCAAACGAAGTATCAGAAGACCTGATGCTGGGTGCTCTGGCTAAAGCTGAAGAATTCATCCGCGAAATGTGTAAACTGCAGGAAGAACTGAAAGCACTGGCCGGTAAAGAAAAACTGCCTCTGGCTCCATCAAGTGTTGTTCTTGAAAACGCTGATGCAATCCGTGCAGAAGCAATGCCTCTGCTGCAGGTTGCCTGCTATGAACCAACCAAATTTGCCCGTCACGATGCAATTGCAAAAGTACAGGCTGACATTGCTGCCAAATATGCTGAACAGCTTGCTGATGACATGCAGAAAAAACTGTTCAACACCCTGTTTGATGACATGCAGTATGAAATCCTCCGTTCAGGTATCCTGAACAACGGTAAACGTGTTGACGGCCGTGGTCTTGAAGACATCCGTCCTATTACCTGTGAGGTTAACGTTCTGCCACGTCCACACGGATCAGCAATCTTTACCCGTGGTGAAACCCAGTCACTGGCAGTTGCTACTCTTGGTACTGCCCTTGATGAACAGGTATATGACGATATTGACGGCGACCGCCGCGAACACTTTATCCTGCACTACAACTTCCCTCCATACTCAGTAGGTGAAGTTGGACGTATGGGTACCGGACGCCGTGAAATCGGTCACGGTAACCTGGCTCGCCGCTCACTGGAACCAATGGTTCCAAGCCGCGAAGAATTCCCCTACACCGTACGTGTAGTATCAGAAATCATGGAATCAAACGGTTCTTCTTCAATGGCTTCTGTATGTGGTGGTACCCTGTGTATGCTGGCTGCCGGTGTTCCAATGAAAAAACCGGTTGCAGGTATTGCAATGGGTCTGATTACCGAAGGGGAACACTACGAACGCTATGCAATCCTGTCTGATATTCTGGGTGAAGAAGATCACCTGGGTGATATGGACTTTAAAGTAGCCGGTACCGAAGACGGTATTACCGGTTTCCAGATGGATATCAAGATTGCCGGTGTAACCACCGAAATCATGCAGAAAGCACTGGCTCAGGCTAAACGCGGACGTCTGCACATTCTGGGCATCATGAAACAGACCATCGCTGGTCCTGCTGAAAAAATCAGTGAATATGCTCCAAAAATCGAAACCATGAAGATTGCCGTTGATAAGATCGGCGCCCTCATTGGTCCTGGTGGAAAAACCGTTAAGGCAATTTCTGCACAGTACGGTGTTACCATCAATACTGACGATGACGGAACCGTTACCATTTACGGTAAAAACGGTAAATCTACCGATGGTGCAAAAGCTGCTATCAAGGGTATCGTAGAAGATCCTGAAGTAGGAACCATTTATCAGGGTACCGTACGCCGCATTATGGACTTTGGTGCCTTTGTTGAAATCCTTCCTGGCAAAGACGGTCTGTGTCACATTTCAAAACTGTCACGCACCCGTGTTGCTAAAGTTACCGACGTAGTAAAAGAAGGTGATGTAATTCCTGTTAAAGTTATTGAAATTGACAAACAGGGACGCATTAACCTGAGCTACATCGACGCTCTGGAAGCTCAGAACAAATAAGTCCTGTAAGGCTTAGAGAAACGGCTGCTGCCCTTTGTGGTAACAGCCGTTTTTTTTTGGTATACTGTTGATATGTTTGCAAACGTAGAGATTAAAGTACGTGCCCTGCCGGGCGCAAAGCTTCCTGAGTATCAGACTGCCGGCGCCGCCGGTGCCGATGTATGTGCACTGCTGGATGAACCGGTTACTTTACAGCCCGGTGAACGCCGCATGATTCCCACCGGCCTTTTTTTTGAAATTCCGGAAGGATATGAAATACAGATGCGTCCACGAAGCGGGCTGGCATATAAATATGGTGTTACCTGCGTAAACTCACCCGGCACCATTGACTGCGATTACCGGGGTGAATCAAAAGTAATCCTGATTAACCTGGGGCAGGAACCCTTTGTCATCAACAATGGTGACCGCATCGGCCAGATTGTGGTTGCGCCGGTAACCCGGGGTACGTTTGTAACTGTGGACCGGCTTTCTGAAACAGAACGCGGAGCCGGCGGTTTTGGGTCTACAGGCGGGTTCAGTGCGTCAAAGTAAGACTGCTTCCGGCCTGAAACACCATGTCATGTTCAAATACCTGATGGGTGAACTGGCCCTCTATTTTTCCATTGCATTCTTATTCTTTTTCCTCATTTTCTTTGTGAACCAGATACTGCTTATGGCAGAAGAACTGCTGAAAAAACGGGTACCCATTCTGCAGGTTATTCAGCTTATTACCTTTTCACTGCCGTTCATCATTGCCCAGTCTGCTCCCTTTGCCACCCTGGTGGGATTCCTTATGTGTCTGGGACGCATGATGAGTGATAATGAAATCCTGGTATTCCGGGCCACCGGTAACCATTACCGTTCCATTCTGTTCCCGGTGCTGGTGCTGTCCCTGATTATTTCGTTTGTTTCTTTTTTTGTAAATGACTATCTTCTTCCCCTGGGAACAGTAAAATACAATGAACTGTACCGGGATATCCTGTATTCCAACCCGTCGGTAGAGCTGGAATCAAACTCCATAAAACGAACTGACCGGTCTACCCTGGTCATCGGTACTGTGGAAGACCGGAATGTTTCTGAAATGATTCTGTTTGATACTGACAGTAAGAATGAGCAGCGGATTATCGTTGCCGGAAACTCTACCATCATCAGTCCCAAAGATCCCGGAGTTGTCATGCAGCTGCAGATGGACGATTCCGTAGCTGTTTTCCTTAATCCCTCAGACTATCTGTCCTATGACTACATGGTCAGTGATTCACTGATAATGAATATCTTTGCAGAAAGCATTTTCCCCGGTTCCAACGGACGGAAAAATCCCCGGGAACTGACGGCACTGGATCTGTACCGGGAACTGAAGAAAATGAGGGCAGAACAGAAAACTTCAAAACGTACCCTGAATGTGTGGGATTTGGAATTCAACATGAAGTTTTCGCTGCCCTTCGGCTCCCTCTTTTTTGCCATGCTGGCGCTTCCATTAGCCTTTCTGTTCGGTAAACACAACGGTCAGACCATCGGACTCATCATCGGTATCGTTATCTGCGTTGCCTATTGGGCCCTGATGATTTTAGGACAGAATTTCAGCTATAAAATCGGCATCAATGGATTTCTGACCATGTGGCTGCCAAACTTTCTGGTAGGTATAGCAGCGCTGGTGTTCTACTGGAGGTTGGTACGGAAATGACCCTGATCCGGTATCTGTTCAAAAAATTCATTCCCACTTTTTTGGGCGCTATCTTCTTTTTCTCCATCATGCTGGTGCTTATTGACCTGCTGATCAATCTGTGGACCTATATTCAGTGTGAAACACCGGTTTCCGTTATCCTGAAAATCATGCTGCTGTATTTTCCAAAGTCACTCTGGTATGGTGCACCTTTGGCAGTTCTTTTTGCCGTATCCTTTACGTTAAGTGCCTTATATGCTGACAATGAACTGACGGTTATCTTTGCATCCGGTGTTTCCCTGCTCCGCTTTACCATGCCGTTACTGATATTTGGTGCAGTGCTGTCTGTATCTTTTTTCTGGTTTGAAAACAAGCTGGTTGTTCCGGCCTACCGTGAGAAAGTAGCCCTGCAGCAGTCGGCCCTTGGTGAAGAACGGTCCAGTAACAATGACCGGGTGGTTGTGCTTTCTGATAAGGGTAGGGCAGTGTACAAGGCGGATTATTACGATGACCAGAACCAGCGTCTGTATAATCTGTATGTGGTACTCCGGGATGAGAACATGCTCCTTGATATGATTGTCCACGCTGATTCTGCCTATTGGGATGAGGACCGGTGGATTTTATCCAATGGTATTGTATACCGCTGGAATGGAGAGCAGCTGCAGGTTTCTACCGGCGCCTATTCGGTAACGGAACGGCTGACGGAAATTCCTGATACCTTCAGGAATTTTGAAATTTCCGTTGATGAAGTAAATACAGAAGAAGCCCGTGAGTATATCCGGCTGTTGCAGCGGACCGGGCTTCCTGCTGCAGAGGCACGCAGTGTGTACTACAAGAAATTTGCCTTTCCGTCTATTATATTCATTGTGGTTTTCCTTTCCATCGGACTTTCCGGTAAATCACGGCGCAATGTGCTCCTGGTAAGCCTTATTTCCTGTGTCAGCGCTGCCGTTCTGTTTTACGTTACTCAGATGGTTACCATGTATCTGGCAAAGTTCGGATACATTACTCCTTTTGCCGGGGCCTGGACTCCGGTCATCATATTTGTTCTGATCAGTATCGGTCTTGTCCGGTTTGCCCGTACCTGATACTGCAGAAGGATTCTTTATGGATAAGATTTTTACCCTGAAACATCAGGATGCCAACAGCAAGGCCCGTACCGGTGTCATGCAGCTGCCCCACGGACCGGTTCAGACTCCGGTTTTTATGCCTGTTGGAACAAATGCAACGGTAAAAGCCATGACCAAGGATGACCTTGAAGAAATTGGCTTTGAAATTATTCTGGCAAATACCTATCATCTGTATCTGCGGCCGGGTGGAGATATCCTGGAAGAGGCCGGCGGGCTCCATGGTTTTTCCAAGTGGAACCGTAACTTTCTGACTGATTCCGGTGGATTTCAGGTATTTTCACTGAGCAAGCTCCGCAAAATCAAGGAAGAAGGGGTAACCTTCCAGAGCCATATTGACGGTTCCCGCCACCTGTTTACTCCCGAAAGTGTTGTTCACGTACAGCGTCAGTTCAATTCTGATATCCAGATGCAGCTTGATGTGTGTACCGGGTATGGAACAGAGTACCGTGAAGCAAAGGAAGCACTCCGCATAACTTCTGACTGGGCCAACCGGGCAAAAAAACAGTGGCTTACGGAACGTGACCAGGGGTACCTGGGAAATCTGTTTGCCATCGTACAGGGAAACTTTTACAAGGACCTGCGCGAACAGTCTGCTGATTTTGTGGCCAATCTGGATACTCCCGGAATTGCCATCGGCGGATTGAGCGTTGGCGAACCTGCCGACGTATACGGTGAGTTCCTGACCTATACCACTGATCTGTTACCGAAGGACAAGCCCCGGTATGTTATGGGAATCGGTACTCCGGACTACATTCTGGACGCCATTGCTGCCGGCATTGATATGTTTGACTGCGTACTTCCTACCCGTAATGCCCGTAACGGTTCTTTCTTTACCCATGATGGTCCCATCAGCATTAAGCGTGCTGAGTATGAACGCGACTGGTCACCCATTGACCCGGAATGTTCCTGTCCGGTATGCCGCCAGTACAGCCGTGCCTACATGCGCCATCTGTTCAAGGAAAACGAAATCCTTTGTTCCATGCTGGCTTCATACCATAACCTGTACTTCCTGAACCAGCTGGTAAAGGATGCCCGCAAGGCCATTGAAGAAGACCGGTTTGAAACATTCAGAAAAGACTTTATGAGCCGATACTTTAAAGGCAGATGATGAAGAAATTTCTTTTGACTTTCGGACTGTGTCTGCTTTCAGCAGCAATGCTGTGGGCGGCAGACAAGGACGAAAAAACTGAACTGGAAAAACGCCGCGATACGCTGCAATATGGTCTGGAGTCTGAGATTACCGACATGATCAACACCTTCATCAAGGAAGAAGATTATTCTTTCAGCAAGGAGTTGTATGCGGCTTTTGAAGCTACCAACAATACGGCTATCCGGGAAAGCTGCATTGAGTATTTTACCCGTGCGAAAGATGACCGGCTGGAAGACTATGCCCTTGAGATTCTGGAAGACCCGTATGATACCAAAACTTCAACGGTCAATAAGCTGATATCGTATTGCGCTGAAGTCGGCATTCAGAGTGCCGCGCCCTTAATCATGCAGCTGCTTGATGATGAATCAGAAGACTATCTGGATGCAGGACTCCGGGCTTTAGGTTCCATCGGAGGTGCAGAGGAGGCAGCGTTCCTGGCTGATTATCTGGACCGGGACCTGACAACTGCCCGCCGGCAGACGCTGATGAAATCACTGGGTGGCCTTAAAGTAACTTCTACCTGGGATAAGCTGGTGGAAGTTGCCCGTGATGAAGATGAAAACCTGTATGTCCGCATGTATGCCACTGAAGCCATTGGTGCCATGGAACTGAAGGATTCGGTTCCGGTACTCATGGAGCTGTTTGAATCTTCCGAACCCAATGTACGTGAATATGCCATTAAAGGTCTCAGTTATTACAACAGTCACGACATCAGTGCATTCATGATTGAAGCATTCAGGGATAATTATTACAAGGTGCGTATTGAAGCGGCAAAAGCGGTTCAGAAATGGACCTACCGTGATGCCCTTGATGCACTTATCTACCGTGCACAGAATGATGGCGAAACAGCCGTAAAGAATGCCTGTTACGATGCCATAGGTGCCTTGAATGTGGCAAAAGGAAACGAATTCCTGATTGGTATTTTAAAGGATAAGAAAAAAGGTGATTCTACCCGGGCAAAGGCAGCAACCGTGCTTCTGATAAATGGGGACCGGGAATCTGTTGCTGCTGTCTGCGAAGTTGCAAAAGAGGTAGCCGTAGACAAACAGCGGAAGAACCTGCGGTATGCCATCGGTAAGGAAATGGCAAAGCATAAGTCAAGTCAGTATGAAGAGGTATGTCTGCTGTTCCTGGAAAGTGATGATGCCTCTACCGTAGGTACCGGTCTTGATATCTGGAAAACGAACCGCTATGGCAGCTGCCGCTCAAAAGTGCAGGAAATAGCAGACCGTGAAAAGAAAACAGCCATTACGAAAAAAGCTGCTCTGATTCTTGAAACTGCCGACTGAAAGCATAAAAAAATGGGTTCCGTTTCCGGAACCCTTTTTTCATACCCTAAGTATTAGAGTTTTGCAATCTTGATTTTTGCAACAGTGTATGAATAGTTGCGTTCGTTGATTACAAAGTTCAGTTTTTCTTTTGGCTTTTTGTTCATGATAGCCATACCCATTGGAGACATGTAGGAAATGATTCCGTTGTCAGGATCAGATTCACGTGGTCCCAGAATGGTGTAGGTTTCATCAGTATTTTCCAGTTCGTTGTGCAGGGTTACTACAGTACCGAATGAAATGTAGGCAGTAGTTGCGGTAGAAGGATCGAATACCTGTGCGCGGTCGATGTCTTCCTGCAGGCGGGTTGCCTGGCTGTTGAGCTGGGTCTGGCGTTCACGTGCTGCCTTGTATTCAGCATTTTCACGCAAGTCACCTTTTTCAATTGCTTCACCGATTTCCTTGGCGTTGGCTGGGATTTCAACAGTAGCAATGTGGTCCAGTTCGGCCTTCATCTTGTCGAAGAATGCCTGGGTTACGATAAGACCCTTAGTCTGAACAGTCTTTTCTTCCTTAACGCGGAACTGGAAGTCAGGATACTTGTTCTGAATCTGGCTGCGCATTTTCATGGTGATAACCGGATCCAGGTCGTTAACGTCAGAAACCAGAGTGTACAGGCGGTTAATGGTTTCAGTACCGTTATCCAGCATGTAGTTCAGGAATGCTGCGTCTTTACCGAACAGCAGGGTTTCAATCTGTTTGATCAGTTTGCGGTTTTCAGTAGTGTTGTAGTGGTTGTTGATTTCGCGGAAGCCCAGATCCATGATGTTTACCAGGGTAATCATCTGTTTTTCATATGAAATACCGATTTC
This sequence comes from Treponemataceae bacterium, assembly GCA_024413635.1. GTDB lineage: Bacteria > Spirochaetota > Spirochaetia > Treponematales > Treponemataceae > Treponema_I. Next base: position 5,522 of record JAKSTT010000008.1, on the reverse strand, counting down.
CTGGAACCATTCTTCGTTCTGGCATTCCTTGAAGAAGTAGATGGCTGCAGCGCGGTAGTCGCGGTAGTTTTCAAACGAAGTTGCAGCCAGTTTCTTAACTTTATCAGTGTGACCTTTGTTGATCAGTTTGGTCAGCATTTCAGAAGAAAGAACGGTTGGGAACAGCTTGATGTATACATCAGACCAGTTGGGCAGCATTTCAATACAGGTAAGGAAGTCCTTGCGCAGTGAAGTGTTTCTGGTATCTTTCAGTGACAGATACATGTCGCTTGGGTTTTCAATTTCTTCAAACAGTTTGCCGAAAATATCCAGCTGGATGCCGGGGTTAGGCAGGTTGTAGTTTACGATGATGTTGCGTACTACCAGGTATGAAGCGATGGTCTGTTCGGTTACGGTACCGGTAGAGTGGAGGAAACCGGTAAAGTAAGACAGCATGTCACCGAACAGGTCGGTTTCTACTGCTGGTTCACCGTTTTCGGTTTCGGTGTTGGCAAACTTCATCAGAATATCAATACGGGCAAAGAACTGTTTCTGTGCCTTGAATTCGTTGGCAAGTTTTTCAACTTTGGTGATGGCGTGGTCGCGTACGGTGTACTGGGTAATATCATCAGGATTTACGCCGAAGGTAGGATCGGAATCGATCAGCTTGCGTGCAGCAGTGCTCCATCCGGTCCATTCGGTAGTGGTCAGGATGCTTGGAACCAGTTCAGCCTTGATGCGTTTAAAGTCACAGCTGTTGTCAAAGCTTCTGATGATGGTTTTCAGGGTCCATTCTTTGTCATCTTTTACTTTGGCACGGAGAACTTCCTTTGATTTGGTAGCTTTCAGTACCCAGATGTGGTTTTTGGCCAGTGGCTGCAGTGCGTTGATAGCCATTTTCAGGGACATATCGTGTACACCCTGTTTTTTACCAAAGTTGATGGTAATGGTTTCACCTTCTACTTTGGTAATGACACCAACACCCCATGAGCGGTGGAATACAAAGTTCTTTACGTCAAAGGAGATGTGTTTTTCAAAGTCAGCAATGGCTTCAAATACGTTTCTCCAGCTGGAAGCCAGGTTTGAAACACGGATATAGTCATCAAGCTGGCTGTGTTTTGCATATTTGCCTTTGAAACAGTCTACAAGTTCGCGGCGTGCCCAGCTGTCTTTATCATCGATGGACAGCATCAGTTTCAGGATATCAATGGCAACATTCCAGTTTTCTGCTTCTCTGTAGTATACGTACAGTTCCTGCATCATGCTGGCAGATTTATCAGCACTGATGGTTTTTGCAATTTTACGCTGAATCATGTAGAAGAATTCAATTTCTTCCGGAACCAGTGAAACCAGTTTGGTCCACATTTCTCTCAGCTGGGTGCCGGGAGCTTTGGTAATGAAACGGTTCAGTGCTTTTTTATAGTATTCAACGGCAACTTCCAGGTTGCCTTCTTTTTCGTATTTTTCACCCAGGATTTTTGCAATGTTAGCTTCTTCACGGTCAATCTTTACGATATGTTCGTATACTTCCCAGATTTTTTCGTTGTCTTCTTCGGCGTAGCAGTCAGCCAGGGTGTGCAGGGCAAATTTATTGTTTTCGTCTTCAGCAAGGATGCTTTCGCAAAGGTAGGTAACAACGTTGCTGCGGTGCTGGTCAAGGAAGAGGTTGATCAGGGTTACGAGTGAAGAATTATCAAGACTACCTTTCTTGAGTCCCAGCATACCGGAAATGTACAGTGCAATAACGCTGTTTTTGGTATGAACCAGGTGTTCGTCGGCTACACCTTTTACTTCATCAATGCAGTTTTCAGAGTGAGCCTGTTCAATGATCTCAGAAAGCTTGATGAAATTGCTTTTTGAGTACTGTGAAAGGGCTGCGCGGGTGAAGGTTTCTTCCTTCAGCAGATCCTGAACACTCTTAACCAATTCTTCAGACATAAAGTTTCTCCTGTGTTTGTGTCCTGTTGAATCTCCCGGTACAGTTACACCACATACTTATCATGTACGACGGGGTCAAGCAGTTTAATTTTAAGCAAAATCTCGTTAATCCTGGCGTGGTCATCGTTGGTGTTGACGTAGTAATCTACCAGCCAGAAATAGTGATTGATGAGCCGGGGTTTCAGCAGACTGGCATTGCCCCGTGCTTCTTTCAGTTCGTTTTCCAGCTGGAAAACAGACTGCTTGAGTTTACCGGCTTCAAGGGCCCGTAACTCACGTTTAATGTTGAAAACTCCATACAACACGCCATATACCGGAATCCAGGACTTTAATTCTGAACCGGTATACCCCATGTTTTCCACGTAACTGATCAGTGTCGTAATCAGTTCGGATTCAAGGAGCGTAATGTCCACTTTTTCTGCATCAACAAAAAAAGCTTCCCTGAAGAGTACCTTTGCAATCCGTTCCTCTCCATACAGGGCGTAACAGTCAGCCATTTCGGCAAGTACCGGTGCACTGCCAGGAGCAAGGGAATTGGCTTCATTCAGGTACTTGAGGGCTTTTTCATAGTCCCCCAGTGCCTTGTAACACAAGCCGGTCTTGCGGAGAATTTCCGCCTTCTGGTCCTGATTGCTCAACTGAAACAATGACTGGTAATTTTCCAGTGCAAGCTGAAAAATACCCTGACGTAAAGCATCAATACTCTGTTCATATGGTGTAGAACCGGGTGCTTCACAATACTGGGCGGAAAACTGTTTCCACCGGAGTATCAGTGATTCGCCCCGTTCAAAAGGAGATTCAAGTTCCTGCAGCGTCAGAATGAAATCTTCCCAGTAGTGAACGTAAGTCAGGGTTTGCCGTAACTCATCGTTCTGCAGTTCATAGGGGAGTCTTTCTTCCAGGACCTGATGAGCCTTAGAAATCTGTGCATTCTTAAGGAATTCCCGAGCCTGGGCTAAACTTGTTTCTGAACTCTTTTCCATAGCGAACTTTTCCAGTATGTCAGAAATGAAGGTAAAAGTCAATAAATGTACAAAAATTGGTAAAAATTGGGGTAAGTTTATACTGTAAATCGTATATATACGTCAAGTAGTTTTTTAGAAAAAAATATAAAAAAATTCTGTTGCTAGACAATCATCCCTGCCTTTGCTACTATTTTTATATGAAAAATATACTTTTCTCACCGTCGTTACTCTCTGCAGATTTTGCCCGTCTGGGCGAAGCTGTATCCTTCATCAACCAGCAGGGTGGGGACCTTATTCATATTGATGTCATGGACGGAACCTTTGTACCGCCCATTACCATCGGACAGCAGGTTGTCTCTGCACTGCGGCCTCATTCTGACCTGCCTTTTGACGTACACCTGATGACTGAACATCCTGAAACCCTGGTTGATGGCTTTGCAGAAAGCGGTGCCGATTACATTACTTTTCACCACGAAGCCTGTATCCATTCACACCGGCTGATATCCCACATTCATGACCTGGGGAAAAAGGCAGGAATCAGTATTGTGCCGTCTACTCCGGTTTCTGCCATCAGTGAGCTGCTGCCCTTTGTAGACCTGGTACTGGTCATGACGGTAAATCCCGGTTTTGGCGGTCAGAAACTGATTCCCCAGTGCGTAGATAAAATTGCCCTGCTGGATCAGATCAGAAAGGAAAAGGGCTATAATTATCTTATATCCGTAGATGGCGGGATTAACCAAAATACTGTACAATCAGTTATTACGGCTGGTGTTGATGTGGTTGTGTCCGGCAGTGCCTTTTTTGCCGGCACCTTTACCAAAGACATGCTGTAGTTTTGGAGAATATATGAAAAAAAAGTTTCAGAAACTGCTTGCCCTCTGCATAGTCATGTTCTGTATGCTGTCTCTTTCTGCCCAGAATTCCCAGGGAAACCTGCTGGTTCAGGGGCTTGAAGCATACCGTAAGGGAGACTGGAATACCGCACTGTTTTTTCTCCGTAAGGCTGCAACCATGCCGGAAAACAGTAACCAGGAAACCTGGTATGTGCTGATTATGTCAGAAGTCTTTTCCGGTGATTACCAGTCGGTACTGACAGACGGCAGTTACTATACCCAGCGGTTTCCTGAATCAGGGTATCTGCCCCAGGTAAAATACCAGATGGCCCGCTCTGAATACCTCCTCAATAACTATACGGACGCTGTCCGGGACCTTACTTCTTTCTGCAATACCTATCCTGACCATGAACTGGTTCCTTCTGCACTGTTCTGGATGGCTGAATGCCTGTATCAGACGTTCAACTTTGACCAGGCAGAACGGCTTTTTGAGCGTATTGTTACGGAATATCCCCAGTCGGCAAAAACCGTTGAGTCGGTATTCCGCCTGGAACTGCTGAACCAGCGGGAACGGGAAGAAAAACTGCTGTACCTGCTCCGGGTAACCGGTGAGGAATACCTGGCCTCAAAAGAAGAATATGAGCGTCTGCTGAAACAGTACCAGTCAGAAGAAGCGCTGGCACTCCGGTCCCGGGTACGTGACATGGAATCCCATATTCAGGATCTGGAACTGGCACTGGCATCCAGCCAGGAAGAAAACGCCTTCCTGAACGCCCGGGTTACCGATCTGACGGCTTTGAATGAACAGCTGCGTACTGCTGCAGAGGATACCCTCAATGCAGTGGCCTATGCCGCAGAGTTGAACCGGATTTCTGCTCTTGAAGAACAGGAACTGGAAGAGTCCGAAGAAACTGCAGAAATTGCCTGGAAAAGCCCTGCTGAATCAGAAGAAGATACTGAACGCCAGCGGGAATTCCTTGAACTGATGGAAAAAGCCCGCAAACTGCAGGGATTCCTTGATGAAACACATCCCCAGGAGGCCTACTGATGCATACTGCCCGTTCCATACTGAGATCAGCCGGTATTCTTCTGCTGGCAGTGGTATGTGCCACCGCCGGCCTTTCTGCAGAAAAAAAGACACTGGTTCTGGAACCTCTGAGAATTATCCTTGATGACACCACCGGTGTTTTTACCCTTTCCATTGTTGACGGTGAAACCGGAGAATGGGTTTCTCTTCTGGAACCTTCAGAACACGGTACTACCTCCGGATTTTATGTGCGGAACAGCGGTTCTGTGCGGAAGCTGGCCGTTGGCACCGGTGTTGCCGTTGAAACCATGGTGGATGAAACGTCTGCAACCCTGTCATATACGGTTTCTGACAATTATGTTGTAGACATCCGGTTTGAGCCGTTCAAGACAAAAGACAAGAAAACCTATGACAATGTGCGGGTTGACCTGGCCATCCAGAATATTTCCAACCGGCCGCAGGTAATTTCCGTAAAGGCCGTATTTGACACCTGGCTGGGAGAACAGACTGATACCCACTTTGCTACGGCCAATGAGCAGGTCATCAATACGGAGCGGAAGTTTGAAAACCTGGGGAAAACCCAGTTTATCCGTTCGTCAGGACAGAATAACACCATTCAATTCCTGTTTGCCGGCGCTGATATTTCCGTGCCGGACGGTGTGTATGTTGCGAACCGGGATGTACTGCTGCAGGAATCCTGGACTCCGAAAATCCGTGAAGACCGTATTTTTGATTCGATAGAAACCTACAACAATTCTGCCGTCGGGGTAAACTGGCATC
>JAKSTT010000079.1 GCA_024413635.1 Treponemataceae bacterium | reverse complement strand
TTGGGGCTTGAGAATTCAATCATTACCCGGCGGCCGGCAAGTGGTGCCTGGTTTTCTGCATTCAGCTTACCATAAGAATCTTTCTGCTCGTTAATCTTTTTAAGGGTGCTGCTGGCGGCAACTCCTTTATTCAGTTTTGCATTGACATACGGTCCTACTGCAGCAAAGGATCCGACAGCAGCAGCTTTATCAGAAAGCTGGTCAGCAATAATCTGTGCAACTTCTTTTGCAATTACCGGCGGCCCCATACGGAGGGTTTTAGCAAAAATAAAAAGTGGAATACCAACATCACCCATTTCAGGGTTTGGTGGAGTTTCAAGAGTAAGCTGGGCAGCGTCTACTACTCCAGCGGTGGCTTCAAGCCCCTTGTTTTTGATGAAAATATTCAGTGCTTCAGCAACAATGTCACCGCACTGTGAACGTAAATCTGCCATACAGCCTCCGTATTGCGATAGTTATCACAGTTTAGCAAAATACGGCAATGGTTTCAATCAGAGCAAGGTATGCTGCAGATATGCCACCACTTTTTCAATCACAACGTGGTTCAAATGGTAATACACTTTGTTTTCACGCCGTTCAATGGTGATGAGATTTGCTTCAAACAAGAGTCCCATATGATGAGAAACGGTAGCAGTAGTCAGATTCAGCTTTTTGGCAAGTTCCCCACCATATCGCGGCCCCTGATGCAGTTCCTGCAGAATGGCAAACCGGCTTTTATCTGCCAGATGCTTAAGGCAGCTGTCGTACTCAATGTCATCGGTTTCGGTCGACATCATGTTCCGTATGCCTTCAATAACAGTTTCTGATGAATGGAGAATACCAAAATGAATCCTGAAAGGCTCATTTTCCGGAAGCTGCAGATTGTAATCGGGTTTTATGCTGCCGGTAATACGCAGCGGAAAGAAAAAATCAGGATTAAGGGTTATGTCTGGAATAGATTTAAAAAGATGCCGGGCAAAGGGCATATACTCGGCAACAAACTGCTCATTTCCCTTTTCTGAAAGGATAGGATTCCAATACGAATAAAACCTGAGCGCAATATCATTGACTGGGTTTTCAAACCGAAGGATTATGTCCCAGGCAGCTTCCAGAAGTGCACGGCATTTTTCACGATGCACCGATCTGTTCATGAACATATCCAGAATGGAAAGTTTTACGCTGTCTTGAGCCTGCATTTGGGTTACGGCACGAATGACGGTCATGCCGTCAAAGCCATCGTTTTTTCCATCTACTGAAATTTCATTACTGACAATACTGGTATTGGAATAATTTGTTACATACAGCAGAAACCGTTTGATAAAAGCATTTTCCGGTACTGTTTCAAGTTTATTAAAGAGTTCCTCTATTGAAGCACCATCAGAACCTTCGTCTTCAAACAATAGCACAAAAGAACTGAGGGAATCGTGGCCCGTTTCCTCACCAGCGCCAAAATACAACTGAAAACCCTCCGCAAGTGACTGCAGTTTCTGGTCTTTTTTTGCCTCTTCAGTAATTTCTTCAAGCAGCTGAAGGTCTGTTTCATACTGCGGGCGAAGGGGCGTTTCTTTTACTTCCTGCAATGCCTTGGCGGCAGTTTCATGGAACGGTTTACCCAACCCAAGAAAATGAAGCAAAGAAGTAGAAAGATACAGCTGATGTTCCCGAACGTAATTGTTTTCCATGAAATTAGAATATCATCTAACATTTAACTTGACAACTATCTAACACTAATGTTATACAGTTATCATACTCGATATTAGATATATATCTAATCAACTGATGCATATCAAAAATGGGAGTTGAAAAATGACAAAAACACCTGTGCCCCATGAGAAGTTTATCAGACGACTCATAGGTACCATGAACCAGGATGCCCACAGAAACATGTTCCGCATACCGTTTTACACGGTCGTTGCAGGAATCTATCCCTTCTGTGCCATCGTCCTGCCGAAAATCGCCATCGGCATTATTGAAGAAGGCGGAGAAGCTGCTACTACCCGCCTTATTACCGCCATGGTCATCTATCTGCTTGTTGCAGGAACTCTAGGGTATCTTTCCAAACTGGAAGAACAGCTGATTGAAATCTGCAACATGGGCATGCGGTTAACCCAGATGACCCGTATGTCGCAGGTATTCCAGCAGATGGACTTCAAATATCATGAAGATGCTGCATTCCAGAAGGAATACGACAAGGCAACCAACTCCTGTTCCAACAATGCAAACGGTGTTGAAGGCGTTGCCAACCGCATCAGCAAACTGCCTGCAAAAGCAGTTACCATAATCGGCATGATTGTTCTGGCAGGATTCCTGAATCCCTGGGTACTGCTGGCCATCGTGCTCCACGTTGCCGTTACCATGTGGGTAGAACGCCAGGCTCACAAGTACGCCTATGAACGGAAAACTCAGGTTGCCGCAGCCAACAGGAAAGTCGGCTATTACCAGAAAACTACCAGTGACTTTACCTATGGAAAGGACATCCGTATTTTCAACTTCCGTGAACAGCTTCTAAAGAATTATCATGCAGAAATTGATGCCCTGTACGCCCTTGAACGGAAAATCAAGAATCACGAATTCCTGCTGGGATTTTCCGGTATCCTTACCCTGCTCATAACCAATGTGGCAATGTACGGCGTTCTGATCTATCAGTGCCTTCATGGCATGTCCATCAGTTCCTTTACCATGTATGTTGCATTGATTACCAGCCTTATGGCTCTCATGCTTGATTTTGGTAAAGACATTGCATTCATCCAGAACGAGGGTGATTACGTGAAAGATTTCTTCCGACTTCTTGATGCAAACCTGATTGAAGAAGGTACTGAAATGGCTGACCTGACGGTTCCCGTAGAAATTGTATTTGATCACGTAACCTTCCGCTACCCCGGCAGTGATAAGAACATCTATACGGATTTCAGTTTCACCATCCATGCAGGTGAGCGTCTTGCCATTGTCGGAACCAACGGTGCCGGTAAAACAACCCTGGTAAAACTGATCTGCGGCCTCTATCCGCCTACAGAAGGCAATATTTACATCAACGGAAAGGAAATCAGGCAATATAAAAAAGAAGAGCTCTACAAGCTGTACGGTACTGTATTCCAGGACTTTACCATTCTGGCGTTCCAGATCCGCGAAAACATTACCTGTAAAAAAGACGATACCCAGTACGATGACCGCGTATGGGAATCCCTTGAAAAAGTTGGATTGAGTGACAAAGTACACGAATTTGACAAGGGACTGAGCCAGATGATGCTGAAAGTCATTGATGAAAACGGAACCGACCTGTCAGGCGGTCAGCGGCAGAAACTGGCCATTGCCCGCGCTCTCTTCAAGGATGCTCCCATGATCATCATGGATGAACCGACAGCTGCCCTTGATGCCCTGGCAGAGGCTGAAATCTATGAGAGTTTCAGCGATATGGTACAGGGAAAGACAGCCGTATACATCAGCCATCGTCTTGCTTCTACCAAATTCTGTGACAAAATTGCACTCTTTACACCGGAAGGTCTTGCTGAATACGGCACCCATGATGAACTTATGGCATTGAAAGGCAAATACTATGAAATGTTCCAGATTCAGGGCAAATATTACCAGGAAACTGGTGCCGCAGAGGAGGTGGCAGTATGAAAGCGCTTATCCACTTTTTGAAGCTTGCCTGGAAAACCAGCCCTTCCTACGTACTGTGCATGATTGCCATGGCACTTGTTAACGGTGCAAAAACCATACTGAATATCGTGCTTCCCATGCTTCTTGTTGACGAACTGACCGGTGACCGGAATCTTTCCAGCCTGTTGCTCTATACTTGCTTTATCATCGGCAACAATGTCCTGATGCAGTTCATTGCCAATCTTTTCAGAAAATACATGGATGCAAAAGAATCCTGGATGACTTCCAGCTTGATTTCTGTAATGGGTACCAAGGTCATGAATATCGAATATTCCTATCTGGAAGATCCCTATTACCTTGACCTGAAAGAACGGGCCATCTTTTCCCTTACCAATCAGAGTGTCCTTTCCAGAGTCATCTATAACTTCACTCTGGTAATCCAGAATTTCTGTGTCCTCATCAGTCTTATCACCATACTTGCAACCTTGGGATGGCAGCTGATTGTGGCCTGTATCTTTGCCAGTGCCAGTATCTTCGGCATCTATGGCTTGAGTATGGGAAAAATAACAAAAGTCTTCCAGATGCTTATTCCTGTTAACCGTCGCTTTAACTATTACCTGAACCTGGCCATAGCTAAACCGGCACAGAAAGAAATCCGCCTGTATGACATGGAATCCCTCATCACCAGAACCATCCGGAAAGACCTGGAGGAAAGCATGACCAGTTTCAATGAATGTTGGGCTGCCCAGGGACAGATGTTCGGTGGGATGGCCTTTGTCAGCGAAGTAATTTCAGCCTTCAGTTACTGCTGGGTTGGTATCAGAACCCTTACCACTACCTACGGGCCAAAACTTTCCCTGGGTGCCCTGACCATGTACGTTACTTCAGCCATCAATTTTTCAAATGTTGTCAGCACCTTTGGCGAAGCAATCGTATCCATGAACCAGATGCTGAACCTTATGCAGCCTTATCTGGAATTCATGAACTTACCGGAAGAAACGGCCCAGAGCGGACACGAACCATTTGCCGGTGACATTGAAACCGTAGAATTCCGTGACGTTACCTTTACCTACCCTAAAACTGACAGACCGATTCTGAAGAACATCAGTTTTAAGGTTAACAAAGGCGAAAAGATTTCTATTGTGGGACTCAACGGATCCGGTAAATCAACTCTGGTTAAGCTGATCTGCCGCATGTATCAGGCTGACAGTGGTGAAATTCTGGTAAACGGCCGGAACATTTACGACTATGACTACAACAGCTATATGGACGCCATCAGCGCCGTCTTCCAGGATTACAAGATGTTCAACTTCACCATTGAAGAAAACATTGCAGGCGGAAATGCCGGCACCGTAAGCCAGGAGCGGGTTCAGCAGCTGATTGATGAAGTTGGCCTCCATGATAAGGTTGCAGAGCTTCCTAAGGGGGTAAAAAGCCGTTTTGGTAAGGAATATGATGAGGACGGCATTGAAATGTCTGGCGGTCAGAGCCAGAAAATTGCCATTGCCCGAGCCCTGTACAAAAAGGCCAGCATGGTCATCCTTGATGAACCTGCCAGCGCCCTGGACCCTATTTCTGAAGCTGAAATCTATGAAAAGTTCAACAGCCTGGTCCAGGACAAAACAGCCATGTACATCAGCCACCGCATGTCTTCAAGCGTTTTCTGCGACAGAATCCTGATTATTGACGGCGGAACTGTGGCCGATTACGACACCCACGAAAACCTGATGAAGAAAACCGACAGTCTGTATTACAAACTGTTCATGGCCCAGGCCGATAACTACCGTCTGTAAAAAAAATCCCCTTCAGAGACTTTGTCATTCCGAACTGGTTTCGGAATCTCAGATGCTGAATCAAGTTCAGCATGACAAAGATGCTCTGAAGGGGATTTCCCTCTCTCGTCTTCTTTATTATCCCATCACAACTTTTACATCGTGGCAGGTGCCTGCTTTCTGGGCAGGAATTGCGTCAACTTTGCTGCCATCAAGGTACAGTTCCTTAACACCTTTCTGAACACCGTTGGGGTTTTCAACAGTAATGTTGAATGCTGCCCCACGCCATTCGCGGTGTGCGGTAAATCCTTTCCAGTCATGTGGAATACAGGGATTCAGGTCCAGGGTTTCAAAGTTTGGACGGATACCCAGCATATAGCGGGTAGCACTGAAGTATGCCCAACCGCCTGAACCGGTCATGAATGGATGGCGTGCACGTCCGTGGGCAGTATGGTCTTTACCCATGATGAACTGGCAGTATGAATATGGCTCACTCTGACGGATTTCAATCTTATCGTTCTGATTGTATGGACACAGAGCGTCATAGAACTTCATGGCGCGGTCGCCACGTCCCAGAACACATTCAGCAGCCCAAGCCCATGGGTTAGGATGGCTGAATACGGCACCGTTTTCCTTGATACCAGGGTATACGCGGGTAATGAATCCAATGTCACTGTCTGGAACAGTATATGAAGGAGCATTCAGCATAAGGCCCCAGTCGGTGTACAGCCATTTATCAACGCTGTCCATGGCCTTGATACCTTTTTCATAGGTTGCTGCCCCTGAAAGAACTGCCCAGGCATTTGATTCCAGGTGTACTTTACCTTCCGGATCTTCTGAAGTACCGATTTTCTTACCTTTGGCAGTAACACCGCGGATAAACCATTCCTTATCCCACAGTTTTTCGTCACAAACTTTCTTAACCTTAGCCTGCATTGCAGTGTATTTTTCAACATCATCAGTGCGGCCCAGATATTTTGCCAGTTCAATGAAGTTATCAAGTGCCCAGTAATGGAGGAATGTAACCAGAGCGGTTTCACCGCCACCCAGGTTCAGACAGTCGTTCCAGTCTGCACGGAGACCTTTACAGATACCGGTTGCACCAACCTGTTCGGCAGAGAAGTTAAGGATCTTCTGCATATGTTCATATACAGTACCTTCTCCACCATCACAGTAGGTTACTACTTCATCTGCCAGGCAGAATTCACCGGTTTCCTTCATGAATTCGATGATACTTGGAACCAGCCACAGAGCATCGTCTGAACAGGCATCTTCAAGACCGTGAACATATTCGTCTTTGTTACCGGTGGGGATAACCGTTGGAGATTTGAACGGTTTCTTTTCATCAGCCTTTTTCGGTTCAAACCATTCAGGCTGGAACAGATGGAGACCGTATCCCTGGGTAGTAAGACCACGGAGCAGCTCTATGATGCGCTGGCGGCATTTGGTCGGGTTGGAATGAGGAATAGTCATGGCATCCTGAGCGGTATCGCGGTAACCAAGACCTACACGTCCACCGGTTTCAATGAATGACGCAAACCGGCTGAACATAACGTTGATTTCTGACTGGTACAGAGTCCAGGTATTCAGCATGGTGTTCATGGCGTCACTTGGAGTGTTGATCTGCAGTTTGTTGCATTTTGCTTCCCAGAATGCCTTCATTTCTGCATAGCTTGCGTCCACTGCTTCGTTGGTAGCATATTTTGCACGCATGGCACGACCTGCATCGCGGCCACCTTCACCAAGCATAAAGATAAGGCGGGCTTCTTCTCCAGGCTGCAGGGTAAGTTTCTTCATCAAACCAGCACAATGGTTGTTACCCTTTTCGTAAGAACCGGTCATTTTACCAGTTTCTACAACGATAGGATTGTCTTCTGACCGGTACGGACCGATGAATGAATCGCGCAGACAGTCAAAACCATCCGGGGTCTTGTTGCAGGTAAAGTACTGGTACCCGAATTCTTCATAGAACAGGTCGTATTCAATGATGCCGTCATCGTAATTTGATCCGGCACAGTACAGTGACATCTGATGGTTAATGTTATCAATCATGACATGATGGAAAGAAAATTCAGCATAGGTAAATACAGAAAGGTCACGTGGTTTGTCAGAGGTATTCTTAACTTTTACGTCCCAGAGCTCTACATCATCGTTCAGTGGAACAGAAAGGCGCTGGGAAGCCTCAATACCTTTGTAACCGCATTCGTATACAGAATAGCTCATACCGTGACGGCAGGTATATTTTGCCTGATCCAGTGGTTTACCAACAGGCTGCCAGCTGATTGACCAGTAGTCACCGTCATCATTGTCACGGATGTATACATAGTGGCCGGGGCGGTCCATAGGAATGGTATTTGCGTGGAAACGGGTTACGCGGTGATATTCCGGTGTTTTGTAGAACATATATCCACCGGCAATGTGGTTTACAACCACACAGGTATCTTTTACCCCCAGATAATTGGTCCAGGAAACGGGCAGATCAACCCGGTCAATGACATATTCACGGTTTTCATTATCAAAATGGCCGTACTGCATGCTGTACCTCGTACATATTATAAATAGACTTTCTTTCTCTCCCAAACAAACCTAATTGGTTGGTTGCGTTTGTCAACTAAGTAGATACTAATACGAATGAATGGAAATGTCAATGTAGAGTCAATATGGTAACTGTCATGATTAGCGCTTTCTAGTGTCTGCGATATTTTAGAAGTCCGTTGACACCCCAGTGAACCAGGTGCCAGACACTTTCAATATAGGATAAATGCAGGACTTTGCGGTATACCCGCCATTGTGGGATAATCATCCGATATTTTGATGCAGTTACGGAATCACTGCGCATACGGTAATCAGCAAGAATGTGCGGAAAACCTACTGCAACATGGCCCTGATGCATGATATCCAGAATAAGTGCATAGTCATCACGCAGGCTTTTTAATTCCTCCCGGAAAAAAACCGGAGCTGACAGTTTTTCAGTATCAATGATGGTAATTGAAGGAAACATCGGACAATGATTCAACATCTGACGGTAGGTTCTGATACCTGGCAGCGAATAATCCGGTAACACTGCTTCACTACAGTTTTCATCCATCCGACGGTACCCGCAGAAATAAATGGCGGCATTTTCTACTTTGCATGAATCAATGTTAGACAACATAGTTTCCAAATATCCAGGATGCCAGATGTCATCACTATCCAAAAATGCAATAAACCGGCCTTTGGCACGATGTAAGCCTTCGTTCCTAGCACCACTTGATCCTTTTCCTTGCGATAATGGTACTAGATTTATGCGGACATCTTCCGCTGAAAAAGAGCGCATGATTTCCAAAGTTTTCCCATTATCCGTTGAACAGTCATCAACAGCAATAAGTTCCCAGTCTGAAAAAGTCTGTGCCAATACTGATACAACGGTATCTGTTACATACTCTGCCGCATTTTTCATGGGCATAATAATTGATACTGAAACAGGCAAAATATAACCTCATTTTATATGCTTTTGCTTATATCTTAGATTAAAAAAAAAGCTTTTTCAATGTTCTGCCTTTTCAAGCATTTTCCAGAGATCAAATGCAGCTGCTATAGTGTCATCCATATTGAAATACCGATACATTCCAAGGCGGCCCCCAAATATAACGGAATTCTGTCTTTCTGCCAGCATTTTATACTTTTTATACAAACTATTGTTCTGTTCGTTGTTAACCGCATAATATGGTTCATCACCTGGCTTCCAGTCTGCCGGATATTCACGGGTTATCACAGTCTTAGGTTGCGTACCATATTCAAAATGTTTATACTGGATAATCCTTGTGTGTGGGGCTTCTGCATCCGTATAATTAATGACAGCATTTCCCTGATAATTCTCCATATCAAGGATTTCTGTTTCAAACCGCAGGCTCCGGTATTCCAATGCCCCAAACTGACAATTAAAAAAACGGTCAATAGGTCCGGTATAAACCGTTTGTTTTACCAAAGGCAGCAATTCATCTGAATAATCATGAAAATCTACATTCAAAAGCACTTCAGCTCCCTTAATCATTTTATCAATCATATCTGTATATCCGCCAATCGGGATACCTTGATAGCGGTCATCAAAATAATTGTTGTCAAAAGTAAATCGCACCGGTAAACGTTTGATGATATGAGGTGGAAGTTTTGAACAAGGTCTTCCCCATTGTTTTTCTGTATATCCCTTCACCAGACGATCAAATAGATCTTTTCCTACCAGACTGATTCCCTGCTCTTCAAGGTTTTCCGGAACACGATTCCCCATACTAGCAGCCTGTTCAGCAATACGTGCCTTTGCTTGTTCCGGTGTAATGATATCCGGCCAGATTTTTGTAAAGGTATTCATGTTGAACGGCAGGTTATAGAGCATACCTTTGTAATTTGCAATCGGACTATTGGTATACCGATTAAATTCTGCAAACCTGTTTACGTAATCCCACACCTGCCTGTTATCAGTATGGAAAATATGTGCACCATACCGATGAACCTGGATACCTTCAATTTTTTCGGTATAGCAGTTTCCCCCAACATGATTACGTTTATCAATAACCAGGACTTTTTTTCCAGCTTCAACAGCCTTCTGAGCAATAACGGCATTAAACAGTCCGGCACCTACAAGAAGAAGATCGTATTTCATGTCGGTTAGTATATCAATTATATATACTTTTGCTTATAGTTTTAGTAAAAT
>JAKSTT010000078.1 GCA_024413635.1 Treponemataceae bacterium | reverse complement strand
CCTATGAGCCACATTCATATTGATGTAACCGGACTGAACTTTTCCTATGAAAAAAACCAGCCCGTCCTGAATGATATATCATTCCATGCCAGCGAACACGATGCCATCGGTCTGATTGGTGCCAACGGGCAGGGTAAATCAACGCTTCTGAAACTGCTGGTGGGCCTGGACCTGAACTTTACCGGCGACATCCGCGTACAGGAAATTCCCCTGAGTGCCAAAACCCTGGGGGCAGTGCGGGAAAAAATCGGCTACGTTTTCCAGGATTCTGACAGTCAGCTCTTTATGAGTACCGTCCACGATGATGTAGCCTTTGGCCCCCGGAACATGGGCCTGCCGGAAGATGAAGTTGACCGCCGCGTAGACCACGCCCTGGAAGTAACCCGCATCAGTCACCTGAAGGAACGGCCCATTTATAAGCTTTCCGGCGGCGAGAAAAAACTTGCTTCCATTGCCACCATTATCTCAATGACGCCCAATATCCTCCTGATGGACGAACCGTCCGTTGCCCTGGATCCCCGTAACCGGCGCAATCTTATCTCCATCCTCAATACCTTTGAGCACCTGAAGATTATTGCCAGTCATGACCTGGACATGATCCGCCAGACCTGCAACCGTGTCATGCTCATGTATCAGGGCCAGATTGTAGCCGACGGAGAGCCGGAAACCATCCTGAACGATGCAGCCCTGCTGGAAAAGTACGGGTTGTAACAGTATTCTGTTGCACATTGTACTCCTATAGGAGTACAATAAACCCATGAGAAAGACTATTTTCCATGGTTCAACATCTGTTATTGAAAAACCTGTCTATGGGTATGGAAAAATAAGAAATGACTATGGTTTGGGATTTTATTGTACGGAAGACCTGAACCTTGCAAAGGAATGGGCTGTAACTAAAGATTCTAATGGTTATGCCAATCGGTATGTCATTGAAACTGACGGGTTAACCTGTCTTAACCTTAATTCCGGGGAATACACCATTCTTCACTGGCTGTCAGTGCTTCTTGAAAACAGAATATTTGATATAAACACTGCCTTAGCACAGGAAGCAAAAGAATATCTTTTAAAAAACTTTTCCGTCTCATATAAAGACGTTGATATTATTACGGGTTATCGTGCTGATGACAGTTATTTTTCATTTGCCCAGGATTTTATCAATGGTGCAATTTCTGTAAGACAGTTGGGAAACGCTATGCATCTTGGTAAATTAGGCACCCAATTTGTGCTGAAAAGCCAGAAAGCCTTTGATTCGATTTTATACGAAGGATATGAAACTGCAGATTGTACGGAATGGTTTTCCAAAAAGGAAATACGGGACAAATCTGCCAGAAGGCAATATTTTGATATAGAGAAGAACAGAAGGCAAAGGGGTGATGTGTATATTGTTCAGATTCTTGATGAGGAAATAAAGGCTGATGATCCACGCATACGATAAGAACTACCTGGCAAAAGCCCAAAATAATCTGGCAGTTATGTTTGATTTCGCTGTCTATGATTTAGATTTTTCCCTTGAAGACTTTTATACACTTTTTCTGCTCTCAGAAATCTCCCACAGATTTGAAGAAGGAGACATTTCTGTTATTGCAGGCAAATCAGGAGTTGAAACAGTTCTGGAAATTATTGGGGATGATTCAAAGGCTGACCGATACAGGCCGTCAGCAGACAGAAGCCCTGAATATTGGACCGGATGGGCCCTCGCATATTTCCAATGGGAAACAAACCTGCAATTCAATCAGATACATACTGTAATTCCAATCTCTGAAATACGTTCGATGTATAATCCCTACCACGAAATGGATATATCACAGTTCTGTGATCACATGAAATCCTTATATACTGAACGGAATGCTGTTTCAAATATAAAGAAATTGCGCATGGCCGCAGGGTTGTCGCAGAGTGAACTATCAAGAATATCTGAAGTTCCACTCAAAACAGTTCAGCAATACGAGCAGAAACAAAAAAACATTAATGCCGCAAAAGCTGAAACCATACTAAAACTGGCTAAATCACTAAGCTGCTCAGTAGAACAGCTGATGGAGCTGGATTGATTGAGGCCACTGAAAAAGTGGCCTCATAAAAGTTGCAATTTGGACCCGCACAGGAGCCCCTATAACACGATCATTGGTATTTCGTAAACTTGCAAAAATGTTTTTATTTCTGCTCCATTACTGCTGATACAGTAGCTGCTATAAATTCTTCGCCTGATTCTGTTTTAATACAAAATACTAGCTCTACTGATGTTGAAGTTATTGGTCTCATTCTCCATCCACCATATTTACCAGATTCATAATATGGCTGATTAGAAGAGAACACATTCTTTGAAATTGTACTATTCTTAGAAATTGCAGCAGGTGACATTGGTTCCTGAGCATTTATATATTTCTGCCCTTCCAAAAATGGTACATAAGAGTTTCCGTTATAGTTTAGACTTGACTGATCCCATACTACACGAACTGTTTTATCAGTATCATTTGTAAAAGTACAGGCAAATCCACTAAACCCACCTCCATAAAGAAGATTAGAACTCCATGAAGGCCTAATTTCAAGAGTTACAGCTGGTGTTTCAGAATCATACTGAACATCAATATTAAATGAACTTACTTTAGGTGTTGAAGCACAAGACATGAACAGCACACTAACAAGTAATACTACCCCTAACGCATAGAAAAAATTTTTCATAAAAACTCCTCGATTAATTAGGTTCGTTTGGCGTATCTGCAAATATTGCTGTACGAGAAACGAAATCAATTTCAAATATTACAATACTATAGTATTTATTAGGCGTCAAATTTTACTTATACAATCGTCAGTAAATGATTGACGGAACTGCAGTACAATTACACGATCAGATAAAATTGTTACGTATTAACCGTGGTATTAGTCAGGTTGATTTAGCCAATGCTTTGGGGGTAACTAAACAAAGCGTTTCAAATTGGGAAAATGACAACATAATGCCGTCAATCGAAATGCTTATAAAAATAGCCTCTTATTTTTCAGTTACACCTGATTATTTGTTGGGCTTTGAAAAAGGTCAGTCGATTGATGTTAGTGGACTTTCCGATTTACAGATTGTGCATCTCAGATTACTGATTGATGATTTACGGAAGAATTCTTTTGGTAAAGAAGAATAAATCTCTATGTCATTTCAATATAAAAATGACATAGAGAACAATTATACCCTTACAGTGCAGCTTTAATCTTGGCAATCATGTCAGCGTATTCGGCATCTGACAGGGTGCGCTCTTTGGGGTTCATGGCAAATACGCCGCCCCATTCGTAACCGTCCTTGTATTTGGGTACCAGGTGAAAGTGCAGGTGATGTCCCGTATCGCCGTAGGCACCGTAATTTACTTTCTGAGGGTTAAAGGCTTTATGCAGGGCTTCTGCTACGTGGTTGATTTCCTCAAAGTATTCAGCACGTTCAGCAGGAGTCAGTTCAGTCATTTCACTGACATGCTTTTTGTGGGCAACAATAACGCGGCCCGGGTGGCTTTGTTCCTTGAACAGATACAGTTTAGACTGATTGAATTCACAGATTTTAATACCGAAAGCATCCAGTGCTTCATCTTCATCGCAATATGCGCAGTTCATTTTCATAATTGTCTCCTAAGGGATAGTATAGCACCTGTCTTAGTCCGGCAATAAGACGATTTTTACTGAATCATGTGATACACTACTGTATATCATCCAAATAAAGGAGTCTGTCTGATGAAAAAAAGTCCTCTGATTCTGTACCTGCTCTGTGCTGTCCTTCTGTTCAGCTGTGCATCTACCCCAAAAAACACCCCTGCCGCTGCTCCGGCAAATCCCTACCAAATGTCTGATTTTCCACCGTACCCGCTGGAATTCATGGGTGATTTCCTCGGCTGCAACAATAATTTTTCCCAGTGGGAAGAAGGCTCTCTGAGTGTTTCTCCCGAAGATTTCCCCCTGCTGTATGAAAACTACTCCGGCGAAGACCTTTTCAGCATGATGGCTCAGAATTTCTTCCGCCAGACCGACAATCCCGGCATCCAGCAGAGCCTGCTTAACCTTCTGTTACAGAAAAACCAGCTTTCTGATTACGAAACCGCACTGCTGAAGAAACTTACCGCCGATAAAAAAGTACGCACCACCAATGACGGTGAATACGTCTATTATGTAAACGGCGAAGAATACGATGAAAACATTGACCTGTTCCACTTTTTTGAGTGGCATCCGTTCCAGGACGAATACGGCATCATGATGTTTGACAACAATTGGAATGTTATTTCTGCCGATACTGGCCGCGAAATGGGTCCTTTTACCAACAATGCTCTGTTCGCCATCTGTGGCGGCGGTACCAACAGTATGTCCATTTCTATCACTGAAGTTTCCGGCGTTACCCCTGAAAACCTGTATGACGCCATGGACCGCTTAACCATGTACGAACGTCATATGTATCCAGATACCTGGGAAATTGAGGAGTTCCCAAAAACCGGCGTATTCAGCATCTGCGATGCCGACCGGTTCTTTGTTGGACGTGGATACGGTCCTGACATCAACGTTCCTGCCATTGATACCAACACCTGCGTCAGTTATATCTACAGTGAATCCCGCCAGAAACTGTACGCCACTTCATTCTTCATGAACTTTTCAAAAATCAACATGAACTATGATATCCGCGAACAGCTGTTCTCCTATCTAGACCAGTTCGCGTTCTTCTGCTTTGTGGATTAATTGTGGAAAACTCATAAAAAAAGGCCAGAACTACACCAGTAATTCTGGCCTTTTTTTCAGCTAAACCTTATCTGTTTACATATTCCTTCAGCGTTGCCAGTTCATCAGCGTACTGTGCAATGGCGTTCTTCCAGAATTCCTTCCTGGTAATATCAAATCCGGCTTTGCGGCATACGTCTTCGCAGCTCATCTTTCCGGTGTCTACCAGCAGTTCCTTGTACTTTTCAGTAAAGGCCTTGCCTTCTTTTTCGTAGCAGGCATAGAGTCCAAGACCAAACAGCTGACCGAATGCGTAGGGATAGTTGTAGAAATCAAGGCCGGTGCTGTAGTAGTGGCTCTTCAGTGCCCACATATAGGGGTGCTTTTCTGACATACCGGGACCATAGGTGTTTTCCTGAGCCTTTACCATCAGGCCACAGAAATCTGCAGCATTCAGTTCTTCATCACCGCGGCGTTCAAAAACACTGCGTTCAAAGTAGAAGCGGCTCAGAATATCAACCAGAACCTGGCAGCCATCACTCAGATGGGTTTCACACAGGCGGGCACGTTCAAAACCATCAGCCTGTTTCAGAAGATCTTTCATGACAACGGTTTCTGCAAAGATAGAAGCCGTTTCTGCCAGGGTCATAGGGTAGTCTGCCAGTGCCGTATCAGCATCCTTGATGCAGTACGCATGGTAGGCATGGCCCAGCTCGTGGCTCAGAGTAAATACATCACTGAATGTTCCGGTAAAGTTTGCCAGAACGCGGCTTTCCTTGTGGGCAGGGAAGCTGGTACAGTAAGCGCCGCCAACCTTTCCCTTGCGGATTTCTGCATCAATCCAATTGTGCTCAAATGCATAGCGGGCAAAGTCGCCCATATCCTGGCTGAAGCTGCCAAATCGTTCAATGATGTAGTCCTTTGCTTCTGCAAACTTCCACAGGGTTTCCTTTGCGTTTTCTGCATCTTTTCCTTTTGCCGGCAGTGGAGCAAACAGATCATAGAAGGGCAGGGCGTCTGCGCCGCTTACTGCCTTGGCCTTGGTTTTCAGATAGTCGTGCCAGAAGGGCAGGGAATCTTCAATGGCACCGATAAGGGCATCGATGGTTTCTTTTGATGCGTGGGCATAGAACATGCTGCGGTCAAGGGCGCTGTTCCAGTTCCGGCGCTTCAGCAGGGCAACGGTCTCGCCTTTCAGGTTGTTCAGACAGTTTGCCAGCGGAATTTCCATACCTTTAAGCAGGGCAACTTCACGCTTGAACGAATCAAGGCGCACTGCAGGATCTGCACTGTAGGCATCATTCCGCAGTTCGTTAAAGGTTTTGCCGGTTTCTGCATCTACCAGGTTGGCAATAATGCTCTGCTGCAGGTTGCCCCAGGCATTACCGCCGGTCTGCTGCAGTTCTGCTGCCAGCGTTTCCATTTCTACCGGCATGGTATGTTTAAAACTTTCCAGATAGTGGCTGAAAATGTATTCATACTCAGCAAACTGTGGATAAGTTGCGTAAAACTTGGGTAAATCCTGTGCATGAGCTGTTAATACTTTCTGAAAATTCAGGCTTGTTGCTCTGAACGGAATCATCATTTTTTCTATGCGTGAACAGTTGTTCATGGCAACAGGGTCAGTAGTATCGGTGGTGTATACAGCTTCGGTGTATGCAGAAAGTGAATACAGCAGTGCATCTGCCTTATTACTGATTTCAATATATTCTTTCAGCCATGCGCCAAAATCTGCAGCCGTATCAACTCCGGCGATCAGTTCATCAAGTTTTTTGTAATCATTGGTGATGGAGGTAAAGGCATCCTCATAATCCTTACCGTCAAATCCTGAAAAAATAGATGTCATATCCCAGCGTGGAATACCGTTCGTTTCAGCCATTTCATTCCCCTTTCAAAATTGCTTTTTTCGTTTTTCCTCGATAGAATACCGCTATTCAATCACTCCGACAATATAAGTATTCCTTTAAGGAGATTTCATAATCCATGTCATTCTTAACCGTTATGCTGCTGCTCGTTCTGCTGGGAATCATCCTGTTTTATCTGGCCGCCGGTGCCGTTATTTTCCGCCGCATGTATGTCCGTAAGGGTAAACCACGGCCTGCTCCGGTACCAAAAGACTGGAATGGTGATGAAGTAGCCATGACCGGTATGGATGATGCCCTGACAGCCCATGTGCATGACGGCATCATCATGAAACCCCTGCTGGAAGCAAAACGGCGCTGGTATGATTATCCTGTTGAAAAAGTAACCAACATCGGATGGCACGGAACCATTCTGAAAGGTGATTTCTGGGCTGCTGAAAACGATGGTGGAAAGGAACAGCCTGCCGTAGCCATCATCATTCACGGTATGCAGGATTCTTCCAGTGGCATGGCATACCTGGCAGAAGAATACCACAAGCGTGGGGTACACGTTCTGGCAGTAAACCTCCGGGGCCACGGCGAAAGCCACGGACGCCTGTATGGCCTTACTTCCGTTGACATGAAGGACCTGCTTTCCTGGATTGACCTGATGGATAAGCGTTTTGAAGGCAAGGCACGGTTTATCCTCCACGGTGTCAGCATGGGCGGCGGTACTGTTCTGCAGTGCATCGGATCAAAACAATTTGCAAAAGCCGGCTATGCAGCTAAAGTGCTGGTTGCCGTTTCAGACAGCCCCTTCAGTAATTTTCTTGAAGAAACACTCAACCAGTTTGAATTCATGTTCCCAACCCGCCCGGTATTCCGTACTTTCCTGGCCTATGGAATTTCATTTTCCTGCTGGATTACCGGTCACGGATTTCTTTCCCGCATTTCTCCCGAAAAAACCATGGCCAGAGCTACCCGCGCAAAATATCAGCTGCCACCGGTTATCCTGTTCCACGGCCTGGGAGACATTCTGGTACGCCCCTATATGTCCATGAAGATTTATGACCGTATTTCCGGCGAAAAACAGCTTTGTCTGATTGAAAAAGCGCCACACATCGGAAGTTACTTTTACGAACCGGAAAATTATATGAGCGCTGTTGAGAAATATCTGTAATAATGAACCCGTCAGGGCAAAAAAAAAGACCGCTAAAGGAGGAGAAAAGCGGTCTTTTTTATAAGTTGTTGCTGCTGTATGTAAACTATACTGAATGCAAAAAAATGTCAATGCAGTTTCTCGCATTTGTTACGGTTTTTCGCATTTTTTGCAATTTTATGAAATTTATTCGGTTTTGTAGAACTTTTTGCTACTATTACTGATAATCGCATAGAGAGGTGTTTAATGAAATTTGGTATCATTTGTGCCATGTCCAACGAATTAGAGGGCATTAAAAGCAAGATTACAGACTGCAGGGAAGTTTCCTGCGCACATCTGACCGTTTTTGAAGGTACTTTGTACGGTGTACCTGTAGCTGCCGTACAGTGCGGTGTCGGTAAAGTCCACGCCGCCATTACCACCCAGCTGCTTATTACCTGCTGTGGCGTTACCCATGTCATTAACTCAGGTGTTGCAGGCGGTCTTGATTCCCGCCTTTCCGTCATGGATATGGTTGTTTCTACCAAAGCAGTACACCACGATTTTGACATTACCGCCTGGAATTATGCCCCCGGTCTGGTACCCGGCTTTGACACTCCTTATTATGAAGCCGATGCTGCCCTTCAGAAAGCCGTAGAAACTGCCTATGCAGCAGGACAGGCCGATGGCTCACTCAAACACAAACTGATTTCCGGAGTTGTAGCTTCCGGTGACCAGTTCATCAATGATCCTGATAAAAAAGCCTGGATCATCAACACTTTCAACGGTGCCTGCTGCGAAATGGAAGGTGCTTCCATTGCCCATGTCTGTGCCGTTAATAAAGTACCCTATGTCATTCTCCGCTGTATCTCAGACATGGCAGAAAATGCCGATGAAGTATATGAAGAAGACAAAGCAGCAGCCGAAAGCGGCTATGTATGCTGCGCAACCATTAAGGAACTGGCAAAAACACTGGCCTGAGAGGAACATAATATGAAATACAATGTAGAAAGCTTTAACCTGGATCACACCACCGTAACCGCCCCGTATGTACGCATTGCGTCACAGAAAACCGGCCCCAAAGGCGACATCGTTACCAAATTCGATGTACGCTTCTGTCAGCCAAACGTGGAATTCATGCCCCCTGCCGGAATCCATACCCTGGAACACCTGATTGCCGAATACATCCGTGATGAAATTGACGGCGTCATCGATTTTTCTCCCATGGGATGCCGCACCGGGTTCTACCTGACCCTGTTTGGAGACCGCACAGAACCGGAAATTGCCGAAAAACTGCTGGTAGTACTTGTAAAAGTTGCTGCCTGGCCTGAAGACAAAACCATTCCCGGTACCGATCCCAAAGAATGCGGTAACTACAAGGAACATAGTCTTGCTGATGCAAAAGCCTGGGCTGCCAAATGGGTTGAAGGCATCAATAAAAAAGGCTGGAAGTGCGTTCTGTAATGGACCAGACAGCTGAAGAATGGGTAGTAGCCCGCACATTTAACAGCGGCTGCTACTCGGTAGATGAATACGATATTCTTGATTCCTCAAACACTGAGTGCAAACGGCGCGTTGAAGCCTGTATCAAGGCTGAAAATGATGTTGCCACGCTGCACAATACGGTTGTAATCGCCAGAGCCCAGACAGCGGGTAGGGGAAGACTGGGACGCAGTTTCTACTCGCCCAAGGACACCGGCATTTATTTCAGCGTTATCCTGCATGACAGCTCCATTGCCCTGGACCTGATTACCCCGGTGGCTGCAGTTGCCGTTGCCCGTGCACTGGAAAAAGTTTTCCCCAGCTTATCCCCCAAACCACAGATTAAGTGGGTAAACGACGTATATCTTGCCGGCAAGAAAGTCTGCGGCATCCTGACAGAAGGTGTCCCCAACCCAAAAACCGGCCGGTTTGATACTGCCATCTGCGGTATCGGCATTAACCTGGCTCCGCCGGAAGAAGGCTTTCCGGAAGATATCCAGCACATTGCCAGCGCCGTTACTGACAGTCTTGCAGGCTTTGACCGCTCATCCTTTATGGACACCCTGTTTGCAGAACTTGCCCGAGTCTTTGCCTCAGAAAACAGTGCAGACGCCATGGCCGAATATAAAAGCCGCTCTCTGGTACTGGGAAAAGACATTAACGTCATCAGCCCAAAAGGCACCTGGCCTGCCACCGTTCTTGATGTGCTGCCCAACGGCCACCTTTTAATCCGCCATGCAGAAACCGGCGAAGCAACCGAACTGTTCACCGGCGAAGTAAGCATCAGGCTACGGGAAAACTGAACCGACCTTCTATTTTTTATTTTCTGTCCCAAAACTCACATTTTTTTTCACTTTAAACTCCAATAACTATATGCAGGAATTTTTAAAAGTTCCTGCAAAGGAGTAATTCGTGAAAAACCGATATGAAGACTTA
>JAKSTT010000077.1 GCA_024413635.1 Treponemataceae bacterium | reverse complement strand
TTTTTTTACTGTAACTACATCAGTTCAGATGGATACTTCCAGAAACCGTACGCAGCTCCAACTGCTGGTCACCGTCACCATTGACGATGGTTCCTTCACGTTTACCGCCATACTGTTTGAAGCTGGTATTAACAGAACCGGAAATGGTTTCGTAACTGGCCTCAAAACTGCTGCGTTCCGGTACGGTCAGGTGAATGCTGCCCGATACCGTTTCTACCGACTGATCATCCTCCAGTCTGTCATAGGAACCATGAACACTTCCGGATACGGTTTTAGCCAGAAGAGGACCAGCTACGTTATCGTAATGCAGGCTGCCTGATACGGTAGAAAGATCCAGTTTTTTACACGCCACATCAGATACAGTTACACTGCCGCTGACATTGGAAACTTCCAGGCGGTAATCAGCATTGGCACGGCTTTTAGGTATGGCTACCAGAATATGGCATTTCCCCATGTTTCCAAAGTTTTTCCGGTTCTTATTCTTTGGATAAATCCGCAGGGTACTTCCATTACATTCCACTATCATTTCAGTCCAGTATTTGCCGTCATAGGTAACACCGACATCCACAGCACTTCCCTGACCTTCACGGATTTCAACCTGCTCGGACACGCACTGGATATCTATTTTTTTCAGGCCGGCAAAATCAAAGTGATAACTGGCATCAGCAGCATCAATTCCGCCTGCTGTGTCATCGCTGGCTGACCAGTCAACGCCATTCACCAGAACCTTTACCGGGTTCACCCATTTCCGGGAACGGGCAGATGATATATCCAGGCGGGAAATGAGAAAACCGGTAAGCAGCACTGCAACAACCAGCCAGAGAAAACCGTTCAGTCTGTTATTGTATTGTTTTTTACTCATGGTCGTTATTTTCCTTTCCATCTCCAAAGAATGACCGCACTGCATTTACCAGGGCTGCATCAATAAGAAATACCAGCCAGGTAAGATGCCAGGCATGGGTAGTAAAACTGAGGAGAATATAGACGATAAAGCAGATGGGGCCGTGAGAACCGAGATAGGCTCTGGCAAACCGTGCACCTGTGGTTTCACCCTGAATGCCGAATCCGGAAATGTCATCACGTCTGTATTTCACATACCCTGCCACATCACGGGGCATGCTCATGTTGATGTATACCAGAAGACCGGTGGCAATGGCCACAAATACCAGACAGCAGAGAAAACCTATAACTCCAAACTGGGCTATATTGCCGGCAGCTGATACTGCAGCAACAGCCGGAATTCCGATTAAGCAGGCTGCTCCGATTACGTACAGTGTTACCGCAATAGCCGTAAAAGATGCACGCTTCTGGGTCCAGAATGCAATTTTTTCCTGTAAAGCAGCATCAGGCTGCAGTTCCAGTTGTTCCATACAAAATACTCCTAATCTTTTTTATATGCTTATCTTTATGATAGCGCACATTGTACGGATTTCTGCTGCAGGAAAACTGTTTTAAAACAAAAAAACCTGCTGATTACTCAGCAGGCTTTTGTACCAGCAAAAGAGGCTTACAGTATTCTCAGCCTCTTTCAGTGATCACTTATTTTGAAAGACGAGCTTCCAGGTCATCCAGACAAGCGGTCAGTTCAGCAGGCAGGTGTTTTCCGAATTTTGGATAGTGGTTTTCACGGATATCTTTACATTCTTTCAGCCAGCCTTCTTTGTCTACAGCAGTGATTGCAGGAATCTGTGCTTTGTAAACTTCATCCAGACCATCCAGGTTCAGGGCACCTTCTTTTGGCATGTAACCGATAGCGGTTTCAACAGCATTGTCTGCACCGTTACAGCGGTCGAAGATCCAAGCGAGAACACGTGAGTTATCGCCGTATCCTGGCCACATGAATCCACCAGGAAGATCTGCGTTGTTTTCGTCCTTGCGGAACCAGTTAACGTAGAAGATCTTAGGCAGTTTGTCCTGATCTTTAGCAGCTTTACCAACATTTACCCAGTGCTGGAAGTAGTCACCCATGTTGTAACCACAGAATGGGAGGATAGCGAATGGGTCGCGGCGGATTTTACCAACTTCTGCAGCGTTAATGGTAGAAGCAGCGGTAATTTCTGAACCTACGATAGAACCCAGGAATACACCGTGGTTCCAGTTGCGTGCCTGGTGTACCAGTGGAACAGTTGAAGGACGGCGTCCACCGAACAGGATTGCAGAAATCGGAACACCTTTAGGATCTTCCCATTCAGGAGCGATACATGGACACTGGTTGGCAGGAGCGGTGAAACGAGCGTTTGGATGAGCCATTTCTTCGCCTTTAGGAGCTTTGTCTTTTGGCAGAGCATCGCGGGTGTTGCCTTTCCAGTCTACCAGTTTACCGGTAGCAGGATATCCGATTCCTTCCCACCATACGTCACCGTCTTCAGTCAGTGCACAGTTGGTGAAAATAGTGTTTTTAGAAGCAGAAACCAGAGCGTTTTTGTTAGACTGTTCTGAAGTTCCTGGTGCTACACCAAAGAAACCTGCTTCTGGGTTGATTGCATACAGACGTCCGTCTTCGCCGAATTTCATCCATGCAATATCGTCACCGATGGTTTCAACTTTCCATCCTGGGATGGTAGGAATAAGCATTGCCAGGTTGGTTTTACCACAAGCTGATGGGAAAGCACCGGTTACGTATTTAACTTCACCTTTAGGGTTGGTGAGTTTCAGGATAAGCATGTGTTCAGCAAGCCAGCCTTCTTCTTTAGCAAGAACGGTAGCAATGCGGAGTGCGAAACATTTTTTACCCAGCAGAGCGTTTCCACCGTAACCTGAACCATAAGACCAGATCAGGTGTTCTTCTGGGAACTGTGAAATGTATTTGTGTTCAACGTCAGCACATGGCCAGATTCCGCCATCGGTTTCGCCGTTGTTCAGTGGTTTACCTACTGAGTGCAGACATGGAACGAATTCACCGTCAGTACCGATTACGTCCAGTACTTTTTTACCGGCGCGGGTCATGATGTCCATGTTCAGAACTACGTATTCAGAGTCGGTAATTTCAATACCGTTCTTTGAAATAGGAGATCCCAGTGGACCCATACAGAAAGGAATTACGTACATGGTGCGGCCGTGCATACAACCGGTGTACAGACCTTTCATGGTAGCTTTCAGTTCAACAGGGTCAATCCAGTGGTTGGTTGGACCTGCATCTTCTTCTTTTACAGAAGAAATAAAGGTACGGGCTTCAACACGAGCAACGTCTGAAGGAAGTGAGCGGAACAGGAAGCTGTTTGGTTTTTTAGCCAGTGGAGTAGCGAGACCTGCGTCAACGCATTTTTTCATCAGGCGGTCATATTCTTCAACAGAACCATCGCATACGTAAACCTCATCTGGTTCACACATTTTGATAACTTCTTCAACCCATGCCTTAATACCGGCATGTTTAATGTCTTCAAGTTTCATGTAGTATATCTCCTATATCCCGCTCAATTTGAACGGTTCGAAATCGTTAAAAATATATCTGTTTTTACGGGGTTCGGCAATACTTTATCAGGCCGGAACAGGCGAAAAGTAAGGAAAAATACACATATTTCCGTCATTTATTACGAGAAAATCGGCCAATAAAACCGTAAGAATTGCGTAATACCGCAAAATATGTCAGTATATGCACAGACAAAAGTTGACGAAAAAACGGGGAGTTATAAAGAACATACTCCCAAAGGAAACCAATTATGGAATCAGACATTACCGCACGGATGACCGTGCTTGTACTTCAGCTTGGATTCATTATTTTCGCAGTACGCCTTTTCGGATGGTTAGCCAGAAAAGTTCACATATCAGGAGTCCTGGGCGAGCTGATTGCCGGTATCGTAATCGGCCCCTATGCCCTTGGTGCCCTGCCCCTTCCCGGTTTTCCGGAAGGCCTCTTTCCCCTTACCCACACGTCTATTGCAGTAACCCCGGAACTCTATGGTTTTTCCATCGTAGCTTCCATCATCCTGCTGTTTGCCTCCGGACTGGAAACTGATTTGGGACTTTTCCTCAAATACTCACTGGCCGGTGGTGTCATCGGTGTGGGTGGTGTTGCCGCTTCTTTCGTTGTTGGCGACCTGTGCGGCATGTTCGTATGGAACACCAGCTTCATGGATGTCCGCTGCCTGTTCCTGGGTATCATGTCTACCGCCACATCAGTAGGTATTACTGCCCGTATCCTTTCTGACAAGAAAAAGATGGACAGTCCTGAAGGCGTTACCATTCTTGCCTCAGCCGTATTTGATGACGTTCTGGGTATCGTCCTTCTGGCCGTTGTCATGGGTATCGTAGCTGCCCTTAATGCCGGCGGATCAGGTATTTCCATTGACGGCACTGCCATCGCCAAAATCGCCCTGCACGCCATCGGTGTATGGCTGGTATTTACCGTACTGGGCCTGGTATTTGCCAAGAAAATTGCCAGCTTCTTAAAGCTGTTCAAACGTCCCCACGACTTTGCCATCTGCGGTCTGGGTCTTGCCCTGCTTCTTGGCGGCCTTTTTGAAAGCCAGGGTCTTGCCATGATTATCGGTGCCTACGTCATGGGTCTTGCCCTTTCCGGAACCGATATTGCCGCCATCATTGAAGAGCGCCTGCACGGCCTGTACGCCTTCTTTGTACCGGTATTCTTTGCCGTCATGGGTATGATGGTTAACGTCCAGACCCTGTTCTCAAAAGAAGTCCTGCTGTTCGGTGCCCTGTACACCGTAACTGCCGTTGTGGCAAAAATCATCGGCTGCGGTCTTCCTGCCATGGCATTCGGCTTTAACCTGAAAGGTGCCCTCCGCATCGGCTGCGGTATGGTACCCCGTGGAGAAGTTGCCCTGATTATCGCCGGTATCGGTATGACTGCCGGTATCCTTGATGAGTCCATGTTCGGTGTTGTCATCCTTATGACCCTGGTAACAACCCTTATTGCACCGCCTATCATTTCAGGCTCCCTGACCGTTCCCGGCAGCGGAACCAGAA
Organism: Treponemataceae bacterium; assembly: GCA_024413635.1. Taxonomy (GTDB): domain Bacteria; phylum Spirochaetota; class Spirochaetia; order Treponematales; family Treponemataceae; genus Treponema_I. Next base: position 5,248 of record JAKSTT010000077.1, on the reverse strand, counting down.
AAGAGTCAGAAACCAGCGGAAACATCAACTTCTCCTGGGACTTCGGCAACCGTGACCTGGCAGTCCTTGTTACCGATATGTTCATGAAACAGCTGCGCGGCGAAGGTTTCTTCGTGCAGATGATGGACTTTGATGAAAACCTGAGTCAGGCACGTAAAGACAACATTACCATTACTGTTTCCCTGAACGACTCTGTTCTTTCCATTGAAACTGCCGGAGAAGATGCCGGTTTCGTCAAGAACAGCGTATATGAAGTAATGCTTTCACTGACCGAAATGATCGGAAAACTGAAGGGTAACTACACCAGTATTTCACACTCCGTTCTGGAACAGGATGCAAACATGGCCCGCACTGACGAAAACGTCATGGACCTGATTAATCCAGATGTTGTCAGCATGCACCTGAAAGGCACCACAAAAGAAGAAGTTCTGAAGGAAATGGTACTGCTTCTGGCCAACAGCGGACACGTACACAACTGGGAAAAAGTACTGACAGAAGTTATGGAACGTGAAAACGTCATGAGTACCGGTATGCAGCGCGGTATTGCATTCCCCCACGCAAAAACTGACGGGGTTACCGATACCTGTATCGCCATCGGTATCTGTCCGGAAGGCATTGACTTTAATTCCCTGGACGGCGAAAAATCACGGTTCTTTGTCATGATTGTTTCCCCACGCAAAATACCTTCACCACACCTGCTGTTCCTGTCATCCATGAGTTTCATCCTGCATGAACCGGAATTTGTTGAAAAACTGATTGCTACCGGCGATGCTGCACAGATGATTGAACTGATGAAGGAAAAGGCTAAAGAGCGCTAAACCTTTTGCCCCAGATTCCGATGAAGTAATCAGAGAGGGTTCTTCACCGGAACTGGAGGCAAAAAGTGATTTCTGTTGGATCAAATCTTACTTCTTACGCATCATATGCAAACCTGGGTTCAGGTACCGTATATGTACCCGTTAACTCCAATCAGGTTATCTATTCGCAGTTTGATCATGTTTCCGGTATTCCGGTACCGGAAGGTGAAAACGGCGTATCCGTTAAAAAACTCCAGATTCTGAACCATCTTATTGACCAGCTGGTCAGCATGAAGAAAATCCAGGCTCCTACTGAAGCACAGCAGTCTGAACTGCTGAGCATGTCAGACCAGGAACTGGATTCCCAGATTTTTACCTATGAAGATATGCTGAAGACCGCCCTGGACCAGGCACAGAATAACCCCTATGCCATGGCAGGTCTTGCACCACAGACCGGTCTTACTGTTGATATCGAAGTTTAATTAAAGTACTGTTTTTCCCATTCAGACAGCAGCTCCTGCATGGTTGGCGGGGGCAGACGCTCAATTTCGTCGCTGCGGCGGCGGTCTGCATCGGTATTATATTCCAGATAAGGGATGACAACCCGTTCTTTCAGGCTTTCCCAGTGATCCGGCAGCGACGGGTATACCATCAGGCTGTCTTCATGGGGCAGATTACCCAAAAGCTGCGGATAGTACACCGGAAGCACATATTCATTGACACTTTTCAGGGATGAAAAACCACCAGCCAGACCAAATTCATTGGTAACAAAATCCAGCGAATTAATGTACGACAGCAGCTGCTTCTGCGTTTCTTCATGCAGGAACCATTTCAGGAACTGTTCTGCTTTCCGCAGCTTCTTTGAGTTCTTGTATAAACCCATCCAGACAATATCGTCTTCTACCAGTGTCTTGCCTTCATGGCTGATCCAGCGGAAATCAAGACCTTCCAGTTTTTCTTCTGCCGTGGCAAACAGCTGGTCGCTGGTCAGATACGAAAACAGCACCTGTTCCTGGTTTACCCATTTGATGCTGGGTGTATACAGATATTTGAACTGGAAATCCTGTTCCAGGGCTGTAGACTGGTTTGATTCACAGGTCCAGTCCTGCAGGAACTGGACCGTCTTTCTCAGATGTCCCTGATCCCAGCTCAGTTTTTTGTTGGTCATGCTGAAATCTGCGCCCTGCAGGGCTGCTACCGTATACAGAAAGTCGCTGTTCCAGCTGGGAGCATAACTCATGGCGGTAAAAATGCCGCTGTTATTCTGTTTGTTGAACTTGGTGCCGCTTTCACGGATTTCATCAAGGGTAACCACGTAGTTGTCGGCAATAAAGCCGGAATCAGTGGCCTTGAACAGCATGGCGTTCATATTGAAGCTGACCGGCATCAGATAGGGACGTTCATCTATGCAGGCGGCAGCAATCAGCGGTTCGTAGAAATCAGCACGATTCAGGGAACCGTTGGTAAACAGATAATTCAATGGAAGGAAATATTTTTTGGTTGCAGAACTTTTAAGCCAGGGGCCGACAATGATATCCGGTGATAATTCATCTTTTGCAGGGGGAATGGAATCTGCAGGACTTTCCTTGTAGACAACGATGACGGGAGCCTGTGGATTTTCCTGATTATAGAGCTCAGCATAGAGCGAAAAAGAAGGGTCACTGGTCCACAGAACGATACAGTCTTTGTTCTGTGGCACCAGTACGCTTTTGTCTGAGCGGCTGCAGGAAACAGCCAGCAGGCAGACAAAAAGCGATATAGCAAGCAGAAATCTGTGATCAGTTACCTTTAATCTCATGAGCCACAGTGTAAATTGCCTCGTAGGTTGAGTCAATGTCACGCTTATCAAGACTTGAGAATGCGATACGCAGAGTGCTTGAATCAATGGCGATAGTTCCGATTTCCCGTTCGTGCAGCAGTTTTACACGCAGTTCCTCAGCATCAATACCAACACACTGGAAACTCATGAAGTATCCTGAGTTGAATGGCATCGGGCGGAGTACGGTGTCGTCCCTGCGGCTTTCTACAAAGTTACGGGCTTTGCGGTAACGGCCTTCAAGAATATCGCGGTACTTTTTCTTGTCTTCTTCAAGAGACGGGCTGTTGAACATCTTCAGCAGAATGTGCTGGGCAGGAGTGTTACAGCAGCTTACTGAAGAACGGATAACACCCATCAGCTTGCGCTGCAGGGCATCGTACTGTTCTGCAGTCATACCTTTTGAAGCAAAAGTCAGGAATCCGCAGCGGAATCCCCATACGTAGTCTTCTTTGGTTGGACCGTCAATCTTTACGGCTGCAATGTTTTCATGGGCATCAGCCAGATATGCAAACAGTGACTGGGTTTCAATGTTTTCTTCGTAATCAAGGCCAAAGTAGGCATCATCACACCATACCATCAGTTTGGCACCGGTTTCTGCAGTTTCCTTCAGGAACGCTACCACTTCTTTGGCTTCATCTTTCGTAAGGGTGTAGCCGGATGGGTTCTGAGGGAAGTTCAGCAGCATGATTGCCTTGCCCTTCTCTTTTACCTGGGCCAGAACAGCTTCCTTAAAGGCAGGAATATTGAATCCGCCAGTAAAAAGGTCACCGCTGAATACGGGGAACTTTTCAAGCCGTGCGTTGCCACGGGTTTCTACGATAAGAGCATAGTTATCCCAACTTGGATCCCCTGCCAGAAGTACATCACCTTCTGAAAGGAACAGGTCAGCAAGGTAGCTGATACCGGCGGTAAGACCTGGAACAACAACAGGAGTAGACGTTGACTTACCTTTCAGGGAAGGGTTCTTGTCTACCATTTTCTGTTTCCACAGTTCACGCAGAGCAGGTACACCAGCGGTAGGAGCGTATGCTACGCTTTCTTCCGGTGTAAGACCTGGCAGCTGAGCCTGGATTTCAGGCAGTACAACGGGGTGACCGTCGTTAACTGTTGTTCCGATTGTGGCGTTGGCTTTTTTACCATACAGTTTTGCCTCGCCACCCTGCGAAATAATACCACGGGGGAAAAACATACGTTTTCCCATGTCTGAGAAAAGCTCATCAAAGCTTGTGCCGGCCAGAATGCCGTTCAATTCTTGCGCTAAAGCGTTTAACATGATAGGTTGATAATAGAGAAATGGGCATACCGTGTCAATGTAAAAAATGCATATTCATGCAATTCCATACCCTGTTTTTTGCAAGTTTATACATTTTTTAGCATATTCCCTGCACCATATCCGGAGCGTTAATTATGTCAGATACTACAGAAAACACAAACCTGCCAGATGCAGATTTTGCATACTGCACCAATATACTTGAAAACTGCCGCAAGGAAGCTGCCCTCCGTGTAATCGGACAGGAAGAAGTTATTGACGGCATCCTGATTGGCCTTTTGACCGGCGGACACGTACTGCTTGAAGGCGTACCCGGTCTTGCAAAGACACTGGCCGTAAAGACCATTGCCGACATTTCCGGCCTGGACTTCAAACGCATTCAGTTTACCCCGGACCTGCTGCCGGCAGACGTGACCGGTACCCTCATTTACGAACAGAACACCGGAAAATTCAGCGTACGCAAAGGTCCGGTATTTACCAACATCGTTCTGGCTGATGAAATCAACCGTGCACCGGCAAAAGTACAGTCGGCACTGCTTGAAGCCATGGCAGAAAAACACGTTACCATCGGCGAAGAAACCCATAAACTGCCCAGCCCCTTCTTTGTCCTGGCAACCCAGAACCCTATTGAACAGGAAGGTACCTACCGCCTGCCAGAAGCTCAGCTGGACCGTTTCCTGCTGAAAGTACATGTACCCTATCCTAACCGTGATGCTGAACTGGCCATCGTAAAAGGTGGCGGTGAGCAGAACGAAATCAAGGTAAAGAAAGTACTGACTGCCAAAGACCTGGAAAAATGCCGGAATGCACTGGATTCTGTTGTCTGCAAGGATTCCATCCTTGAATATATTGTTTCTCTGGTGCAGGTTACCCGTACGGAAACCCATACCTCAACCCTGGGAGCCGGCCGTTCTTCACGGAACAGTCAGGCCAGCCGCATGGGAAAAGACGATATTCTGAAATACATTGCCTTTGGTGCATCTCCCCGTGCCACCATTGCACTGGCAAAATGTGCCAAAGCCCAGGCCCTGTTCTCCGGCCGCAATTTTGTGCTTCCGGAAGACGTTAAAAAAGTTGCACCGCTGGTTCTGCGCCACCGTCTGGTACTTTCGTATGAGGCTGCCGCAGACGGTGTTACCGCTGATGACCTGATTGCCAAAATTCTGGCACTGATGCCGGTTCCGTGATAAGGGTCTAAGACCAGCATATGAGCATCGATAACAAGGAAACCCTGGCGTCCCGTGCTGCCCAGCTGCACATCTACGCCAAAGGGCTTGCCGAAGGCTTTAAAAGTGGTACTTTCCGCTCCATCTACCACGGGCAGGGCATTGAATTCAGCGGTGTCCGCGAATACCTGCGTGG
>JAKSTT010000076.1 GCA_024413635.1 Treponemataceae bacterium | reverse complement strand
GTAAAGAACCGGTATCTGCAGATAAAATGTCCGGTAACGGTAAAGAATACGGCCAGCTGGCGTGGCGGATTCATGGGACTGACCAATACCTATGAATTTCTGCCGGTCTACCAGGTACATACTGATGTTTCTGATGCCTTTTATACGCAGACTGCACTGAGCCAGATGCAGGAAGCAGACCTGAAAGCCAGGACCCTGAACCTGAACAATACCAACAGTCTTACCATGAAGCCTTTTCAGTATGTCAGTGCCCTTTCCGGCTCATCCCTTTCATGGAACACCGGGATAAAACTGGTCCGCACGGATTTTACCGGTACGGTTGATGATCCGGAATGGAAATACCGTCTGGCTGGCTGGGATACAGATTCCTTTTCTGCCCACAACCTTACCGGCGTTCTGGCGGCAACCCAGCGCTCTCAGAAGTTCAAGGAAAGCCTTACCCTGAAGGTGAACCTTCCGCCATTGAACCGCCGCTATGAAACCATTGCCGCCGTTTCGTTCCCGTACTGTACGTCGCTGTCTGTTTCTACGGCATGGAAACTGAATGATGATGATGTATGGGTGTATGAACCCCTGTCTCAAAGTTCGTCCTGGGCGCTGCTGGATAAAAAACTGACTGTTTCCCAGTCATACCGGTATAACCGTGAAGACGAACACAGTGAAAGTCTTTCTGTGGCAGCTTCCGGGTACGGGGCTTCTGTTACGTACAATATGCTGTATACCACACCGTATGAGTATGTAAGCCAGAATGGATGGGTTGCAAAGACAGAGAAAGAGTTTCTGCCGTACAGCATCAACATGCGTTATGCCATGCCCGGCTTTACCTGGAGCCGCCTGAATGATGCCATTACCCTGAAGCCGTCAGTTACTTCTTCTTTGGCAATGGATTTGATCCGGCCCACCCAGTCAAACTTTACGGTGTCTTCCGGACTTACGTTCAAGATTACTGAGTTCCTTACCATTACCGTTGCTGCCGAAAGTCAGAATAAGGTTGTGTACCGGTACGTACAGCGCTACTTTGGTTCCGATGTAACGCTTCCCGGTCAGGAGAACATATTCCTTGATCTTATGGATTCCTTTGCATTCTGGAATCCGGTGGCCCGCCAGAACAGCGGATTCAAGATGCGCAGTTTTTCAGTCAATCTGGACCATAACCTGCATGACTGGACGCTGCACAGTGAGTTCAAGATATCGCCACGGCTGATAAAGGATACCGGTGTTCCTGAATATGACTATTCCCCGTATTTCATCCTGAGTGTCAAATGGAACCCCATGAGCAGTCTTAAAACGACCATCCAGGACAACTATGGCGAGTTCGTACTGAATCCTTCAGATAAATAAAAAAAACGGTGCACTGGAAAACCAGGCACCGTCTTGCATCAGCGTTTCAGGTACATCTGCATCAGGTTTATGAACAGATACAGTTTTTTGTAGATGTCGATACCCTGTGTCTTAATCGGAATTTCTGCAAAGTGATCAAGAGCCTTCCAGTTTACGATCAGCTCAGGACGGGCTTTTTCGTGGTCCTCAACCAGTGCCTTGATATTCTTACCCATAATGATGATGTTCTGGATGGCAGGAACCATAATCTCGCGGGCTTCGCCATTGATATCGTTCAGAATGGTAGTGCAGACATTCTTTGCTTCCTGGTCACGGTCACAGCGCAGCAGATAGTTCTTCAGCTTGTTGGAAAGTTCCGTGCCGTCTGCAATGGACTCATCAAACTTGATGATTTGGTTTGAAGTTTCCAGCAGGGAGTTATAGGCCTCTGACATGGGTGCTGCCAGGGTATTTGTGGTCCATTCACCGCGAACCAGTACAATGTCACAGAATACCCGCACATCAGCCTTGATGATGTCAAGCATGAATGTTTTCAGGTAATTCATGGGTGCCTGGTAGATATAGCCCTGCAGACCGTGTTTGGTAAAGCTGGTGTGGGCGGATTCAGTATATGCCTTCATGCGCTCAACATCTGTTTCACCGAAAATCTGTTTTACCAGCTGGTTAACTTTATTGTTTTCCTGTGCTGCAGAAAGGGCGCGCAGTTTCTGTTCTGCACCCTGCCGCAGTTTTTCAAAGTAGGCATCTGCAATGTGTTCTGTTTTCTGTGGAATGGAAACCACGTAATCAGGATTGTCCGATACCAGTTTCAGGATCATCTCAAAGGTCTGGGCAGTACGGACATCCCGCAGGCGGTTCAGCACCTTGTTCCACTGATTGACGGCAATAGGGTCAATACCTTTCTTTGCCTTTACCAGGGCAAAAACATTGGTCCATTCCGGCGGAGTTAATGGCAGAACCCAGGCGACCGTCAGAAAGTCAATCAGGTCATCTTTAATGTATTCACCGCGGATTGGTTCCAGGTGTGGAACGGAACCGAATTCACCTTCGCGGATGGTGTTGTCAAATTTCTTCAGCATGAAGTAATAGTCGTAGCAGCAGAAAGCCTTGAACTCCAGCAGCTGGTTGTACAGTTCATCAATTTTAGCAATGCGGCTGGCATCAAAGGTTGACTGCAGCTTCTGCAGATCCTGGCGTACCTGGGCAGAAAGCTGTTCCAGCGGAACGGATTTTGACTGTTCTTCTATATAATCTTCATCAAGCCGGTCAAGCAGTTTCAGCTGTTCTTCGGAAAATGAGTAGTCCAAAGTCCAGTTAATCAGCATTTTGGGATTCTGATTTGCATTAAACATTGACTGGGCTGGTGCAATGGTCTTGTAAATTTCAAAGAAAAATTTTCCCAGTGCAGGCTGAGCTTCCTGTGGACCGGTTTTAAAGAACTTGAATTTATTTTTATTCAGCTCCTTTGCAATAGCCCGGAGCTGCCGTTTTTTTTCGGCTTCTGGATCGTTGGATTTAAAAATACCTAGAATTCTTGTAATAAAACTCTCATTTGCCATACTTCTAATTATGCGGGTTAACGCATAAGTTGGCAAGTGTTCCTGTTTTCAGCGTATTGACTAAAGGGGGTAGTTTTGTATAATTATAAAAAACTTTATCTATGTATGCATAAATATACATAATTAGGAGGGCTTGTGGCAGATTATTCTGAAAGTGGTTTCATTGATAAACTGACAAACCTTGCTAAAAACAATGACGTCATTGACCAGCGCCTGTATCAGGAAATGGATGTACGTCGTGGTTTGCGTTACCCGGATGGCCGTGGTGTTCTTGTAGGACTGACAAAAATCGGTGATGTAGTCGGTTATGATGTGGTAGATGGTGCAAAGGTTCCGATTCCCGGAAAACTGCTGTACCGCGGGTATGATATCTGTGGCCTCATCAAGGATGCTGAATCCCACAAAGAAAGCGGATTTGAACAGACCGTATACCTTCTGCTCTTTGGTGAACTGCCTACCCGTGACCAGCTTGATGAATTCAAGTTCTTCCTGGGAACCCGCCGTACCCTGCCGGATAACTTTACTGAAGATATGATTATGAAGGCTCCTTCAAGTGACATCATGAACAAACTGAACCGTGGTGTTCTTGCAAGCTATTCATATGATAAAAATCCTGAAGACCGCGCAGTAGCAAACCAGATGCGTCAGTGCATCGAGCTTATTGCCCGTTTCCCCACGCTGGTTGCCTATGCCTATCAGGCTAAACGCCGTTTCTTTGACGGCAAGAGTATGTATGTACATAACCCGAAACCTGAACTGTCTTCTGCAGAGAACCTGCTGCGTCTGATCCGTTCAAATAAAACCTATACTCCTCTTGAAGCTGATATTCTTGACCTGTGTCTTATCCTTCATGCAGAACATGGTGGTGGTAACAACTCAAGTTTCAGTATTCATGTTGTATCTTCTGCTGATACTGATACCTATTCTGCCGTTGGTGCTGCCGTTGGTTCACTGAAAGGTAAACGCCATGGTGGTGCCAACATTCAGGTAATGGACATGATGGATGACATTAAGTCCAACGTAAAGGACTGGTCCAATGAAACAGAAGTAAAGGAATATCTTCGGAAAATCCTCCGGAAAGAAGCCTATGACCACACCGGGCTGATTTACGGACAGGGACATGCCGTATATACCATCAGTGACCCCCGTGCCATTCTGCTGCGCGATAAGGCAAAACTGCTGGCAGAAGAAAAGGGCATGATGGAAGAATATAATCTGTATCGCCTGATTGAAAACCTTGCACCGGTAGTGTTCAAGGAAGAAAAGGGTGAAAAGAAACTGATCTGTTCCAATGTGGACTTCTACAGCGGTTTTGTATACAAAATGCTGAACATTCCACGGGAGCTGTACACACCAATCTTTGCAATTTCACGTATTGCCGGCTGGTCTGCACACCGCATGGAAGAGATTGTTTCTAATGGTAAGATTTACCGCCCTGCATACAAAAACGTACTGCCTGAACGTGACTTCATTCCTATTGAGTCACGCGGTTAAAGTACAGAAGCAATAGTTCTGGCCAGGGCTTCCGGATCAATGGGTTTACCCAGATGGGCATTCATACCGGCAGCCCGGCACTTATCTACATCTTCATCAAAGACATTGGCCGTCATGGCAACAATCGGAATGATGTTGGCCTGGGCGTGATTACTCAGACGGATGGCCTTTGTTGCATCAAATCCGTTCATTTCCGGCATCTGAATATCCATGAATACCAGACTGTACCAGAACGGATCAGATTTAACGAAGGCATCTACGGCTTCACGGCCATTTGCTGCAAAATCACAGACAATGTTCATGTTCTTCAGCAGGTGTTCCAGAATCTGCTGGTTCAGCTGTATGTCTTCTGCTACCAGAACCCGGATTCCCTTAAAGTCAGTAGGCAGTGACATATCATCAGGATTATCCGGTGTGCCGGAAATAATATCGTTAATGGTCAGGACTTTTGCATCGCTGTCGTCAATTTCAAAGAACATGCGGACCGTAAAGATGGAGCCCACATCCGGGGTACTCTGTACGGTGATGTCACCGTTCATGGCATCTACAATGCTTTTGGTAATGGCAAGTCCCAGTCCGTTGCCTTCAATCCGTTCTCCCTTATGCTCAATGCGGCTGAAGGGTTCAAAAATCTTATCCAGCGTTTCTGCAGAAATACCGCAGCCGGTATCGGTGATTATGAACCGGTATCCCTGGTAGTTGTGCTTTACGCTGGGAATTTCTTCAATGGTCAGGACAACTGTTCCGTTTTCCGGCGTAAACTTAACGGCGTTGTTCAGCAGGTTTATCAGAACCTGCTGCAGACGCAGGTCATCGCCGCGCAGTTTATCATGTTTCAGCGTAATGGTATGTGACTTAAAGTTAATCTTCTTTTTGGATGCTGCAGCTCCAATGATTGATGAAACGGAATTAACTACCTCAGAAAGCTTGAACTGGTTGTGTTTCAGTACCATCTTTCCGCTTTCAATGTGGGTCATGTCAAGAACATCGTTAATCAGGTTCAGCAGGTGGTTTGATGATGTCTTTATGGTCCCCAGGTATTCTTTCAGCTTGTCCTGGTTATCAATTTCCTTCAGGGCAAATTCCGTCACATTGATGATGGCATTCATGGGGGTACGGATATCGTGGCTCATGCTGGAAAGGAAGGCAGTTTTGGCAGCATTTGACTGCTGCGCCAGTTCCAGGGCTGCTTCCAGTTTATCGTCACTGTCCCGCTTGCTGTTGGTCAGCAGTTCTTCTACGTATTCCCGGTTCTTGCGGTGGAATGTCAGGAATGACAGGAGGGCAAGAGACATGGCCATCATGATCAGTATGATGCTCAGTACGATGACATGTTCGCCAAAGCGGGTATTGTTTTCATTAACCCAGAAGGATTCAACGGCCGTAACCATATAGTACACCGTATCGGCTCCTTCTATGGGGTAAAATCCGATGTAGAACTCCGTACCGTTGGCCCTAATGGTACCTATCCAGTATTCATTGTTGTTGACTGCCGTTGTGGGAGAAAGCCGGCTGCCCAGATACCGGCTGGGACTGTGGTTTTCTACGTAGGCAAGAAGATTGGTATCTACGATTGAGGAGATATGGTGGTCCTCATTCAGTTTTTCGCCGCCTTTGGTCATCATGTAGGTCTGAAGCTGCCCGCTGAAGTCTGTAGGCGCACAGTCACGCAGCAGAAGGGAAATATCTTCTGATGCAGAAATTACCTGAATCCGTTCGCCCCGGAAATGGGCAAAGGTATTAACCGGGTGTATCAGGTAAAAGGAATCTGAATGGGCCAGCCAGGTATCAGCAGCGGGGGCATTCCGTGAAAGCTGGTCCTCATCAAGAAAAAACTCGTCACCGTATGAGTTGTAATGGCGTCCGGTTTCTGTACGGATGGCCAGTTCCCGCAGATGCCACAGCCGGCGGTTGTTGGTCATGTAGTACAGCATTTCTGATTCCTGGATGGTGTCGGCATGGTCAAGAAAGACAGAAAAACTGTCAAGGACAGTCCACTGATGGGAAAGCTTGTTTTCTACGCGCTGAATGGTTGTCTGGGTAATGGAATCAAAGGTTTTGGCACCAACAGTAAGAACCTGCTGGTTGTAGTTTACCAGTGAAAAGGCAAGAAAAACGGCGGCTACCCCCATGGTACAGGTAAAAAGTACCGTGAAGGTCGAAATAAATGACCTTCGAGAAAGAGTTACCCGCTGATTCACTGTTTTCCTCCGCTTTTTTCAGTATATGCCCGTTTATTATCTGGGTCAAATGTTGATATGATAAAAACATGAGTAACCCTAAGGAACGTATTGACAAGGTGCTTTCAAAGCATGGATTTGGCAGCCGGAAAGATGTGAAGAAACTGCTGCATACCGGAACGGTAACGGTAAACGGACAGATAGTGACTGCCCAGGATGTGAAGATTGATATGGATCACGATGTCCTGAAGGTTGCTGATGAGGTTATCTCACTGGTCCGGCACCGGTATTTCATGATGAACAAGGTAGCGGGAACCGTCTGCTCACAGAAAGAAGGCATCTATACTTCAGTGTATGACCTGATTTCTGAGGAAGACCGGGCCGATACCATGGAAGGAACCCTGCATCTGGTTGGACGCCTTGATGTTGATACGGAAGGACTGCTTCTTCTGACAACCGACGGGGACCTGACCCACCGCCTGATTTCGCCCAAAAGCAAGGTGGATAAGACGTATGAGGTAACGCTGGAAACTCCTGTTGATGCAGGACAGCAGCAGCGCATAGCAGACCTGTTTGCAGCCGGCATTACGGTTCCGGCAGAAGGCCGTGAGGTTGAGTTTGTGGCAGAAAACGCCCGGGTTACCTTTGCCGATGAAACCCACGCAACCCTGGTCATTCATGAGGGAAAATTCCATCAGGTAAAGCGCATGTTCCAGGCTGTAGGAAACAAAGTCATATACCTGAAGCGTATTGCAGAAGGCGAGCTGAAACTTGATGAATCCATTGCTCCGGGAACATACAGGGACCTGACGGCAGAAGAACTGGCCGTACTGGGTGTTGAATAGGACTCGTAACCTTTTCCCGTATTGAGAAAAACTTTCCTTGCCTTGCAAAAATGGCGGCCGTATACTGGAGCCATGAAAGTATTGTTTGCAGATGACGACAACACAATGCGTCTCTATTTTACCAAATTCTTTGAGAAGAAAGGGTATGAAACCGATTCTTTTTCAAATGGTGCAGAAGCATGGGAAGCCGTGCAGAAGAACTACTATCCCCTGGTAGTGCTTGACTGGAATATGCCGGAGATGAGCGGTGTTGAAGTTTGTGAACGAATAAAGGCTATGCCGTCCGGAAAATTTGTGTACGTCATGCTCATTACCAGCAACTCTTCAAGCGAAGAAATCATTGAAGGCTTGAACCGCGGTGCTGATGACTATATTACCAAACCGGTAGTTGCCGCTGAACTTGAAGCCCGCATCGGCAGTGCACTGCGGGTTATTGAATATGAACGGCAGCTGCAGGAAAAAGAGCAGGCTACCCGGTTCAGCTGTTACCAGACCCTGACGGAACTGGCAGAAACCCGTGACCAGGAAAGCAAGGACCACATGAATCGTGTGGGCCTAATCAGTGAACTGCTCGGCATGACCATGGGGCTCAAAAGTGAATTCTGTACCGATCTCCGGATTTTTGCCCCCATGCACGACATCGGAAAGGTCGGTATTCCTGATGGCATCCTGCATATACCCCGCCATCTGTGTTCTGAAGAATTCGATCTCATCAAACTGCATACCACCATCGGCTGGGAAATCCTGAAGGGTAAGGATACCTTTGAAATGGGATCAACTATCGCCTATACCCACCATGAGCATTGGGACGGTTCCGGGTATCCCCGCCATCTGAAAGGAGAAAGTATTCCGCTGGAAGGCCGGATTACGGCTGTTGCCGATACCTATGACAGCATGCGCTCCGTCAAGTCCTACAGTGCTGCCGTCAGCCATGAAGACTGTATGAAGTATCTGGTGGAAAACGCCGGAATCCTCTTTGATCCAAAAGTCATCAGTGCTGCCGTTCAGGTGCAGGACCAGCTGAATTCCCTGTTCAACCGTACCTACCGGGTTAACATCCAGGTAAAACCGTAATTGCATAACTGTACCCCAAAGTGGTACTTTTAACGTACTGAAACCGTATTTTTTTATTAGGAGTCCGACATGAACTTTATTGAAGACCTGCTGTCAAAAGCAAAAGCCGCCAACAAACGCATCGTACTGTGCGAAGGCGAAGATAAACGCGTTGTAACCGCAGCTGCAGAAATCGTAAAACAGGGTGTAGCCCAGATTATTCTGATCGGTAACGCTGAAGAATGTGCAAAAGTTGCTCCCGGTGTAGACCTGACCGGTATTACCCTGGTTGATCCAGCTACCAGCGACAAGGCTGATGCCTATGCTGAACTGCTGTTCAAAGCACGTGAAGGCAAAATCAACAAGAAAACCAATGCACCTGAATACCCGACCGTAGCAGATGCCAAAAACTATATCGTAAAAGACCGCACCATGTTTGGTGCCCTGATGCTGAAAGCAGGAGATGCAGACGGATTTGTATCTGGTGCCTGCCACTCAACTGCAAACACCATCCGCCCAGGTCTGCAGGTTATCAAAACTGCTCCTGGCATCAAAACCGTTTCTTCTACCTTCATCATGGTTGCTCCAGAAGGCGGAAACAAATACGTACCGGAAGGTGTTGCCCTGTTCTCAGACTGCGCACTGTGTATTGAACCTACCGAAGACGAACTGGTAGACATTGCAGCTGCCACCGCAGAAACTGCAAAAACCATCTGTGGCATTGACCCACGTGTTGCCATGCTCTCTTTCTCTACCATGGGTTCAGGAAACGACGCAAAATATTTTGATTCAGTAACCAAAATGCAGAACGCAACCAAAAAAGCCAAGGAAGCTCATCCTGAACTGGCTCTTGACGGTGAATTCCAGTTTGACGCAGCCGTTGCCCCGGAAGTTGGTGAACTGAAAGCTCCAGGCAGCAAAGTTGCCGGACACGCCAACGTATTTGTATTCCCTAACATCAACGCCGGTAACATCGGTTACAAAATCTGCCAGCGCATGGGTGGCTGGACCGCCATCGGTCCTGTTTGCCAGGGCTTTGCAAAACCACTGAACGACCTGTCACGCGGATGTAACGTGGAAGATATTATCTTGACTGTAGCTGTTACTGCCCTCCAGGCATAAGGGCATGTGCCTTTGGCGCGCTAGCTGCGTTATGATTTGCTATCACACCAAATCCCCACGCCCTTAATAGTGGTGCACCAAATCCCAGCATCATTTTTGGAAACTTCCCGTTCGGGAACTTTTCTGCCTTGTCGTCACGACAAATCCACCCATTCATAATGAAGTCCCCGGTTTTTGGCCGGGGATTTTTTTTTGCAGATTCACACTCAAGCGAATAAAGTCAGGGGGGGTAGTGAGATGATTTTCAGGAGAAAATCACACCAAAATAGAGTTACTGTCAGAATGGGTGTGAAAACAAGAGTATGAAAATAGCAGTAATTGCAGGTATGGCGAAAAAAAATCACACCAATAGCCAGAAAAGAAGGTGGTGTGGTGAGAAAACGTTACATTCAACATCGAGCGATACCCATTATGCGTTGAATAAACGGTAAAAACTTCTGCGGCAGGGATAGGAGGGGCGGTAGACGCCGGAACCCCGGATAGCCCGGTGGTGCGGCAGCACCAGCCGCCCGTCCGTGCCGGTCAACGTATTTGCATAAATATTCACGATTTCGTATACTGTTCGGACTATGAGTAACGAACACGCTAATAACAGCAAGCTT
>JAKSTT010000075.1 GCA_024413635.1 Treponemataceae bacterium | reverse complement strand
CGGTGGTAAAGAATGCGTTCCAGTCGGCAATCATGCGGTCAGACAGTTTCCGGTCATCTTCAGTCAGCGGACGCCAGCAGTATTCAAGACTGCCGAATACGTACCACAGTTCAGCAGAGTGGAATGCTCCGGCATCGTCACCGGGGAGCTGGCGCTTAAAGTAGTATACCTGAGCCTGGGCGCTGGTAGTGCCGGCTTTGCGGGCTGCATTGATTTTCTCTGCAAAGGCCATGTTGCCCATGTGCATCGGATTATCTTCAGGTCCGGTGCTTTTTTCGGCAGTCAGATCCTGAGAGTTGGCACCCAGATAGTAGTTGATGTCCAGGTATTTGCCGGCGTCAATCAGTTCGTTTACATCGGCGGTTAACAGTTCCCCGTCAATAATCGGCACAAAGGGAAATCCTTTGCCGCTCTGGAATGAGTGCCCGATGACGGGGCCGCATACTTCCAGCAGTTTATCGCTGGTGGCGGTCATAAGGCACTGGCGTTTTTCTTCGTTGGAGGCGTTTTTTGGGCAACCCAGCAGCTCCAGAACTTCTTCTGCAACTTCAGAGGCTTCTTCTACGGTCGGGTAGTGTGCCATGAGGGGATTCCGGTACCCGCCGCCACTCTGCAGCACCATGTTCTTGAAGAGACCTTCTGATGCCTTGCATACGCTGAGCACCTGCAGACTCATGGCGCCGGCAGACTGGCCGAATACAGAAATGTTTTCTGCATCGCCGCCAAAAGAGGCAATGTTGTCTTTTACCCAGCGGAAGGCAGCCAGCTGGTCCCAAAGACCAAAGTTACCGCCGCCGGCATTTTCGCCTTTTTCTGCAAGGCAGGGATGACTTAAAAAGCCCCACAGACCCAGACGGTAGTTGATGGTTACTACGATTACGCCGCTTTTTGCCAGGTGAGTGCAGACAAAGGGCAGGTTACTTCCGGCACCGCCAAGGAAAGCGCCCCCGTGTACGTAAATGGCTACAGGCAGTTTTTTACCGGCAGATACGGCTTCATCCGGTGCCCAGATATTCAGGAACAGGCCGTCTTCGCTTACCGGGGTAGAAAAGCGGTCATCGCTGTAGAATTCTTTTTTATAAAAGCCGGGGCGTTCCGGTGCCTGCATGCAGCGTGCTTTGTATGTGGTTGCGTCGTAGGTGCCGGTCCATGGTTTCAGTGGCTGTGGCTTACGGAACCGCAGTTCCCCGACGGGAGCCTGTGCATAGGGAACTCCTCTGAATATCTGGCAACCGTCTTCTACGGTTCCGCGGATTGTACCGAATTTCGTTTCTTTTTCAATCGTTATCATAATTTCTCCTTCTTTGAGTTGTTTCTGTATTCCTGTGGGGTAAGGCCCGTCTGTTCCTTAAAGATCTTCGTAAAATAGGACGAGTAGTTCAGCCCGACGCGCTCGGTGATGGCGGTGATGGAAAGTCCGGTTTTTGCCAGCAGCTGCTTGGCCACGGCTATGCGTTTCTGCATGATGTAGTCAGAAAGGGACATGCCGGTTTCTTTCTTGAACACCCGGCTTAAATATCCCGGGCTGATATGCACCATGGCGGCAATTTCATCGCGCTGCAGGTTCCCTACGGATATGTTTTCCGCTACGATTTTCTTTACCTGATCAATAATCTTCTCCGGGCTTGCTGAATTGATTTCTTCTGCCAGACCGGAAAAATCAGCCGTCCGTTCTTCAATCTGAATCTTCTCTTCTATCCGTTCCAGAATCGATTCCAGTTCAGGGTATGAAACCGGTTTCAGGATATAATCTTCAATGCCCAGGCGCAGTGCTTCCTGTGCATAGGAAAAATCAGCATGACCGGTCAGAAAGACCACGTGAGCATCAGGATACTGCTCCTTGATGACTCTTGCCAGTTCAATGCCGTTACCGCGGGGCATTTCAATATCTGTAACCACCAGGTCAATGGAACAGGTTTCAAGAATGCGCAGGGCTGCATCTTTGCTTAATGCCTTGTATATCCGGGTAATATGCAGCTGCTCAAAATGGAGTCCTGCTTCAAGCCCTTCAAGGGCCGGCTGTTCGTCATCAACCAGCAGGATGGAAAACGTTCGCTGTGCCATGGAATCCTCCTTTGCCCCTACAGCATATCAAGTTCTGCTGAAATAAACGGAATGTGTATCTGTGCCACCGCTCCGTTATCGTTTTTCAGCGAGATGGCAAAGTTTTCTTCAAAAATGTATTCCAGCCGGAGATGGACGTTTGACAGCCCCAGGTGTCCAGCTTCGCTTTTTTCTGCCCAGGGACGGGCCAGTACTTCCGGTGAATACCCGGGACCGTTGTCTGATATGGTCAGGACCAGCTGGTCTGTGGTGTAATCAAGATGCACCTTCAGACTGATGGTCAGGGGAATCCCGTCAGAATAGGCGTGCTTTACGCTGTTTTCAATGAAATTCTGGATGATAAATGGCGGAATAAGGGCTGTCAGGGCTTTTTCTTCAATATCAAAAGCAAAGGTGATGTTCCCCTGATAGCGGATATCCTGAATGACCTTATACGCTTTTACATGGTTCAGCTCTTTTTCCAGTTCCACCAGCTGCACCGGATCCTGGAAGCGGTAGCGGGAGTAACGGGTAATGGCATCAGACAGTTCCTTAATGCGGTCATAATCCTTCTGCTCTGCCAGGGCATAAATCAGGTTCAGTACATTGGCATAAAAGTGGGGGCGTATCTGCATCTGCAGGTATTGCAGGGAGGTTTTCTGAGCTTCCAGCTGGGCCTCGTATTTTTCAATTTTCAGCTGCTGAATCTGCTCCCGCATGGAATTGTAGTTTGCTGCCAGGAAGGACAGCTCCTGTGATTTGAATGATTCATCTACCGGTTCAAAATCTTCTGAAAACTGGTTCATGGAGCGGGTAATGATGACCAGCGGTTCTACAATATGATGGCTGATGACGCGGTAGAACAGGATGACAAACAGTGCCATGGATGACAGCAGCAGAAGGAAAATGATGATACTGAGGGTCTGTTCCCGCAGGATGCTGTGCATGGGCGTCAGCATACCGAATTGCAGTCCGCTTTTTTCCGACACCACGATGGTAGTCAGGTAATCTTCTAATCCAAGGCGGACAATGCGGTGCCGGGGAACAGTTGCCAGCTGCTGCAGGCCGGGCAGTGCAGAATGGGCAAAAATACTTCCGTCTGCATCGCTGATGAATGCTATGGAATCGGTAGCAAGCCGCACCTGATCAAGCTTCTGAAGCATGGCCCGGTGTGATATGGCGGCAAGAATGGTGCAGTGTTCATCAGTAAGGATGCGGAATACCTGGCTGATTCCTGACTGCTGATACAGGACATAGGCATTGGTATCATTCAGCACATGCAGAACGGAAAAGTCCTGCGCTGAAGCGGATTTAACCGTCTGCCGCAGCTGATAGTTATAGTCATTTCCTATTTCAATCCAGTAATCGTTGTCCAGGGTGGTGTTCTGTACATGTATCAGGACAAAATCAAGACAGTCTGACCAGCTGAGGAGACTTTGAATGGCTGACAGGGTAGAGCTCTGAGCCACAGCCAGATCCAGGGGATCGCAGGTTGATGAAAGTACCCGCAAGGGAATGGCCGGCAGCTGCTGGGAACTGTTGAACAGGGATTCGTACAGGAATCCTTCTGCCGTTGACAGCGAATCTTCAATACGCTGCCGGCTGTGGGCAACGTTTTCAGTAACGGTATGTTCAAAATCCCGGGTGGATTTCTGGAACAGGAAAAAGTATAGAAGAACATACACCACTACCAGGGCCATGGTTACAAAGAACCAATACTGCTTGAGATAGGCTTTGATGTAGAATTTTCTCTTCATGGTGTACATTCTTCAGTATACACTGGTTTATCCCTTTACAGCGCCGATAGTCAGGCCTTTCAGATAATATTTCTGGAAGAACGGATAGGCGATAACCATAGGAAGCATACCGATAACGGCAATGGCAGTACGCAGGGTAAGTGACGGTACGGCCGTTTCGTCGGTGGCAATCATGGATGAGTCCATGGACTGCATCAGGTACTGTACGTCGGTCAGCATGTTGTTCAGAAGTGCCTGAACGCCAACCAGACGTTTGTCGGTAATGTAGTACAGGCTGTTGGTCCAGTCGTTCCAGTACATCAGTGCCTTCATGAATCCGATGGTTGCAATGATCGGCACACTGAGGGGCAGAATCATGCGGAAATAGATACCGAATTCAGAAATACCGTCAATGCGGGCACTTTCCGGAATTTCTTTGGGGATGCTTTCCTGAAAGTATGATTTGGTAATCATGACATGGAATGCACTGCAGAGCAGGGATGGAAACAGCAGTGCCCAGATGGTGTTCTTGATATGGAACATTTTGGTCCACATCATGTAACTGGGGACCAGCCCTCCGGAAAAGAGCATGGTAAAGAGAATAAGGAAACTGATGATGTTTCTACCCGGCAGCTCTTTGATGGTCAGGGTATAGGAAATACTGGTAGTAACCAGGATACTTAAAGTAGTTCCGATAATGGTTACCATGATGGTTACGATATAGGAATGGAAAATACTTCCTTCCGAGAAAATATACTGGTAGGCAGAAAAATCGAATTTTTTTGGCCACAGGTTATATCCGGTCTGGATAATATCTGCTTCTGCGCTGATTGACGACATAACCAGCAGTGTCAGGGGAAATACAACCAGCAGGCTGAGGATAATCAGAATAATGTGGTCAAACCGCTGGAAAACCATATCGTTTTTATCTTTCATCTGAATCTCCTTTTTTAGAACAGAGCGCTTTCTGCGCGTACTTTGCGGATAATGGCGTTGGTAATGAGTACCAGTGCAAAGCCGACAACGGACTGATAGAAACAGGCAGCAGCTGACATACCCATGTTGGCAGTGTTCATAAGTCCGCGATATACGTAGGTATCAATGGTCTGGGTAATATCGATGAGGGCACCGCTGTTCATCGGCACCTGATAGAAGAGCCCGAAATCCGAGTTGAAGATTTTACCGACTGACAGGATCGTCAGGGTGATGATGGTGGGGATCAGGCTGGGGAAGGTAACATGGGCAAAACTGTTCCATCGTCCGGCACCGTCAAGGCTTGCAGCTTCATACAGACAGGGGTCAATACCGGACATGGTAGCCAGGTACAGGATACAGTTGGTTCCGGCCATCTGCCACAGGTGTACGAAGACCAGAATGAACGGCCAGTACTTTGGCTGGCTGTAGAATGGAATGGTTTCAATATTCAGTGCCTTGAATACATGGGTATTCAGATAACCGGTATCACCGGCCAGCAGGGCATTGACCAGATAGGAAACGATGATGATGGAAAGGAGACCGGGAAGCAGGATGATGGTCTGATATACCTTGCGGGCATATTTATTCTTCAGTTCATGAAGAAGATAGGCAATAAAAATTGCCAGCAGGGTACCCAATATGATAAAGCTGATGTTATACAGCAGGGTATTCCGGATCATTAACCAGGCGTCTTTACTCCTGAAAAGGAACTTGAAGTTGGCAAGTCCTACTTTAGGGCTGTGATAAATACCACCTTTTACGGTGTATTTTGAAAATGCAAGAATCAACCCTGACATTGGAATGTAGTTGTTGATGAAGAAATAGGCGCAGCCGGGAAGGGCCAGAATATAGAATGGCCAGTATTTCTTCATTTTGGTAAGAAACGAATTAGATTTCATGAAAACCTCATGCTGAGTGTAGAAAAGGAAGCGCCATTCCGGATCTGGCTAATAAGGAATAGTTCAAGGATGTGATCCGGAATGACGCCGATTGCTTATTTAATGAATGCGTTTACCTGTGACTGTTTTTCTGCAATAACGGTCTCAAGACCGGCAGATTTCAGTGCTTTGTTGAATTCATCCAGGTATACGGCTGGATCCAGAGCACCGGTTTCAAGACCAATCTGGTATTTACTGCAGATGTTGTCCAGCTGGGTAATCTCATTGGTAACTGATTCAGTGTTGAATGCAAAACCAAGAGCTTTTGATTTGCCGGCTTTACTGTTGAAGTCAACCAGCAGCTGTTCATAGTCCGGGTTTTCAGTTTCCCAACGGATGCGGTTGATGTTGGAAATACCGGCACCAGTGTGGTACGGGCAGTTTGAAGCGTTCTGGCCATCCACGTAGGTACCCATGCCGTTTTCATTCAGTTTGTAGTGAACACCTTCAATACCGTAAGCAATCAGGTTACCAACTTCGCGGTCAGAGAACCACAGGTTCAGGAATTTTACGGCAGCTTCAGGATGTTTTGAGTTAGACATAACGGTGTAGGTTACGTTGTTGTAGGTGCGGTTTACTGGTTCACCCAGCAGAACTACACCGATTTCACGGTTACAGGTGGTGGTCTGGTAGAAACTGGTGTTGAAGTCAGCCTGTCCCAGGGTAGAGAATGCAGCATCGTTTTTGGTCAGAACCGGGAAACCGTCAGTCTGGGTCTGGATATCACGGCTTACGTAGCCTGCATTGTACCAGCTGTGCATAACGTCACACAGTTCGCGGTATTCTTTTGTTTCAAACAGGTTTTCAACGTTGGTTGATTTGGTCGGGTTCATGAGAACACCGTAGTAGTTACCCAGGTCATCCCAGGTACCGTACTGGAAGTTAGGAGTGGTGCCGCCGTTGTTGCGTACAAACGGAGTCATGTTTGGTTTCTTTTCTTTTACAACGGCCAGTACTTTTCCCCAGTCTTCCAGGGTTTTAACAGAGGCAACCATGTCTTCAAGACCCAGTTCACGTACTACATCAGCACGGTACAGAATACCCATGGTCCATGAGTATGATGCGTAAATCGGGATTGCATACTGGATACCGTCAACAACACCGCCTTTCAGGGAATCTCCTTCAAGGGCAATAATGTCTTTGCCGTATTTGGGCAGCAGGTCAGTAAGATCGTAAGCGGCACCCTGGGAAACTGCGTTCAGGTAACCACCGTAGTTAGCAAGAACATCAAGATCTTCGGTACCACTGAGGAACAGTGAGTACTGACGGAACCACTGACCAAACTGGTAGGTGGTAAATTCAACTTCTACATTGATTTTTTCGCGGGTAATTTCGTTTACTTTTTCCATAACCATGGCCATATCATCAGTTGTGCCTGAGGTTGGAATAAAGATCTTGATTTTTTCTACTTCGCCTTTGCTGGCAGAAGCTGATGCATCTGACTTTTTACCGCAACCGGTAAAGGCCAGAATCATTGCGCCGCAGAGAATTGCAGCAACTGCGGAACGTGCAATTTTTTTCATATGTCCTCCAATGCGGGCACAGATACATCACCGTATCTGTACTCTGCATTAAAGGGTATAACCGGATGGCAGTTACCGATATAACTTTCATACCCGGTTTTTATACTTTCAGTACCAGTTATCCGAAAAGTTTCGGAAGTATTCCCTGACAGACACCTCTGAATAGCAACATATGAAAATACTACCAGTCAGTCAGATTCTGCCAAAACCGCTCGCTAGCGTCGCTACAGGTGCAGGCCGGATAGGAAACTATTGAACCGGCCTGCAACAGTTTTTGTCAGAATCTGCCTTCCTTATCGTATTTTCATACTCTGTTTACAAATGTCCGTCAGGAGATACTCTCGTACCAGTTATCCGAACAGTTTCCGGCACTCCAGGTAGTAGCGCTTTTCAGTGGCTTCACCCATGGAAAAACTTTTGCGGGGCAGTGGGCCGTTACCGGCAATGGTACTGAAGAAACTTTCCTTTGCAATAGGTGGCAGCAGCAGGCACAGGGCACCGGGTTTTGCAGCCAGGCGGAATACTTCTTCCGTTCCGTGGATATAGTCAATTTCTGCCGGATGGTCTTTCAGAAAACTGTCCAGTTGGGGCTGCAGGTGGCTTACCAGCAGGTCCTCAACCGGCAGGGTAGTATCAATAAACCGGTAGTGTGCCTTGCCGTCTGCATCGGTCCAGGTCATGCCGAATCCGTTCAGGTTCTTTGCCACCACGTCTGCCAGTTCTTCTTCTGAACCGCAGTCATGTGGCCGTCCACTGAATGCACCGCACAGGTTTGCTGTCAGGGGGCCAATATCAGTGTTGAACATAACCCGGTGAATCGGCTCAAAAGTAAGCCCGTCATCGTAAATGTTGACGATTTCAACCAGGGCAAAGCGGGCCGGATGGTTTTCAATGTCAGCGTCATCAGAGTGGGCAGCCTTGTATTCATCCCACACAGCCTTTGCAGTTGCCAGTGAATGGTTTCCGTCTCCTACGGCAAACAGGAATGAAGATCCGTCAGCCTGGGTCTGCTGTTCCTTTAAGGTTTTCAGCGCATCAAAAATCAGGCCGGTTTCCTGTTCGCTTTCAATGGCCCAACCGGTAATGCTGCCACCGTTCATCATCAGTTTGGTGTCGTACAGTGGCGGTACGCCGTTTTCAGAATCACGTTTTTTTGCCCGTGCTCCACTGGCTTCTACCAGAAGGCCTTCCGGGTCATTTACCAGCAGCATGATATGAGGTGTTTCTACTGCAGCGCCGCGGCGGATTTCCATGCGGGGTGGAATACGGTCAACGATGGTGGCTTCTGTTGCGCGGATCAGGGCAGTAGAGAAGGGCTTCCACTCGTAGGTTTCAAGATCAATGGCGGCTACCAGTCCCTTGCGTTTTCTGCCGTAGGCGGTAGTGCGTTCAATATAGACAAAGCCATGTAACGGATCAGCAAAAACATCTGATGAGTACTGCTTCATGGTTTCCTTGATTTTTTCAATGCGCGCCGGTTTATCAGGATCATTCAGGTATACTTCCGGCAGGGTAATATGCAGGGTTGAAGGTTTGTTTTCAGCGGCTTTTTCGCAGCCGGCCCAGTACTCCCGGTCCTGGGTAAACTGGTCACAGGCAATGCATGACCAGGCAGCGTAATCAGTGCCCTCTTTGGGCAGCAGAATTGAGGGAATGGTAACGGCAAATTGGGTAGAGGTGTTCATGTCTAAAAACTGTACCACATCACCTTTCTTTGCGCTATACTTCTGCTATGCCTCAGCTTTCCCTGAGCCAGTCCACCCGGATGGTTCAAGCCCAGAAACTAACGCCTCAGATGATACAGACCATCAATTTACTGGCCATGCCCGTTGATGACCTGAGCGAGGCTATTTATGAAGAGGTACAGAAAAATCCTGCCATTGAGATTATCCGGGAACGGCGCATTACCTCTGCCGGCGACAGTGATACCCATCAGGCACTGCTGGAAGCTGCGCCGGGAAAGGGCGAAACCCTGCAGGAACACCTGCTGGAACAGCTGGCCGTATGCCGGAAATTTGATGATCTGCCGCAGAAAACCTATGAACTGGCCCAGCGCATCATTGAGGATACTGATGACCACGGCTATTTTGTCGAGCCGGTGGAAACCCTGCTGGAAAAGGGGCAGACCCTGGCAGATGCCGGTCAGGTTCTGGAAATCCTCCATCAGTTTGATCCGGTAGGCGTCTGCGTAAGAAATCCGGCAGAAAGCCTTCTGGTACAGGCGCGGGAAACCGGTAATGCTCCGGAACTGACGCTGCTGCTTCTGGAACTGTATCCTTCGCTGCTTGAAAACGAACGTCCCGGTGCCATCGCTAAAAAACTGAAACGTGAGGTGTCAGAAGTTACGGAAGCCATAGAGTTTATCCGGACACTGAATCCGAATCCGGCCCAGGAATTTGAAAGCGGCAACGAACCGGTATTTGTCAGTCCTGATGCCCGCATCCGCCGTGCCACTGCCGATGAACTGGAAGATGGCAGTCCCCGGTTTATCATCGAAATGAATAAAGGAATCCTGCCGGAAGTTGCCATTGCTCAGGATTTTGTTGATATGGGTGCCGAAAAAGGCGAGGCTGCCCGCTTTGCCAGGGATGCCGTGCAGCAGGCCCGGCTGTTTCTGAATGCCATAGAACAGCGGACCCTCACGGTATTCAACGCCTTAACTGCCATCGTTGCCCGTCAGGAATCGTTTTTTGATAAGGGTAAACGGTATCTGGTACCAATGACCATGGCGCAGATTGCAGAAGAAATAGGGGTACATGAAACCACCGTCAGCCGCATTGCCAACGGGAAATATGTACGGACTGAGTGGGGCATGATGGAAATCCGCGAATTCTTTACCAGCGGGGTAGCTGCTGCCCGTCCTGCAGAGGATGAGTCAACGGGCGCTGATACGCTGAGTAAGACGGCCGTTAAGGAAGAAATCCGTTTGATTCTTGAAGAACATGAAAAATCTGGCAGTACGAAAAAACTGTCAGACCAGAAACT